>JAFEEH010000219.1 GCA_018241185.1 Pseudomonadota bacterium | reverse complement strand
TGCTGTTCTGCCCCGCGGCCTACGAAGCGGCGGCCGAATCGCAGCCCTTCGGCCCGGCCTTCCAGCGCACCATCCGCGCGACGACGGACTTCGAGAACTCGCCCGCCTTCGCAGCACTCGCGCGCTTCGACGGCCGCCTCCTGCTGGTGCTCGGCAGCGAGGATGCGGTGATCCCGCCCGCCGTCACGGCCGCCTACCGCCGCCGTGCGCGGGGGGCCGAACGCGTGGAAGTGATCGTGCTCGAAGGCGCCGGCCACCTGCTCCACCGCTGGCTGGCCGAGCGTCCGGCGGAAGCAGCCCGGGTGCAGGCGCGCGTGCTCGCCACGCTCGACGGCCTGGGCTGATCAGCGCGCGGGCGCGGTCTCGTCCACCGGCACCAGGATCGCGTCGCCGGTGGCGACCAGCTTGCGCGTGGCCGCGTCGCCCGCGCGTGCCTCGGCGAACAGCTCGGCCGTCGTGAATACCTGCTTGCGCCCCGCCCGCACCACGCGCCCTCGCGCGACGAAGCGTTCGCCCACCGCCGGCGCCAGGCAGTTGACCGCGAAGTGCGATGCGAGCACACGGCCCGACACCGTCGCCGCCGCGAAGCCGCACACGGTGTCGATCAGCGCGCCGATCAGCCCCGCGTGCAGGAAGCCGGCGTACTGGCCCATGTCCTCTGCGCGCCAGGCGAGCTGCAGTTCGGCCTGGCCCTCGGCGGCCTGCGTGACCTCGAAGCCGGCCCAGCGGTTGAAGGCGGCACTGGCGTTGATGGCGGTGATCGTGTCGAGCATCGGAGGACTCCTGATGGAACGGTGCAGGCACTCTAGGAAGCGCGTGCCCTGCGCGTCGTCCCGTGCGCGACGCCATCGCCCGCAGCGGTTGCATCGGCGACAGACGCGCGGGCGACATCGCCGCGGTCTGCTATGGAATCGATAGCTGCCCGCGCCCGTCCCACGGGCGCTGCAGGCCTTTTTTGCTTGAAACAGTGAATGCGCCAACCCCGAAACGCCGCGTGCGCCGTATGAGCCTTCATCGCCGCCTGCAAGCGGCGTCTTCCACAACTCCGGAGAAGTCCACCATGCCCTTCCTGCCCTCGACCCTCCTGCGCCCCGCGCCGCTGCTGGCCGCACTCGCTGTGGCCTTCGCCCTGCCGGCCGTCGCACTCGACCTGCCGCCGCCCGCGGCGGTCGCATCGCGCATCGCGCAGGTCAAGGTCTACCCCGGCAGCGCGACCGTCGAACGCGTGGCGCGCATCCCGGCTGGCAGCCGCAGCGTCACCATCGCCTGCCTGCCCGCGGGCCTGGACGTGCAGAGCCTGCAAGTCAGCGCCGATGCCTCGGTGCGCGTGGGCGAGACCTCGGTCATCACCGAGCCGCGCGCGTTGTCCGCCGCCTGCGCCACCAATGCGCTCGACGGCCGCATCCGCGCGCTGGAAGACCAGAAGGCCACGCTGCAGGCCGAGCGCGATGCGCTGGGCCTGGTCACGGGCTACCTCAAGGGGTTGGGTGGCGGCGACGGCGATGCGAAGCGGCCCGCGATCGATGCGCGCAACCTGGCCGCGACCGCCGAAGCGATGCGCCGCACCGGCCAGGAATCATTGCTGCGCCAGCACCAGATCGACCGGCGGCAGGAAGACCTCGACCGGCAACTGCAGCCGCTCCTGGCCGAGCGCCAGCGCAGCCAGGGCGGCGAGAACGGGCAGGTCACGGCCGTGACGGTGACGCTCGACGCACCGCGCGAAGCCGAGCTGCGCCTGAGCTACCAGGTGGCCGGGCCGGGCTGGACGCCCAGCTACCGCGCACTGCTCGACACCAGCACCCGCAAGCTGCGCATCGAGCGCCAGGCGCTGGTCGCGCAGGCCACGGGCGAGGACTGGCGCGGCGTGAAGCTGGTGCTGTCCACCGGCCAGCCGAGGCGCAACACGGCGGGCCGCACGCCGGCACCGTGGCGCATCGGCGTCGAGCCGCCACCGCAACAGCAGGTCGCGCGCGAAGACAGCGTCGCGCGCTTCGCGATGGCGCCGGCGCCGGCGCCCGTGGCCGCGGCCAAGGCGATGGCAGCGGAACGACCCCTCTTCGATGTCAACGTGTTCCAGAACAGCTTCGCCACCGAGTTCGACGTGACGCAGCCCATCGACGTGCCCTCGAACGGCCAGCGCGTGGCCATGCCGCTGGGCCAGCACGAGGACACGGCGCAGGTGGCCGTGCGCATCAGCCCGCGTCTCGAGCAGGCCGGCTACCTGATCGCCGACATCGCGCAGCCCGAAGGCGTGTGGCCGGCCGGTGCGCTGCAGCTGTACCGTGACGGCGCCTTCGTCGGCAGCGGCCAGTGGAACGCGCCGGGCAACGTCGACGGGCCGGCGCGCGTGACGCTCTCTTTCGGCCGCGACGAACTGGTGCGCGTGAGCGCGGAGCCCGAGCGCGACCACCAGGGCAGCGGCGGCTTCGCCGGCAGCCGCGCCGAGCGCCAGGTGCAGCGCGCGTATGTGATCGAGAGCCGGCACCGCACGCCGATCGCCCTGCAGGTGCTGGAAGCCGCACCGGTGTCTGTGAACGAGCAGGTGCGGGTGGCTGCAAGCTTCTCGCCGCAGCCGGCCGAGCTGGCCTGGAACAGGCAGCCCGGCGTGGCGATGTGGCGCACGGAGTTGGGCGCCGGCCAGCGGGCCCGCTTCACGGCCGACTACACCATCGGCTACCCGAAGGACGCGACGCTGCAGGAGCGCTGAGCGACGGCTGAGCCCCACGCGAAAGCGGCACGACGTCCAACGCCGTGCCGCTCACTTTTTGATAGCTGCTCGCACCCGTCTGGCGGGCGTTGCAGGCCCTTTTTATCTAGAACACCGAGCGGGAGGCTCAGCGCCAGACGTAGTGGCCGCGCACATAGCGGCCGCGATGGTCGCGGTGCGCGGGCACCCATACCTTGTGCTTGCGATGGTGAGGGCGCGCATACGGGCGCTCCATGTGCGGGCCCGGCGGCGGCGGCGGACGCATGGGTTGGGCAAGACTGGCGGCACACAAGCCGGCAGCGGCCAGCGCGATCAGGTATTTCTTCATGTTGGTAGATCCTGTGAAAGTCGAAACGCACGTGCCCGCAAGGCACGCCCGACGCTAGCGCGCACCGGGCGGCGGCGGCTGTAGGCAAAGGCCGATCCTCGGGTGCGCGCCGAGGCGAGCCGGCCGATTGGGCGGGATCGCCGGGCGACGGCATGGGCCTCGGCCTACGCCTGTCGGCCCCCACATGCCGCACCCTCGACGGCATGTTGAATTCCCTCAGGAGATGGCACGCATGCAAATCCAGCTGAACACGAGCAACGGCGTCGAGAACAAGGAATCGCTGGACCGCTGGGCCGACGAGGAACTGCGCCAGCAACTGCACCGCTATGCGGACGACCTCACCCGCGTCGAGGTGCACCTGAGCGACGAGAACGGCCAGCGCGCCAGCGATGCCGACAAGCGTTGCGTGATGGAAGCGCGGCTTGCGCACCACGCTCCCCTCGCCGTGACGCACGATGCGGCAACACTGGACGACGCCTTCCGCGGCGCGCTGGACAAGCTCAAGCGCCAGATCGAGCACAAGACCGAACGCACCGCCAAGCACCGCGACCGCAGCACCATCCGCACCGCCGACGGCACGCAGGAGTGAGGATGGGGGGACCGAACGCGGCAACGCCGCACGCGTGGCAGTTCGTCCGCGCAGGAGGGGTGGACCAGGTGGTCTTTCGCAGTGGGGACGACATCGCCCGCCTGGGGGAGCTGGATCCGAAGCTGTGGGTCGCACTGGCCTGCCCCGTGCAGGGCCTGGAGTTCGATTCCCGCACGCTCGAACTGATCGACACCAACCATGACGGGCGCATCCGCCCACCAGAGCTGATCGCGGCATGCGAATGGGTGTGCAGGGAACTTCGCGATCCCGACACCCTGCTCGCGCCCCACGATACGCTCGCCGTGGCCGACCTCGTCGACGGCAGTGCGATGGCGCCGGAGGTGGCGCGCATCCTCGAGATCGTGGGCAAGGGCGCGGGCGACGCGCTCACGCTGGAAGATGTGACGGGCCGCAGCGAGCTGCTGGCCGCGATGCGCTTCAACGGCGACGGCATCGTGACGGTGGCGACGGCACAGGACGCGCCGACGCAACAGCTGATCCGGCGCATCGTCGCCACCCACGGCAGCGTGCAGGACCGCAACGGCGAGCCAGGCGTCGACCGCGCCCACGCCGACAGCTTCTTCACCGACGTGCAGGCGCTGCGCGACTGGCATGCGCGCGCCGTCGCCGACGGCCCGGCCATGCCGCTGGGCGGCCGCACGCTCGATGCCGCGCAGGCGGTGGAGGCGGTGCACGACAAGGTGGAAGACTTCTTCGCGCGCTGCCGCGTCGCCGCGTACGACATCCAGGCCGTGCCGGCGCTGAACCCTTCGCCTGCCGAGTACGAGGCGCTGGCGGGCCAGGCCATCGACGCGCACGCCGCGGCGCTCGCCGCACTGCCGCTCGCGCCCGTGACGCCGGGCCGCACCCTGCCGCTGGGTGGACATGTGAATCCCGCCTGGGCCGACGCGCTGGCGCGCCTGCGCGATGCGGCGGCGGTGCCGCTGCTCGGCGAGGGCACCGAGGCGCTGAGCGAGGCGCAGTGGCGCGACCTGCTCGCCCGCCTGGCACCGTGTCGCGAGTGGCTGCGCACGCGGCCCGACACGAAGCTCGGTGCCGCCGACTCGACCGCACTCGACGCGTGGCTTCAAGCGCGGCCCGCGCTGCTCGCGCTCATCGCCGAAGACGAGGGCGTGGAGGCACACAACGCGCGCATCGTCGATCTGGAACGGCTGATCCGCCTGCGCCGCGACCTGGTCGCGCTGCTGCACAACTTCGTGTCCTTCAAGGCCTTCTACCACCGCGAGGGCGCGATCTTCCAGGCCGGCACGCTGTACCTCGACGGCCGCAGCTGCGACCTGACCGTGCGGGTGGACGACGCGAAGAAGCACGCCATGCTGGCCGGCCTGGCCAAGACCTGCCTGGCGTACTGCGACTGCACGCGCGAAGGCAAGAAAATGGGCATCGTGGCCGCATTCACCGCCGGCGACGTCGACTTCCTCTTCGTGGGGCGCAATGGTGTCTTCTACGACCGGCAGGGCCGCGACTGGGACGCCAGCATCACCAAACTGATCGAGAACCCGACCAGCGTGGCGCAGGCCTTCTTCTCGCCCTACAAGAAATTCGTGCGCGTCATCGAGGAGCAGGTGGCCAAGCGCGCCGCGGCCAGCGAGGCCACGGCGCAGAGCTCGCTGACATCGGTGGCCACTTCGCTCACCACGGCCGACAAGGCCGCCGCCGCACCGGCCAAGCCCGGCGTGGTGCCGAAGGCCGGCAATGGGCGCATCGACGTGGGCACGGTGGCGGCCATTGGCGTGGCGCTGGGCAGCATCAGCGCGGTGATGGTGGGCATCTTCGCGAAGTTCATCGACCTGGGCGCGTGGATCCCGATCGCCCTGGCGGGCATCGTGCTGGCGATCTCGGGGCCGAGCATGCTGATCGCGTGGCTCAAGCTGCGCCAGCGCAGCCTGGGGCCGATCCTGGACGCCAGCGGCTGGGCCATCAACGGGCGCATGAAGGTCAACGTGCGGCTGGGCGCCTCGCTGTCGCAGGTGGCGCATGTGCCGGCCACGGCGCGGCGCATGACGCGCGACCCCTTCGCCGACCGCAACGGCTTCGCCGGTGCGGCGGCTGCGGTGGTGCTGGTCGCTGCGATCGCGGTGCTGGCCTGGCGCATGGACTGGCTCGACCCGCGCCTGCCGGCCGCGCTGCAGCACGCGCCGGAAGTGCCGGCGGCCACGGGCGCGCCGGCGTCCTGAAAAAGGCGGGTGGCGGGCGCCTCAGCGGCGCGCCGCCATCGCCTTGCCGACCTCGTTGGCCCCCTGCGCGGCGCCGCTTTGCGGCACCTGCTCGCCGTTGCGGTCGGTTACTTCCTGCAGGCGCGCGGCCAGCTGCTCCGGCGTGTCGGCCGCCAGGCCGATGTAGGCACCCTGCGTGAGCGTGATGTGCGCCGCCTCGAAGGTGCCGGCGCCAGCGCACAGGATCGTGCGCGTGGGCGCGCTCTCGGCGGCCAGCACCAGCATCGCCGGTACCACGGCCTCGGGCCTGAGCGCCTCCAGCACCTCCTGCGGCATCAGGCCCTCGGTCATGCGCGTGGCGGCCGTGGGCGCCAGGCAGTTGACGTGGATGTTGTTCTTGGCGCCCTCGAGGCTCAACGTCTGCATCAGGCCCACCAGCGCGAGCTTGGCGGCACCGTAGTTGCTCTGGCCGAAGTTGCCGTACAGGCCCGAGGACGAGGTGGTCATGACGATGCGGCCGTACTTCTGCTCGTTCATCAGCGCCCAGACGGCCTTGGTGCAATGCACGGCGCCCATCAGGTGCACGTCGACCACGAGGCGGAAGTCGGCCAGGTCCATCTTGGCGAAGCTCTTGTCGCGCAGGATGCCAGCGTTGTTGACCAGCACGTCGACGCGGCCCCAGGCGTCCACCGCCTGCTGCACCATCGCCTGCACGGCGACGAAGTCGGTGACGGAGGCGCCGTTGGCGAGGGCTTCGCCGCCGGCCGCACGGATCTCGTCGACCACCTGCTGCGCCGCCGTGGTCGAGCCGCCCTGCCCGTCCACCGCGCCGCCCAGGTCGTTGACCAGCACCTTGGCGCCCCGCGCCGCCAGGGCCAGCGCATGCTGGCGGCCCAGGCCGCCGCCGGCCCCGGTGACGATGGCCACGCGGCCCTTGAAATCGATGTTCACGCTCGGTTTCCTTTCCTTGTCTGGCTTTGAATGGCCGCACGCGCCCGAAGGCCCGCGGCCGGAGGATGGCAACCGGCGACTGTAGTGCCTGCCGCAGCGACGGGCCTGTCGCGGGCGCACGCATGCCGTGCAGCGCGCGATGCGCCGGCAGAAAAGGGCGGGAGCCGGGGCGTCCTCAGGCCGCGAGGGCCCAGGTGCGCGGGATGTCGTCGAACTGCGGCACCGCGGCCGGCACGGGCTGCGGCTGCGCTTCGACGAAGGGGGTGATGGTGGCGGTTTCACCGGTGGCGCGCGGTGCGGCCACGGGACGGTTGCGCTCGTCGATCCGGCGCGCGATGAGCTGGCTGGACAGTTCGACCTGGCGCAGCAGTTGTTGCTCGCGTCCCGCGTCGGCGGCGAAACGCGGCGCGTAGATCACACCCACGACGCTGCCGCTCGCCAGCACGACTGGCACCGTGAAGCAGCCGGTGGGCAGCGGTGCATCGGCCTGGATCCAGTGAGGCATCACCTCGTCGCGGCAGAAAGCGCTGTCGAACAGGTACCACTGGGCGGCCTCCGAGAGCTCGCGGCCCGGCTCCGGCGCGGCGCCCACCACCACTTCGGAGGCGAACACGAAGTGCATGCCCATCTTGTCGTGGATGACCCGCAGCACTTCGCCGATGGTGGCGTCGATGTGGCGATCGGGCCGGCGCGCCGTGACAACGGCGAACTCAAGCTCCTCGACCTGCACGGAGGCAGGGTTGTGCTGGAAGTCGAAGAAGTTCACGGTGGTGGCCCAATGTCAGTCAGAGGTATTCAGTTTCACACTTTGTGACGACTTTGGAAACCTTTGAATGCAAAAGTTTGATAAGCCAAATGGCCTATATGTGGCAAAAGTCCTGTCTTGGCGAGGGTCCATGCACCAAAAAGAAGCGGGACCCGAGGGTCCCGCTGTCTGGGCGATGCGCCGGCGGCGCGAGGATTCACTCAGGCCGGGGTCAGCACCCGCAGCTCCATGCCTCGAACATAGGCCTTGACGGCCGCCCGATAGGCCTTCATGTGCGGCGCGGCGCCATGGGCCTTGAGGGCATCCAGGCTTTCCCACTGCTCGACCACCACCACGCGATCGGCCCCCACCTCGAACTGGCCGGGGATGGCAGGCTGGTTGTCGACGGTGGGCGTGTAGGCGACGCAGCCGGCCTCCTCCAGCACGGTGGGCACGACTTTGTGGAACTCGGCGAGGAAGGCGTCGCGCGTGCCCGGGTTGAGCTCGACGGTGGCGATGACGTGGATCATGGGTCTCCTTGAGAGGGTGTTGAAGGCAAGGCGCGACGCGCGCCGCGCAGGCAGTGTTCCATCCTTCGCGCCGGTCGGCTGTCCGGCGCCGGACAGCCGGCCCGGCTCAGATCGCCAGCGCCACGTCGCCGCGCAGCGGCCGCAGGCCCAGGCGTGCGGGCGACACGTACTGCTCCCGGTACTGCTCGAAGGGCATCGTGTCGGCCGCCTCGATGCGCCGCTGCTCCTCCACCGAAGCGGCCGTGGCCGCCTCGAAGGCCTGCTGGCGCTCGGCGCTCCAGGGCAGGGCCAGGAGCGTGTCGCGTACGGCTTCGGAGCGCGCGCGAGTGAAGGCGGTGAACGAGTTGCCGTGCTCGGCGGCCATGTGCGCCAGCACGCGCGCCGAGGGCAGCGTGTCGGGCGCCGCCAGGGCGGCCCGCGCGGCATCGAGCGCGTGGGCGTGCAGCTCGCCGCCCTGGGCGGCATCCAGCGCAGCGGCGATGGGACGGCACTGGTCGAGGATCTCGGCGCCCCACTCCACCAGCTTCACCGGCCGGCCGCCGCGCTGCAGCGACAGCCCTGGCTCGCGCCCGCGTGCGGCCGTGAGATGCTGGTTGTGCGCGATCTCGCCGATCTCGTCGCGGCTGTCGGGCGGGCTGTCGGCCAGCAGGCAGTGCAGCAGGAAGATGTCGAGGAAGCGCATGGTCTGCGCGCGGATGCCGACCGGCTCGAAGGGGTCGAGGTCCATCAGGCGAACCTCGACGTATTCGACGCCGCGCTCGCGCAGCGCATGCAGCGGGCGCTCGCCGGGGAAGATCACGCGCTTGGGGCGGATCGTGCCGTAGAACTCGTTCTCGATCTGCAGCAGCGTGGTGGCGAGCTGGTTGTACTCGCCGCCCAGGTTGCGGATGCCGATGGCTTCGTAGGCCGGGTAGGGGCGCGTGAGCGCGTCGGCCAGCGAGGCACCGTAGCCGTCCAGGCTGTTGTAGCTCACGAACAGCGAGGCCTGCGCCTCGCTCTGGTAGCCCAGCCGGCCCATGCGCAGCGAAGTGCCGTGCGGCATGTACATCGTGTACTCGCCCAGCGGCTGCAGCTCGTGCGGCCGGCCCTCGACGAAGCTCGCGCACACGGCGGGCGAGGCACCGAAGAGGTACAGCAGCAGGAAGGCGTGGCGGCGGAAGTTGCGGATGAGCGCGAAGTACTCGTCGCTCTTCACCTCGGGCAGCGACCAGTTGTAGTGGATGCCCGAGATGGTCTGCATGCGCCGGCCGTAGCGGTGCGCCAGGCCCATGCGATACACGCTCTTGGCACGCCCGACGTTCGAGGTGCCGTAGCGCCCGAGCGGGATGTTCTCGTCCGACGGCAGGCCGCAGGGCATGCTCGACACCCACATCACCTCGCCCGGCTCGCCCGCCGCGCCCTGCAGCGCCCGGTAGGTGAACTGGTGCACCTCGGTCAGTTCGGCCAGGCAGGCTTCGACGTCGGCGTGCACGCCGGTGATGAGTTCGAGCTGCGACTCGCTGAAGTCGGTCGTGATGTGCGGGTGCGTCAGGGCGCTGCCCAGCGCCGCGGGGTGCGGCGTGAGGGCCAGCTTGCCATCGGGCTGCGAACGCAGGCTTTCCTTCTCGATGCCCCGGCGGATGCCTTTCAGCCTCGCCGGCGGTATCGCTCCCAGCCGCTGCTGCAGTTTGCTCATGTGCAGGTGTCTCGTGAATCTCGGATTGGGCCGCACGGTAACACCGCCCGCGCCTTCGCGTCGGGCGGCCGATTCCGCGACCGGGCGACGACCCGTTTGCTATGCTTTTCATAGCTGCCGGCGCCCGTCCCGCGGGCGCCAGAGGCCGATTCGACCCCTAAAGACCCTATGGCAGCGGCCGCAGCTCAGCCGCCCTTGGGGCTCGCCTGCGCAAGCAGTTGCGCCGGCGTCACGGCGTCGGCGACGTACAGCGTCATCTGCGGCGGCTCGGCACCGAGCGTCGCCAGCGCCTTGGCGAAGCGCCGCGAGGCGTCGACCTGGAAGTGCGCAGCCAGCGCCGCCGCGTCGCTCCAGCGTTCGGTGAAGGTCAGTTGCAGCGGGCGCAGCGCGTCGATCGCGACCTCGTGCGATACGCAGCCGGGTTCGCGGCGAGAGCGCTCCACGTGCTCGATCGACAGGCGGCGCATTTCATCCAGCGTGTCGGGGCGCGCAAGCGCGGTGCCGATGACGACGATCATGAAAAGTCTCCGTTCGGGGTGTGCCGCGCTCGGGGCGCCAGCACGTCGGCGAGGAAGGCGCCCAACGCGTCGACCTCTTCCATGCACAGGCTGTGCGCCATCGGATAGCTGTGCCACTGCACGTCGTAGCCGAGCGCGCGCAGGGCGTCGCGGCCGAACTCGGCGCGCCCCAAGGGCACGATGTCGTCCTGCGTGCCATGCGCCAGGAAGATAGGCGTGCCGCGGTTCGCCGCGTGCACCTCGGCCGCCGTGAGCTCCGCGAGCGGCAGGTAGCCCGACAGGCCCGCGATGCCCGCCAGCCGCTCAGGATGGCGCAGCCCGGTGAGCAACGCCATCGCGCAGCCCTGCGAGAACCCCGCGAGCACGATGCGCGACGCGGAGATACCACGCACCGCCTCGGCGGCGATCAACGATTCGATGGCCGCCTGAGAACGACGCAGGCCCGCCTCGTCCTCGGGATGGCCGGGGCCCAGGATGTCGTACCACGCCGGCATGCGGTAGCCGCCATTGATGGTGACCGGCATCTCGGGCGCATTGGGAAACACGAAGCGCACGGCGCCCACCGCCGCCAGGGCCGGCGCCAGTTCCTGCACCAGCGGCACGAAGCTGCGGCCTTCGTCGCCCAGGCCATGCATCAGCAGTACGGCGGCGCGTGGCTCGGGGCCGGTCTCGATTTCGATGGGGGCAGGTTGGGTCATGAACGACAGGCCTCGCGATGGAATGGGCCGACCTTAGCCGACTTCGCGCAGCAGGCCGCGGGCACCATGCCAGCCCGCCCTCAAGAGCAGAACCTTTGGCCTACCACGACTTTTAGGCCTTAGTTCTTAGCTGGTTTTCTTTGATTTCGCATTCGTGATTTTTTTGTCCAAATGCGCCGCAAGGGGTGTGTTACGACTGTAAAGAAATGATTCTCGAAGGAACACACTGGTGTCTGCCGAAGTGCCAACCGCGGTTGGCCGAGGCCAAAACCGACGGCGCCCGACGGGCACCGCCCCGAGCATGAAAACGGACAGGAGAGCGAAATGAACGCTTCGAGTCAGAGGGAAATGCGCTTCGGCAGGCTGGCTGCCGTGATGGCGGCCGTGGCAGCCTTGTCGACCCTGGGCGCCTGCGCGTCCAAGGGCTCGACCTCGCTGGGCTTCGGCGGCACCAGCACCAGGGCGCCATCGGCGATCAGTGGCGGCAGCGGCGAGGGCGGGACTGGCACCGCGGGCGCGGGCGGCGGCACCAACGCGCCGGGCGGCGGCAGCACGGGCTCCGGCGCAGGTACGGGAGTGGCGGGCGGCGGTGGCGGCACCGGTGGCGGAGGCGGCGGGGGTGGAACTCCAGGCGGCGGCGGTGGTACGGGCGGTGGTGGCACCACGCCCGACAGGGCCCTGGCGGCCAGCAACAACCTCATCCAGTCGGCCGGGCAGACGGTCGACCAGACAGGCCAGCTTGTCGGCTCGCTGGGCAGCCAGCTCGGCCAGGTGGGCAGCGGCACGCCGCTCGGCGGCACCACGGCCGGCGTGGGTGGCGCGGTCACCTCGACCGGCGGGGCCGTCAGCACCCTGGGCCAGGGCGTGGCCAACGGCCTGGGCAAGCTCGGGCAGACCAGCGACCCGGTGGGCACCACGCTTTCGAGCGCGGACCCGGCGGTGCGCCAGGTCGGCACCGCGGTGTCGAGCCTCGGCAACGGGGTCGGCACACTGGGCACCGGCACGCCGCTGGCTGCCGTCACGCAGCCCGTGGGCGGCCTGGTGGACCGGGTCGGCGATGGCGTGGGCGAAGTGGGTGGCCGGGTGGGCGACGTGCTGGCCAGTGGTGCCGTGCGCCAGGTCACCGGCCGCGGCAGCGAACTCGTGGTGGCGGTCGACCGCCAATTGGTGGGCACGACGCAGCGGATCGGCGACGCCACCGGCCTGGGCGCGCCGATCGACGCCTTGACCGACAACCTGGGCGGTGCCGTGCGGCAGCTGGGCCAGGCGCTGCCGGGCCAGCAGGCCGACGGGGTGACGGGCGCGCTGGGCAACACGGTCGGCTACGCCGGAGACCTGTTCAACGGCGGGAGCGGAACCGGCCTGGGTGGAATCGGCAGCCTGGGCGGCCTGACCGGCGGACTGGGCGTTGCGGCGGGAGTCGGCGCGGGGGCAAGTGCAGGCGGCGGTGGCGTATCGGCCGGCGCGGGACTCGGCGTCGCCACGACAGGCGTCGGCACGGCATTGGCGCCAGTCACCACCACGGTCGGCAGCGTTGTTGCGCCGGTCACCACCACGGTCGGCAGCATCGTGGCGCCAGTCACGACGACGGTCGGCACCGTCGTGTCGCCGGTCATCACCACGGTCGGCAGCGTCGTGGCCCCGGTGACCACGACCGTCGGCACCACCGTGGCGCCGGTGACGGGTGCCTTGGGCAGCATCACGGCCCCCGTGGTGTCGGCGGTGGCGCCGGTCGTGAATCCGGTGGTGGCCATCACGGCACCGATCACGGCCCCCATCACCGCGCCGATCACCGGTGGCGGCACCAGCGGCGGCACGGGTGGCGCCACGCTGGCTGGCGGCATCGGCACCACGGTCGGCAGCCTCACCGGCGGACTGACGGGCACGCTCGGCGGCCTCGGCGGCCTCGGCGGCTTCGGCAAGCGATGAGGACCCGCGTCCATCTGCGCCGCTCCGGGCTGGGCATCGCGCTGGCTGGCAGTCTGGTGGCGGCCGCGCAGGCGCAATCCGCCGGCAACCCGCTGGACCAGTTGCCGCTGCCCGCGTCGCAAGCGCCGGTGCCGGCCCCGAGGGCGCAGGTGGACGTGCAGACGCCGGCCCAGGCGGCCGGCCGGATGGGCCAGACGGTCACGCCCTCGCGTTTCGACATCGAGGGCGTGGCCGCCCTGCCCTTCGCCGATGTAGCGGCCTTCTTCGCGCCGCTGGCCGGCCAGCCGGTGCCGGTGGCCCGGCTGGTGCAGGCCGCGCGCGAAGCCACGGCGCTGTACAAGGAACGCGGCCATCCGCTGGCCTTCGTCTATGTGCCCGAGCAGTCCTTCGACGGCGGCGTCGTGCGGGTGGTGGCGGTCGAGGGCTATATCGCCAACGTCCGCATCGAGGGCGACGCCGGCCCGTCGGAAGCCCGCCTGCGCGCGATGGCCGAAGCGCTGCGCGCCGAAAGGCCGCTGCGCCAGGCCACCTTCGAGCGCGCGACACAGCTCATGGCGCGCCTGCCCGGCCTCACCGTGACCGCGACGGCGGCACTGCCCGGCACCACCGACGGTGCCACCACCCTCGTGCTGGCCGTGAAGCGCCGGCCCTACGACATCTCGCTGGGCGCCGACCTGCGCCAGCCCACGCCGCGCGCGGTGCTGACCGGCGTGATCAACGACCCCTTCATCGCCGGGGGCCAGCTCAGCGCCTCCACCCTGCTGGGCAACCCGCGCAACGAGGCGCTTCTGACCACCAGCTACACGCAGCTCGTCGGTGCCGATGGGCTGGCGCTCAAGGCCGCGTACACCCACTACCGCGGCTACCCCGACGAGGCCATGGACCGCGGCTCGCGCATCGAGCGGCGCAACACCAATCGCCGGGCCGAACTCTCGGCGAGCTACCCGCTGTTGCTGGGTGCCCAGCGCAGCCTCACGCTCAGCGGCGGCTTCTATGCCGTGAACAACCTCGACGACTACCGTGTGCCGCTGACCGGCACCCGGCTCGAGGACGACACCCGCGTGCGGGCATTGTTCGCGCAGCTGAGCTACCAGGACGCCACGCCCACGCACAGCCGCAGCGCCAGCGTGATGCTGGCCCAGGGCCTGCGCGGCCTCGGCGCCCTGGCCGAACAACGCAGCAATGTGGCCGGCGTGGCAGGCACGAACCCGGCCAAACTCGATTTCACCCGCCTGGTGGTCGACCTGAGCCAGCGCAACCGCTTCGACAACCAGTGGGGCACCGCCGTGAGCTTCGGCGCGCAGTACAGCCCCCACACGCTGGCCAGTTCGGAACGCATCTCCTTCGGCAACCAGCGCTTCGGGCGCGGCTATGCGGCCGGCGACGCGGCGGGCGACTCGGGCTGGGGCCTGGGCCTGGAGGTCAACCGCCTGTTCAAGCTGGAGGGCGGCGAATGGCTCAAGCAGGTCGAGCCGTACCTGCTGGTCGAGGCTGCGCAGGTGTCGCTCAAGCAGGGCGAGCCCTCGCCGCGCAAGCTGCGCTCGGTGGCCCTGGGGGCGCGCTTCACCGACGGCAAGCACTACAACCTGGACGTGGCCATCGCCAAGCCGACGGGCGACCCCAGCGCCAGCAACCCGCTGCGCCGTGCGCGGCTGACGCTGCTGCTGACCTACAACCTCGGCGAGCGCTAGAGCCGGTCGACGCCATGCCAGGCGTCCGCACCGCAGCCGGCCCCTGGCGGGGAACGGCCTCCCCTCGTATCGCGTGAACAGGCGCTAGCGCTGCGCGCAGCGCTGGATGCATTCGACGAACTGCTGCGCCGCCGGCGTGAGGGCATGGCCGCGGCGCCGGATGACGCACACCCGCAGCGCGGGAAGCGCCTCGTCGAGCGCCACGCGCACCACCCCATGCTGGCGGAACGCGAGGCTTTCGAGCGGCTCCACGAACATGCCCACCAGGTCCATGTGGCCCACCAGGGCCAGCGCCACGGTCACCGACTGGCCCTGCACCACGCGCAGGGGCGGCGACAGTCCCATCGGGGCGAACAACGGCGCAATCGCGTCGCGGGCCGCCTCGCCGTCGCCGGGGAGCGCCCACTCCGCCCCGTGCAACTCGAGCAGGGAGCGCGCGTGCCGCAGCGGGTGTCGGCGGCGCACGCCGATGACCAGCTGAACCTGGAACAGTTCGGTGCTGTCGAACTCGGGTCCCAGCGTCCCCGGCACGATGTGCGCAACGGCGAAATCGAGCCGCCCGTCGAGCAGTTGGGTGAGCATGGCCGGCAGCACCGCTTCGCTGAAATGCACATCGACGGAAGGCAGGCACGCATGGAACTCCTTGAACGCCGGCGGCAGCAGCGTCAGTGCGAAGGATGTGCTGACCGCCAGCGCCACGCGGCCGCGCACGCCGTCGCGGATCTGCGCGATCTCGTCGCGCGCGCGGCGCATGTCCTCCAGCAGTTGCCGGGCGCGTGGCGCGAAGGCTTGGCCATAGGTCGTGAGTCGCACACCCCTGACGCTGCGCTCGACCAGCGGCGCGCCCACTTCGCGCTCCAGTTCGCGCACGATCTTCGTCACCGCCGGCTGCGAGATGCCGAGCGCGCGCGCCGCGCCGCGGATGCTCAGTTGCGCGGCGACGGCGGCGAAGGCTTGGAGCTGGTTGGGCTTCATGAAGGGTATTCCCGCAGATAACGGGACGTTATCTCCGTGCACGAATTATTGTCTTTTCACCGCACGAGGCTGTGCCTAGCATGCCCCGGCAAATCAGCCGTGAAGCCGTGGCGCCTTGCCGCATTCCAACCAGGACGTGACCCCTCCCATGACCGCCTCTTCCCCGCGTGCGCCGATCAGTCGCCGCCGCACCATCGTCGCCACCACCATCGGCAACGCGCTCGAGTTCTTCGACTTCACGGTCTACGGTTTTCTCGCGCTGACCATCGGCAAGCTGTTCTTCCCGACCTTCAGCGGCTACGGCCAGCTGTTGCTCACGGTGGCGAGCTTCGGCGTCGGCTTCATCATGCGGCCCCTCGGGGGCATCGTGATCGGTGCGTATGCCGATCGCGCCGGCCGCAAGAAGGCAATGACGCTGACCATCTTCCTGATGGCGCTGGGCTGCGCCCTGATCGCTTTCGCTCCCACCTACGCGCAGATCGGGGTCGCTGCGCCGCTGCTCATCGTGCTCGCGCGCCTCATCCAGGGCTTCTCGGCCGGCGGCGAGGTCGGCGCATCGACCACCTTGCTGGTGGAGCACGCCACGCCCGCGGACCGCGGCTACATGGCCAGCTGGCAGTTCGCCAGCCAGGGGCTGGGCATCCTGCTCGGCGCCGTGGTGGTGGGCCTCCTGTCGGCCACGCTCACGCCCTCGGCGATGGAGAGCTGGGGCTGGCGCCTGCCCTTCGTGCTCGGGCTGGCGATCGCCCCCGTGGGCATGTACATCCGTCGCCACCTGGAGGAATCGCTGGACGAGCGCACCGCCACCGGCTCGCCCGAGAAGAGCCGCCTGGCCGAGGTGTGCGGCGAGCACGGCGGCACGGTGCTGGCGGCCATCCTCACCATCGTCGGTGGTACTGTCGCGGCCTACGTGGTCACCTTCTACATGCCGACCTACGCGATCCGGGAGCTCGGCCTGCCGCCGCCGGTCGCGCTGTTCGGCGCCGTGCTGACGGGGCTGATCTCCTTCGCCCTGGCGCCCCTGGTCGGGCGATGGTCGGACCGCGTCGGGCGCAAGCGGCTGATCGTCTGGAGCCGGGTCGCGATGGCCGTGGCGATCTACCCCTGCTTCCTCTGGCTCACGTCGGCGCCGTCGCCGGCGGTGCTGTACGTCGTGGTGAGCCTGCTGAGCGTGGGGCTGGTGGTGCAGACCGTGCCCGGCATCACCATGCTGCCCGAGATGTTTCCCAAGCGCGTGCGGGCCAGCGGCATGTCGCTGGTCTACAGCGTGGGGGTGGCGCTCTTCGGCGGCTTCTCGCCCTTCATCAGCACCTGGCTGGTCAACGCCACGGCAAGCAAGCTCGCACCGGCCTGGTACCTGCTGGTGATGACGCTGGTGTCGCTGCTGGGCCTGCTCTGGCTCAAGGACCACACCGGCCAGGACATCGACGCCGTCGGCGCGCACGGTGCCGCCGCCTGAGCCTCTCCCTTCGTTCCACCCCCCTGCCTCGCGCCACGCCATGACTCACGCTTCCCGACACTTTTCCGGCACGTATGCCGAAGCCCGCGCCAAGTTCCTCGACGCTGCCGCCGACCGCGGCGCGCAGGTCCAGTCCTTCGAAATGGAGGGCCACCGCGGGGCCCTCGGCGAGATGCTCGCCATGGACGTGGCCCGCCTCGGCCCGGCCGACGCGACCCGGCTGCTGATCGTCACTTCGGGCACGCACGGCCCCGAGGGCTTCTGCGGCTCGGGCTGCCAGGTCGCCACCCTGCGCGACGACGAACTGCTCGCCCGCTTCGACGCGGCAAAGATCGCGCTGCTGCTCGTGCATGCCGTCAACCCGCACGGCTTCTCGCACCTGCGTCGCACCAACGAGGACAACATCGACCTCAACCGCAACCACATCGACTTCAGCCAACCGCTGCCCGTCAACGAGGGCTACGCCGAAGTCGATCCGCTGGCCATCCCCGCCACCTGGCCGCCCAGCGCCGCCGATGACGCTGCGCGCGCTGCGTACATCGAGAAGAACGGCCTGCGCGCCTGGCGCACCGCGGTCAGCAAGGGCCAGTACACCGTGCCCGACGGCCTGTTCTACGGCGGCCAGGCGCCGAGCTGGAGCAACCGCACCATCCGCGCCGTGCTGCGCCAGCACGGCGCCGGCATGACGCACATCGGCTGGATCGACGTGCACACCGGTTTGGGCCCGCGCGGCCACGGCGAAAAGATCTACCCCGGCCGCGCGGACGGCCTGGCGCGCGCACGCGCCTGGTGGGGCGCCGACGTGTTCGCGCCTTTCGAGGGCAACTCCGCCTCGCCCGACGTCTCGGGGCCGGTGGTCACGGCGATCTACGACGAATGCCCCGCCGCGGCCGTGGCGCTGATGGGCCTGGAGTTCGGCACCCTGCCCGACCTGGAGGTGCTGGACCGCCTGCGCGCCGACCACTGGCTGCACCGCCACCCCGAAGCGACGGACGCGCAGCGGCGCGCCATCCGGCAGGGCGTGCGCGAGGCCTTCTACTGCGACGACGACGTGTGGAAGGGCATGGTCCTCGGCCAGGCCCGGGTGGTGCTGCTGCAGACGCTGGAGGGGCTGCGCAAGGCCTGATGCAGGCCGCCGACGGGCACAGGCGTGGCTGCGCGGAACAACCCGCCCGGCCACGCGGTTTCAGGTGCATTTTTCCGTGGACGGCGCATCATGCGCAGCCCTGCACGTCCTCGCGGCCCTTCACCTCAGGAGACGGCCATGCACCTCACCCCCGGTCTTGCGACGAGCCTTGCCATGCAGGCCTACCTGCGGCACCATGGCACCCCGGTGTGCCTGCACGAGGTGCTCGTGAAAACGGTGCGGCAGCAGGGCCAGCGCGCCAGAACTGGGCCGCCGGGGCCGATGACCGCTTCGGCCGGCGTCGCCGGTGCGCCCGGCAGCTCAGCGCCGCCGCCGGCGCGCTAGTGCGCGCCTCATCCGGTTTCACCGCGCTGCGCTTCCCACGACGCTAAAAGGCAGCCCCGGCCGGCGAGCGCAGCAAAGCCCTCAGGGCACCCGCGGTACTGGCTTGGCCAGGCCGCTGGACGCGCCCCGTCCCGCCGAAGGCGAGAGAGGGGGGAGCCGCAAAGCGGCTTGGGGGGTGTGACTTCAGCGAGCGGCTTCGCGGCAGGCGCGCAGGTTGCGCTCGAAGCCGCTGGCCAGCATCGGGGTGCAGTCCTCGCCGTTGGGCGTCACCCGGCACAAGCCGACCACCAGGAAGTCCTGCACGGCGCCGGTGCACATCGGGAACCGCGCCAGTTCGGGGTTGGCGCGCGACTTGAAGCCCCAGGCATCGGCGAAGTCGACCATGCGCGCCATCGCATCGTGGAAATACGCGCGATCGCCGCTGCGTACCGCGGCCTCCATGGCGGGCATCTCGCCGTCGAGGAAGCGCGTGGCGGCGGCGGGGAACTGCGAAGCGTCCTGCTGCGCCGAGGCCCAGGGCGCCACGGCGAGCAGTGCCGCGACCAGCGCGCGGCGTGCGGCACCGGCGCCACACCGAGTCGAAAGAGTCATGCGAACTTTCGTTTGCTATATTTTTGATAGCTGTCCGCGCCCGTCCGGCGCGCGCTGGAGCCCGATTTGACCCGAAAATCGCCGCGTCGGCGGGCCGCCCGGGGCGCGCCGCCATCCGCCCGTCATGCGAAGCCCCCGCCGGCAGCCCGCCGCAACTGTGGCCCAATACGGGGTTCCGGATTTTTCATCGCCGGGCCGCCCCCCAGATGAAAGCGCCCCCTTGGGGGCAGCGAACCCCACGAAGTGGGGAGCGTGGGGGCCTTTTTTCATCAGCCAACCGAAGGAGTCCCGACATGGGCAACAAGATCGTCACCGAAGCAGACCGCAAAGCCACCAAGCCCCTGCCGGGCGCCACCGTCGCCAAGCAGGGCGTGGGCCAGAAGCGCAGCCTGGAGCGCGGCTCGGCCACGCGCAGCAAGAAGAACCCCGGCAAGCGCCCCCACCAGGGCTGATCGGCGCTGCCGAGCGTGCAAGCGCCCCGAGCGGGCGCTTTTTCTTTTTTTGGAACGCGAGATTTCGCCCGATGAAGAACGATCAGATGCTGCTGCGCGGCGCAATGTGTGCCGCGATCGGCGCGGCCGTGCTGCTCGGCCCCTATGTGCTGCGCTCGCCGGCCTGGCGCGACATGGTCGCCGGCGCCCACATCGTGGGCTGGTTCGCCCTGGCGCTGGGCGTGGTCATGATGGCCGTCGCGGTGCTGCGCCGCAAAGGCTGAAGCCGCCGTGTTTCAGTGCGCCGCGGCCTGCCGGCCGCCGCGCAGCCGCTTGAAGCCCTCCACGGCGCCGAGCACGATCGCCCCGGCGATCACGCCCACCACCAGGTTCACGCCCATCGAGCCGAGCGAACCCACCAGCGCGCCGGCGTCGACGGCCCAGTGCTCCACGGCATGGCCGAGTTGCGGCACACCATGCACCAGGATGCCGCCGCCGACCAGGAACATCGCCGCGGTGCCCACCACCGACAGCGCCTTCATCAGCCAGGGCGCCAGGCGCAGGATGCCGCGGCCGATGGCCTGGGCGGCACCGCCCGCCTTGCGGCTGAGGTACAGGCCCAGGTCATCGAGCTTCACGATGCCAGCCACGAGGCCGTAGACGCCCAGGGTCATCACCAAGGCGATCGTGACCAGCACGCTCAGCTGCGTCATGAACGGCTGGCCGCCCACGGCGCCCAGCGTGATGACGATGATCTCGGCCGAGAGGATGAAGTCGGTGCGCACCGCGCCCTTGACCTTGTCCTTCTCCATCGCGGCCGGGTCGATGCCGCCGTCGACCATGGCCTGCACATGGCGCTCCACCTCGGCGGCGTGCTCGTCCTTGTGCAGGAATTTGTGGACCAGCTTCTCGACGCCCTCGAAGCACAGGAAGGCGCCGCCCACCATCAGCAGCGGCGTGATGAGCCAGGGCAGCCAGGTGCCGATGGCCAGCGCCGCCGGCACGAGGATGGCCTTGTTGACCAGCGAGCCCTTGGCCACCGCCCACACCACCGGCAGCTCGCGGTCGGCCTTCACGCCCGTGACCTGCTGCGCGTTGAGCGCCAGGTCGTCACCGAGGACGCCCGCAGTCTTCTTGGCCGCAACCTTGGTGAGGACGGACACGTCGTCGAGCACCGAGGCGATGTCGTCGAGCAGCAGCAACAGGCTGGAGGCCATGCGGGGTTCTTTCTTGAATGGACAGGCGGCCGGACGGTGCGCCGCCGCAGCGGGCCTCGCAAGTGGAATGCCGGCCCGTGGTGGTGTCAGCCCAGGTCGCGCTTGAGGCGCACTTCCTCGATGCGGATGACGCCCAACGCCGTGGTCTTGGCGGTCTTCATGTCGCGCTTGAAGCCGGCCGTGTGCTCGAAAAAGCGCAGCGCGCGCTCGTTCTTCAGCGGCACCCAGGCGGTGACGGTGGTGCAGCCCTCGTCTTCCAGGCCTTCTTCGGCGGCCTCCCACAACTGCTGGGCCACGCCCTGGCCCCAATGGTCGGGGTGCACGTAGAGCGACCACACCTCGCCGTCCACCGGCTTGGTCTTGGGGTCGCGCGAGCGGTCGAAGCCGACGAAGCCGACCACCGTGTCGCCCTGCACCGCCACATGCACCTGCGGTTCGGCGAACTCGATGGCCTGGCGCCACTTGGCTTCGCGCGTGGACGGCGCCAGCGCGTCGAGCTGGTCGTCGGGCACGATGCCCTGGTAGGCGGCGCGGGCGGCGGCGGCGTGGATGTCGGCGATGGCCTTGGCATCGCGCAGCTCGGCGGGGAGGACTTCGTAGGGAGACATGGGCAGGAAAGCGGACGAATCGGAAAGCCGCCCATTGTCGCCGCAGGGCGCCGGTCGGCCCGCCGACAATCGTGCCCCATGAGCCATCGGATCGACGTCGTGCCGGCGGGCCTCGCCTTCGAGGCGCCCGACACCGGGCGCAGCCTGCTGCTGGCCGCGCAGGACGCGGGCATCGAGCTGCCCAGTTCCTGCCGCAACGGCACCTGTCGCACCTGCCTCGCCCGGGTCGTGAGCGGGCGCATCGTCCACACCATCGACTGGCCGGGCCTGTCGGCCGAGGAGAAGGCCGAGGGCTGCGTGCTGCCCTGCGTGGCCGAGGCGCGCAGCGACGTGGTGCTGGACGTGCCGCACGCGCGCTCTTTGTTCGACTGAAACCACCGTGCACGCCGTCCACCGTTCACGCTGAGCCTGTCGAAGCGCCGCGCGCGGCTTCGACAAGCCCAGCCCGGACGGCCACGGTGCACCCTGGAGATTGAGAACAAAAGGTGGCTGAAACGCCCGCAGGACGGGCGCCACCAGCTATCTATTTGATAGCAACCGACGCCTCGATGCGGTCCCGTTGCGCCAGCCCCGGGAAGAGCCGGAACCATGTCAGCGCCACCAGCACCGTCCCGACGCCGCCCGCCACCACCGAGCCCACCGGCCCCAGCAGCGCCGCCGTCGCGCCCGACTCGAATTCGCCGAGCTGGTTGCTGGCACCGATGAAGATCGAGTTGACGGCGCTCACCCGGCCGCGCATCGCGTCGGGCGTTTCCAGCTGCACCAGCGTCTGGCGGATGACGACGTTGACCATGTCGGCCGCGCCCGAGACCGCCAGTGCCACCAGCGAGACGATGAAGCTGGTCGACAGCCCGAACACCACCATGCACAGCCCGAAGGCGCCCACGGCCAGCAGCAGCGTGCGGCCCACATGCCGCTCGACCGGCGTGCGCGTGAGCGTGATCGACATCGCCAGCGCACCCACCGCCGGCGCGCTGCGCAACAGCCCCAGGCCCCAGGGCCCGGTGTGCAGGATCTCCTTGGCGTAGATGGGCAGCAGCGCCACCGCGCCGCCTAGCAGCACGGCGAAGAGGTCGAGCGACACCGCGCCCAGCACCGGCTTGCGCTGCCAGATGAAGCGCACGCCCGCCAGCAGCGTCGCGGCCGTCACCGGTTCGCGCTGCGGCGCGTTGTGCGCATAGCGCAGCCGGGCCACCAGCACGCAGGCGGCCGCGAACAGCAGCAGACTGGCGCCGTACACCACGCCCATGCCGGCGACGAACAGCAGCCCGCCCAGCGCCGGCCCGCCGATGATCGACGCCTGCTGTCCCGCCGAGCTGAAGGCCATCGCGCGCGGCAGCATCAGCGGCGGCACCAGCAAGGGCGTGAGCGACTGCTGAGCCGGCATCTGGAAGGCGCGCACCGCCCCGAGCACCAGCGACAGCCCCAGCAGCAGCCCGCGCGAATCGTGATTGCCCAGGTGCGCGCCCAGCAGCACGGCGGCCACGCCGCCCTGCGCCGCCAGACACAGCGCCAGGATGCGGCCGCGGTGGTGCTGGTCGACCACGTGGCCAGCGTACAGCGCCAGCAGCAGCGCCGGCACGAACTGGAACAGGCCCACCAACCCCAGGTCCCAGGCGCTGCCGGTGATGTCGTACATGTGCCAGCCCACCGCCACCATCAGCATCTGCTGCGCAGCGGTGCCCAGCATGCGCGCCCCCCACAGCCGCATGAAGGCGCGCTCGCGCGTGAGGTCGGAAAAGCGGTAGCGGGGAAGCTCGGCAGGCGCCCCGGCAAGGGGTGCGCCCGGGGCGCTCGGGTCGGGCGCGGGGTCGGCGGCAGGCATCGGTTCGAGGATAGCCGAGGTGCCCCGGCCGGTCTTAGCGTCGACTTAGGGGCGCTGCGCGCGCCCGCGCTCCCGCTCCCTACACTGCGCGCCGTGACCGACGACGACCGCCTCGTCCATGAAGACGCCCACCTGCTCGTGCTCGACAAGCCCGCCGGCCTGCTGTGCGTGCCCGGCCGCGGCGACGACAAGCAGGACTGCCTGAGCGCGCGCGTGCAGGTGCGCTGGCCCGAGGCGTTGATCGTGCACCGCCTCGACATGGCGACCAGCGGGCTCGTGCTCATGGCACGCAGCGCCGAGATGCAGCGCGCGCTGGGCGACGCCTTCGCGCAGCGGCAGGTGTGGAAGCGCTACGAGGCGGTGGTCGACGGACTGGCGCAGAGCAAGGGCTGGTCCGTCATCGATGCGCCGATGATGGCCGACTGGCCGCGCCGCCCGCTGCAGAAGATCGACGCCGCGGGCAAGCCGAGCGTGACGCGCTGGCGAACGCTCGAGGCCTGGCCCGAGCGCGGAGAACGCGGCAGCACGCGCCTGCTGCTGGAGCCGCAGACCGGGCGCTCGCACCAGTTGCGCCTGCACCTGGCGCACATCGGCCATCCGATCCTCGGCGATGCGCTGTACGGGGATGCGCGCGTGCAGGCGGCGGCCCCCCGCCTGCTGCTGCACGCCACGGTGCTGCAGTTCAGGCATCCCGCGACGGGCGCCGCCGTGCGCTTCGAGAGTCCGGCGCCCTTCTGAGCGCGCTGGCGCCAGATCGGATCAGGTTTCGCTCTTGACCACGAGCACCGGCATCGGTGCTTCCTGCAGCACGCGCTGCGTGACGCTGCCCAGCAGCAGCTTCTCGATGCCACTGCGGCCGTGCGAGCCCATCACGATCAGGTCGGCGCGCAGCGCCACCGCCGTGTCGACGATGCCTTCGTGCACCACGTGGCCGTCGATCACGCGCTGGTCGCTGTGCAGGCCCTCGGCGGCCAGGGCCGCCACGCCGCGTGCCAATGCCGCATTGGCGCTGGAGGTGGCCGCAGCCAGGTATTCGTTCTGGCCCAGCGCGTAGTCGGCGCCGACGCCGATGAAGGGATAGTTGTCGATCACATGGATCAGCGTGATGCGGCTGCCGAAGGCCAATGCGAGGCCGCTGGCCTTGCTCACCGCGAGCATGGAGGTCTCCGAGCCGTCGATGGGAACCAGGATGTGATTGAACATGGCGATGCCCTCGATTCTTGTGCCACGCGACCCACCGGGGCGGGTCGCCGAAGGAACCACGCGCCCGACGTCGGCAGGCGATGGAATGCCGCCCGACTGTACCTTGCCAGGCCGCCGCCCCCTGTAGGACGCCGGGCCCCCGGCTTGCGCGGGCTCAAGCGCCCTGGAAACCCTGCGCGCGGCAGGTGACCACGAGGGTGTCGCGCCAGCCCGCGCGGGCCTCGTCCCGCGGCTGGATGGGCGTGGATTCGTGGATCACGCGCGCGTCGTCGAGCAGCAGCAGCGTCCACGGCTCGGTCATGGTGAATCGCTCGCCGCGACGGCCCTCGAAGACGCGCGTCTCGCCGCCCTTGATGCCTTCGCGCCCCACCAGCGCGACTGCCACGAGGTCGACCCCGTCGCGGTGCGCACCCTCGGGCGTGGGCCGGCCGATGCCCTCGGCCGTGTCGATGCGGAACTGGTGCGCCTCGATGTACCACGGCTGCGGGCCGCGCAGCGCGCTCGCCGCCTCGCCCAGACGCTGCAGCAGCCGGTGCCACACGGGCCGCGACACCGTCGCGTCCTCCATCGGCGCGAACCAGCGTTGCATGCCGCCGTGCAGCGCGTTGTATTCCACGGGCTGCCAATGCGCGCGGTGCGGCACCTGGGTGAGCGCATCGCCCGCCGCCACGAAGCAGGCATGGCGGCGCGTGCGGTAGCGCCCGCCGTCCTTCAGGTACTCGTCGGGCGGCAGGTGATCCCAGTCGGGCCGCATGGCCTCAAGCTCGGACAGCGGCATACCCAGCCAGTCGCCCGTGCCCTTGGGACTGAGGACCGCGTAGCCTTCCTGCCGCAGGGCGGTGGCCACCTCCTCGGGTGGCGTGAAGGGCGGGCTGTAGTCCGTGCCGCTCACGCCTCGACCTTCACGCCCTTCCAGAAGGCGACGCGGTCCTTGACCATCTCGGCCTCCGGCTTGGGGTCGGGGTAGTACCAGACGGCTTCGGGATTCAGCTCGCCGTTGACCAGCAGCGAGTAATAGCTGGCCACGCCCTTCCACGGGCAGACGGTGTGGTTGTTGCTGAACGTGACGTAGTCACGATTCAGCGAACTGGCCGGGAAGTAGTGGTTGCCCTCGACGAGCACCGTGTCGTCGCTCTCGGCGATGGTGACGCCGTTCCATGTTGCTTTCATTTCGGCTTGCCTTTCGCGCCCGCATGCAGCGGGCGGGGCACTTATTGTGCCGCCGGGAGCCAGTGCACGCTGAAGAGCCGGTCCGGGTCGGTCCACACCGGCCCGATGCCGAAGCCCGCGCGCACCGCCAGCGCGCGCAGCCCTTCGATGGTGAACTTGTGCGAGTTCTCGGTGTGGATGGCCTCGCCTTCTTCGATCGTGTGGCGCTGACCGTGCAGCGTCACGGTCTGCGCGCGGCGGCTGACCAGGTGCATCTCGATGCGGCGCAGCGGTGCGTTGTAGAAGGCCGCGTGGTCGAAGCCATCGAGGTCGAAGTCGGTGCCCAGTTCCGCATTGGCACGCGCCAGCAGGTTGAGGTTGAAGGCCGCCGTCACGCCTTGCGCGTCGTTGTACGCCGCGTGCAGCAGCGCCGGACGCTTGACCAGGTCGACGCCCAGCAGCAGCCCGCCGCCACGCAGCAGCCGCGCCGCCTGCTGCAGGAAAGCCAGCGCCTCGTCGGGGTCGAAGTTGCCCAGGGTCGAGCCGGGGAAGAAACCCACGCGCCGACCGGCGCCTTCGAGCTTCGGCGGCAGCGCGAAGGGCCGGGTGTAGTCGGCCACGATGGGCTGCACCGCGAGGCCGGGGTAGTCGGCGCGCAGCGCATCGGCGGCGGACTCAAGGTGCTCGCCCGAGATATCGATGGGCAGGTAGCGCTGCGGCGACTGCAGCGCATCGAGCAGCAGCCGCACCTTGACCAGCGAGCCGGCGCCGAACTCCACGATCTCGGCGCGCGGGCCGATCTGGGCGGCGATCTCGCCGGCACGCTGCGTGAGGATGCCGAGCTCGGTGCGCGTGGGGTAGTACTCCGGCAGTTCGCAGATGCGGTCGAAGAGCTGTGAACCGCGCACGTCGTAGAAGTACTTGGGCGAGATGCGACGCGGCCGCTCGGCCAGTGCGCGTGCGAGGTCGTGGCCGAAGGCGCAGTCGGTATCGGCGGCGCAGTCGCGCTCGGCGGCGCTGGAGGAATGGGAAGGAGGTGCCATCGTCGGGTCTGTCCAATGAACGAGTGGATGGGTGGGCACTCAGCGCGCGAGGCGCAGCCCGGTGAACTGCCAGCGCGCGGCGGGCGGGAAGAAGTTGCGATATGTCGGACGCGTGTGGCCTTCGGGCGTGGCCACGCTGCCGCCGCGCAGCACGAGCTGCCCCACCATGAACTTGCCGTTGTATTCGGCCGCCACCCCTGGCAGCGGGCGAAAGCCCGGGTACGGGTCGTAGGAGGAGCGGGTCCATTGCCACACATGCCCCGTGAGCTGCGTCATGCCCTGCAGCGAACTGGCGGCCTCCCACTCGAACTCCGTCGGCAAGCGCACGCCCGCCCACTCGGCATACGCGGCCGCCTCGTAGAAGCTCAGCTGCGACACCGGCGCTTCCGGCTCGAGTGGCCGCACGCCGTGCAGGCCGAAGACCTGCCAGCCGCCGCCGTGGCCGGCCTGCAGATGCGCCAGCCGTGGATCGTCCGGCGCCAGCCAGTACGCCGGATGCTGCCATCCCTGGGCCTGCACAGCCGCCCAGCCGTCGGACAGCCACAGTTCCGGCCGGCGGTAGCCGCCATCGGCGATGAACTGGGCGAACTCGCCGCAATTGACCAGCCGGTCCTGGATCGAGAAGGACGGCACCAGCGCGGTGTGGCGCGGGCCTTCGTTGTCGAAGGCGAATTCCTCGCCGCCATCGCCGATGTCGACCGGCCCGCCCGGGTGCGTCAGCCACTGCGCGGCCGGTGCCTGCGTCGCCAGGCGCAGCGCGGGCTGCGCAGCGCTGCGGTACGCCGGCAGCAGCGGGTTGCATGAGAAGGCATGCAGGATGTCGGTCAGCAGCAGCTCCTGGTGCTGCTGTTCGTGGTGCAAGCCCAGCGTGACGATGGGCTCGATGGCCGCGAGGCCCGCCGCATCCGCGGTGGCCAGGAGCGACTCCACGGCTGCGTCCACATGCCTGCGATAGGCCATCACCTCGTCGAGCGAGGGCCGCGTCAGCAGCCCGCGCTGCGGCCGCGGATGGCGCGGACCGAGCGCCTCGTAGTAGGAATTGAAGAGGTAGTGGAAGCGCCCGTCGAAGGCGCGGTAGCCCGTGGCGTGGCGCTCCAGCAGCACCGTTTCGAAGAACCAGGTGGTGTGCGCAAGATGCCACTTGGTCGGGCTCGCGTCGGGCATCGACTGGATGCATTGGTCCTCCGGCGAGAGAGGCGCGGCCAGTACCAGGCTGTGGGCGCGCACGGTGCGGAAGCGCGCGTGCAGGCCGCTGGCATCGCGCGCGTCGGCACGCGCGGCCGGGGTGGGTGTTGTCATAGATCTCCTTGAGCCCGGTTTTTTTAAATGTGGGCGGGGGCCTGCCGGCGTAGGACGAGAGGCCGCACTCTGCCCGCTGTGCGCGACGCGCCGCCCCAGCCGGGCCGCCCGCCCCCACCGGCGGTGCGGTTTTCCGTGCCCTGCCTGCCCATAATGCCGCATGAGCGATCCGTCCTTCAAGCCGCCGGGCGAGCCGGCATCGCGCCCCCGGGTGGTCATCGTGGGCTGCGGATTCGGCGGGCTCGAGGCCGCGCGCAAACTCGTCGGCCAGGAGGTCGACGTGACGGTCGTCGAGAAGACCAACCATCACCTCTTCCAGCCCCTGCTCTACCAGGTGGCCACCGCCGGGCTGGCGGCGCCGTCGATCGCGGCGCCGGCGCGCCAGCTTTTCCGCGGCGACGAGAACGTCACCACGCTGCTGGGCGAGGTCACGGGCATCGACGCCGCGGCGCGCCAGGTGCACCTGGCGGACGGCATGGCGCTGCCCTACGACCACCTGATCGTCGCCGCGGGCGCCACGCACAGCTACTTCGGCAACGACCAGTGGGCGCCGCTCGCGCCGGGCCTGAAGACCTTGGCCGACGCCTTCGACATCCGCCGCCGCGTGCTGATGGCCTTCGAGATGGCCGAGCTCGAACCCGACCCGGTGCGGCGCAAGGCCTTGATGACCTTCGTGGTGATCGGCGCCGGCCCCACGGGTGTCGAGATGGCCGGCACGCTGGCCGAGATCGCGCGCCATACGCTGTCGGGCGAGTTCCGCCACATCGTGCCGGCCGACGCCGAGGTGCTGCTGGTCGAGGGCGGCCCGCGCGTGCTGCAGGCCATGCCTGAATCGTTGAGCCAGCGCGCGAAGGAGCAGCTGGAAAAGCTCGGCGTGCAGGTGCGGCTGAACGCGATGGTGACGCACATCGATGCCTCGGGACTGGAGGTCAAATTGGCCGCCAGCGCAGACGGGGCGGGCGCGAGCAGCTATCGAATCGATAGCAACTGCATCGTCTGGGCCGCCGGCGTCGCCGCCTCGCCGCTGGGCCGGCTGGTGGCCGCCGCCACCGGCGCCGAGACCGACCGCCCCGGCCGCGTCAAGGTCGAGCCCGACCTCAGCCTCCCCGGCCACACGGAGATCAGCGTCGTCGGCGACCTCGCCGCCGCCATGAGCCATGTGCCGGGCCAGCCGCCGCGGCCCGTGCCCGGCGTGTCACCCGGCGCCAAGCAGATGGGCCGCACCGCGGCCGAGAACGTCCTGCGCCGCATCGCCGGCCAGCCCACGGCGCCCTTTCGCTACCGCGACTACGGCAACCTCGCCACCATCGGCCGCAATGCCGCCGTCGTCGACCTGCCCACCCCCTTTGGCCCGCTGCGCTTCTCGGGCCGCATGGCGTGGTGGTTCTGGCTGTTCGTGCACATCTACTTCCTCATCGGTTTCCGCAACAGGCTCATCGTGCTGATGGACTGGGCGAGCGCCTACCTGAGCTTCCGGCGCAATGCGCGGGTGGTGGCGGATGTGAAGGGTGCGGGGGAGTCGTAGCGGCGCAGGGCCGGCCATCGGGCACGGCGCGCTCAGCGACTCAGGGTTTCCAGACGCGCCATCAACAGCCCCGCACGCTCCGGCTCGGCAATGAGGCCCGGCAGCACATTCGCAAAATCTGCGTGCGCCAGCAGCCGGGCAAAGGCGGCGGCCACGGATTGCCTCAATTCAGTCGGCGCCGCCGCCATTTCATCGGCCAGTTCCTCGCGGCCATCGACGATGTTCATCACGTCTTCCAGGTCGTGGCTGCTCATGAAATCGCCACCACCCCGGCTGGCGAAGGCTTCCAGCTTGGTGGCCACGAACGCCACTGCGCTGACCAGCCGGATCGTGACGCCGTCGCCCAGGTCCACGGGCTCGGCCGTTGCCACGGCGTAGGGATACCAACGGTTGGCAAAGCCCAGCACCTCGGGCTGCACCGGCATCAGGTCGAACAGCAGGCCCGAGGGCTTGTGCACCCATCGGCAGATGACATCGCTGCTGGCATCGCGCACGAAGCCGCATCGCCCCACCTGCTCTTCGATTCGGCGAAAGCCCAGCCAATCCGCATTCACCACGGCGTCCACGTCGCGCGTGGCGCGCACGTTGTCGGCCAGCGGGTCGGTCAGCAGCAACCCCGCCACGGCACCGCCCACGAAGACCACCTGCTGCCGCAACTCGCCGAGCGCCTCGGCGACGCGGCGCAGATACGGCAGGTTCGGGTCATCGGCGCGCATCGGCGTCTTCCGGTTCGGCGCTCAAGGCGGCCCGCATGAACTGGGTGGCCAACGCGCGCTCGCGGGCACGACCCGCCCGCAGTGCGTCCAGCAGGGCCAGCAGACGGTGCAGCGCCGGGTCGGCCAAGGCCGCGTGCGGCGCCGTGCGGTACAGGGGCGACAGCGTGGGCCCTTTGGCGCCGCCCGCGGGATGCGCCCACACCGGAGCCTCACCCGGCACCGCAGTGACCTTCCCCACCAGCGGCTCGGCACCAAAGGACGTGGGCACGCCACGCTTTGCCGGCCCCGGCGTCGCCGGCCAGACGTAGCGCACACCGTGCACCACGAATTCCAGCAGGCTGGGCCGCACCGGCGACCACTCGCCGCGCGCTGGCGCCACCGCCAGCCCGCATGCCACCGCGCGGCGCACGCTGGCATGCACTTGCGATGCGCTCATGCGCAGCGCCTCGCCCAGCGTGGCGTAGGTCCAGCGCTGCGGCGGGTGCGCCGCCACCTTCAATAACACCAGCAGATCCTGGGGCTTAAGCTCCATTTCAGACCATATTCTTTATTCGAGAATATGGAATATCCCCGATGTACAGTGGCTTGGCAAGCCGTGCTCCTGCATGGCGGCAAAGTCTTCGCAGCTGGAGGCCGGTTGCGCGGCGGCGACGCGTCACGCAGGCCGCCGCGACGACTGCCGCCCACGGCGCCATGCTCCGCGTTTGCCCGGCATATGGATATGCCTTGATCTTCGTTGGTCGCCGAGGCACGCGCTCCCACAATGCGCGCCCGACTCCAACGCGATGCCGCGACTCGACCATGCGCAAACGCAGTTTCCTGCTCTCCTCGCTCTGCCTGCTGGCCGCCATTGCAGCGCAGGCCCAGACCTTCCCGAACGGCCCCGTGCGGCTGATCGTGCTCAACGTCGCGGGCAGCCCGCCCGACCTGCTCGCCCGCCGACTGGGCGCGAAGCTCGCGGCCGACTGGAAATCGCCCGTCGTGGTCGAGAACAAGCCCGGCGCGGGCGGCGCGATCGCGGCCGATGCGGCGGCCAAGGCCGCGCCCGACGGACAGACGCTGCTCGTCGGTGCCGATGGCCCGATCACCATCCTGCCCGCGCTCGGCGCACCGTTGCCCTACGACGCGCAGCGCGACCTGGCACCGGTGGCCACGCTCGGCGAGACGGACTTCGTCTTGGTCACGCATCCCGGCACCGGCTGGCGCACGCTGGCCGACTTCGTGCGCGCGGCCAAGGCGCGCCCCGGGCAGTTGAACTACGCCTCGGGCGGCAATGGCAGCCCACAGCAGCTCGCGGCCGAACTGCTCAAGCAGCGCGCGGGCATCTACGTGACGCACATCCCCTACCGCGCGGCACCCGCCGGCCTGCAGGACGTGCTGGCGGGCCGCATCGACGGCATGTTCATCGCAGTGGGCGCCGCACTGCCGCAGATCCAGGCCGGGCGCCTGGTGGCGCTGGCCAGCGGCGGTGCCCGCCGCCATCCGCTGCTGCCGAACACGCCTGCGCTGGCGGAAAGCTATGCCGACCTGCGCGCCGGGACCTGGTTCGGCCTGTTCGCTCCGTCGGGGACGCCTGCGGCGACCGTGCGCCTGATCGAGGCCGCGAGCACGCACGCCCTGGCCGATCCGGCGTTGCGCGCGGAGTTCGCCGTCCAGGGCGTGACCATCACCGGCGAACCCGCCACGGCGCTGCGCGCGCGGGTCCGCTCCGAAGCGAAGCGCTTCACGGCACTGGCGAAGGCCACGGGCATCCGGCCGGACTGAAGCGCATGCGGGCCGGGGCCCGGCCCGCACGGCGTTGGATCAAGCGGCCTGCGGCGCGTCCTCCGCCTCCTGCAACAACCGCCACATCACCTTCCCGCTCCCGCTCTTGGGCAGCGCATCGAGGAACTGCACTTGCCGCGGCACCTTGTACGCGGCCATGTTCTCGCGGCACCACGCGATGATGTCCTCGGCCTTCGTGTCCTTGTGCGTGGGGCGCAGCACGACCATGGCCTTGACCGATTCGCCGCGGTAGGCGTCCTTGGTGGAGATGACGCAGGCCTCCTGGATCGCCGGGTGCTTGAACATCAGCAGCTCGACCTCGGCCGGCCAGACCTTGAAGCCGCTGGCGTTGATCATGCGCTTGAGGCGATCGGTGATGAAGAAGTAGCCCTCTTCGTCCATGCGGCCCATGTCGCCCGAGCGGAAGAAGCGCTTGCCCTCGAATTCGATGAAGGCGGCCGCGGTGGCGTCGGGCCGCTTCCAGTAGCCCTGGAAGACCTGCGGGCCGTGGATGATGATCTCGCCCGATTCGCCCACAGGCAGTTCCTGCAGGGTCTCAGGGTCGACCACACGCGCGTCGACACCTTCGAAGGGCATGCCCAGGCACTGCTGCTTGGCGTGGTCGGGCGGGTTGGCATGTGAGGGCGCGGCGGTCTCGGTCAGGCCGTAGCCTTCCTGGTAGCTCAGGCCGAACTCTTCGAGCAGGCGCTGCGCCACGGCCTGCGGCATGGCGGCGCCGCCACCACCGATGTAGATGAGGCTGGACAGGTCGTAGTTCTTGAAGTTCGGGCTGGCCATGAGGTCGATGACCATCGTGGGGATGTTGGTCCAGCTCGTGACCTTCCACTTCGAGATCAGGTGGCCGGCCACGTCGCGGTCCCAGCGCGGCATGATGACCAGGCTGGCCGAGCTCAGGATGGCCGTGTGCATCATGCTGACGATGCCGGTGATGTGGAACATCGGCACCACGGCCAGCACCACCGTCTCGGCCGAGGCGCAGCCCCACATGCGGCCGGAGATGGCGTTGTGCATGGGGCTCGAATGGCGGTGGATGCAGCCCTTGGGCAGACCCGTGGTGCCACTGGTGTAGGGCAACAACGCCATGTCGTCGCGGCCCACCACGTGCTCGGGCGGCGGCTCGCCGGCGGCGAGCACCTCGGTCCAGGCGTGGGCCTCGCCACCGTTCAGCGCGGGCAGCGGGTGGCGCGTGAGCAGCCAGTCGCGCCAGGCCGCGGCCATGGCGGGCGAGTCGGCGGCCGCCGCGTCGAACGCGTCGGTGAACTGCGTGACGACGAGGTGCCTCAGCCCTTCACCCGCCGGCAGCGCGTTGCTGGCCTTGGCGAGTTCAGGTGCCAGGTCGCCCGTGGTGATCGCGACCTTGGCGTCGGGGTCGGTGATGTAGTGCTTGAGCTCCTCGGCCTTGTTCATCGGGTTGACGGGCACCACGACGGCGTTGGCGCGCAGGATGGCGAAGTGCGCGATCACCAGCTGCGGCGTGTTCTGCATGTCGAGCACCACGCGGTCGCCGCGCTGCACGCCCATCGCATGCAGGGCGCCAGCCAGCGCATCGACCTGCGACGCCAGCTCGCGGTAGGTCGTCACCCGGTCGAAGAACACCAGCGCCGGCTTGTCCGGGTAGCGCTCGGCCGACGTCTTGAGGTTGTGCCACAGCGAGGTGGCAGGCAGCAGGATGTCGTGCGGGATGCGCTTGGGCCAGAACTTGAAATGCGGGCGATCGGCGGGGGTGGGCATGCAGGCTGTCTCCGGAAAGACAGCAAGGGTACGCCGCGACTTCGCACCGACGGATGAGGAAAAGCCCCGCGTGCGTCACCTGGGTGACGCACGACAGCCCGGCCCCCGAATTGCCGGACGCGCTGTGCGACTACAGACGGCGGCGCCGCCTTGCGCGATACACCGCATGGACCCCGTTACCGCACACCGCCACACGCACGAAAGGACATCGCCATGGCTGCAGACAAGAAGGCTTCGGTTCACTGGGAAGGCGCCGGCAAGGCCGGCAAGGGCGCGATCAGCACCGAGACCGGCGCATTGAAGGACTACCCTTATGGCTTCGCCAGCCGTTTCGAGGACGACCGCACCGGCACCAACCCCGAAGAGATCATTGCCGCGGCGCACGCGGCCTGTTTCACGATGGCCTTCGCCTTCGCGGCCGAGGCGGCCGGCATCGCGGTGAAGTCGGCCGACACCAAGGCGTCGGCCCGCCTCGCCAAGGACGGCGCCGGCTTCAAGATCGACCGCATCCAGCTCGAACTCGAGGCCGAGGTGCCGGGCATCGACGACGCCAAGTTCCAGGAGCTGGCCGCGGGCGCCAAGGCCGGCTGCCCGGTGTCCAAGGCGCTGGCGGGCGTGCCCGAGATCACGTTGAAGGCCACGCTCAAGGGCTGAACACCCCACTTGGAAAGAAAAACGGCGCCTGATCGGCGCCGTTTGCTATTGAATCGATAGCTGCCCACGCAAGCGGGACGGGCGCTGCAGTCCGATTTGGCTTGAAAATCCCGCCCCCCGTAGCGCGCCTCAGCCCGCCATGCCGGCCAGTCGCTGGCGGATCAGCTGGTCGGCCTCCCACATGATGCGGTCGATCAGCTCCTGGCAGCTCGGCACGTCGTGGATCAGCCCGGCCACCATGCCGCAGCTCCAGGCGCCGGCGTCCATGTCGCCGTTCTGCATGATGCGCGGGTAGACGCCGGCCACCTCTTCGATGATGTCTTCGAACTTGAGCTCGGCGCCGAGCGACTTCTCCTTGGCCAACAGGCGCTCGACGGCGGCGTTGTTCAGCACCCGCTCGGTGTTGCGCAGCGGGCGCATCACCAGCCGGGTGTCGAGCTCGCTCGCAGCGACGATCGCCTGCTTGACCTTCTCGTGCACCGGCGCTTCCTTCGTGGCGATGAAGCGCGTGCCCATGTTCATGCCTTCGGCGCCCAGCGCCAGCGCGGCCACCAGGCTGCGGCCGTCGGCCATGCCGCCCGAGGCGACGAAGGGGATCTTCAGCTCTTCGGCAGCGCGCGGCAGCAGGATGAAGTTGGGCACGTCGTCTTCGCCCGGATGGCCGCCGCATTCGAAGCCGTCGACGCTCACGGCGTCGCAGCCGATCGCTTCCGCCTTGAGCGCGTGGCGCACCGAGGTGCATTTGTGGATCACCTTGATGCCGTGCTCCTTGAGCACCGGCAGCCATTTCTGCGGGTTGTTGCCGGCCGTCTCCACCGCCTTCACGCCGCCTTCGATGATGGCCTGGATGTAGCCGGGGTAGTCGGGCGAGCTCACGGTCGGCAGGAAGGTGAGGTTGACGCCGAAGGGCTTGTCGGTCATTTCGCGGCAGCGCGCGATCTCCTTGGCCAGCAGCTCGGGCGTCTTCTGCGTCAGGCCCGTGATGATGCCCAGGCCGCCCGCGTTGGACACGGCCGCCGCCAGTTCGGCCAGGCCGACGTAGTGCATGCCGCCCTGGATGATGGGGTGCTGGATGCCGAAGAGTTCGGTGATGCGGGTCTTCAAGGGATGCCTCCGGAGGTGTGGGGGGGTGCAGCCATGCCGGCCGCGCCTGGATCGGGAACCACCCGGGATCATCGCCAAGCCGGCGGGCGCTGCCTGCCACCCGCGCGACATCGCGGGGCCGGGCCGCGGCGGCCTCTCCCGCTCCCCGTTCTGGCGCCCGCCGGGCACGCCGCGCCCGCCCGTGGTGCCCGTCCACGCCGCGGTGGTGCGCAAATCTTGCATACCAGTTGGCACGGATGCTGCTGGTATGCAGCCATGGCGATCTCCGCATCGGACATCAGCGCCCGCATCGTCGCGGCGGTGATGGCACAGAAACTGGCCCCCGGCTCGCGCCTGGGAGAGCAGCAGCTCGCGCTGCTGTTCGACTGCAGCCGCACCATCGTGCGCGAGGCGCTCACACGGCTGGCGGCGCGCGGCATCGTCACCGTGAGTGCACGCCGCGGCTGGTACCTGATCGAGCCCTCGCAGGACGAGGCGCGCGAGGCCTTCGAGGCGCGGCGCGTGATCGAGGTCGGCCTGATCCGCAGCGCCGGCCGCGTCGACAAGGCGGCCTTGCGCAAGCTCAAGACCCACCTGCAGCAGGAAAAGGCCGCCCTCAAGCAGGACGACGTGGGCACGCGCAGCTACCTGCTGGGCGACTTCCACGTCTGTCTGGCCGAATGCCTGGGCAATTCGCTGCTGGCCGACACGCTGCGCGACTTCACGGCGCGGACCACGCTCATCGCCATGCGCTACCAGTCCTCGCACGACGCGGTGCAGTCCTGCGAGGACCACGTGCGCATCGTGCAGGCCCTGGAACGCGGCGACACCGCGGCCGCCGAGGCATTGATGGCCGAGCACATCGGCACGGTGCAGTCGGCCCTGCGCGCCACGGCCGACCCCGACCCGCTGGCGCGCCTGCGCGATGCGCTGGCGCCGCTGGACAAACCGGCCGGCGCGCCCGCCGCCAAGGCACGGGATTTGCGTTCTGCCCCCTCACCCGCCGCGCGCGGCCGCAAGGCGCCGGCCGCGCGCCCCTCCCCCGACGACGATTCATCGACCTACCTCGGAGCCTTGCTATGACGCTTTTTTCCAAACGCCTCTTCACCACCGGCCTGCTGGCCGCCGCAGCCCTGGCCGCCGCCGGCGCCGCGCAGGCCCAGAGCGCGCTCGACAACATCATGAAGTCGAAGACGCTGAAGGTCGCCATCCCCGCCGACTATCCGCCCTACGGCTTCGTCGGCACCGACATGGCACCGCAGGGCCTGGACATCGACATGGCCAAGCTCATCGCCGCCAAGATGGGAGTGAAGGTCGAACTCATCACCGTGAGCAGCGCCAACCGGATTCCCTATCTGCAGACCAAGAAGGCCGACCTGGTCATCTCTACCCTGGGCAAGAACCCCGAGCGAGAGAAAGTGATCGACTTCACGGCCGCCTACGCGCCCTTCTTCCAGGGCGTGTTCGGCCCGAAGAATGTGAAGATCGCCAGCTTCAAGGACCTGGCCGACAAGACCGTGGGCGTGACGCGCGGCGCCATGGAGGACCAGGAACTGAACAAGGTGGCGCCGCCCAACGTCGACTACCGCCGCTTCGAGGACAACAACGCGATGGTGGCGGCATTCGTGTCCGGCCAGACTCCCATCGTCGCCGCCAGCGGTGCCGTGGCGGCGGAAGTCATGCGCAAGAACCCCAAGATGAACGCCGAGTTCAAACTGTTGCTCAAGGACAGCCCCTGCTTCATCGGCGTTGCGAAGGGCGAGGACGCGCTCAAGGCGAAGGTCAACGAGATCATCGCCGCCGCCAAGAAGGACGGCACGCTGGACAAGATGTCCAAGCAGTGGCTCGGCAAGGGCATCGGCGACCTTCCTGTCTGAACGCACAACTGCCGGTTCTGCCTCTTCTGTCCAACCCTGACCGTTCACGCTGAGCCTGTCGAAGCGCCGCGCCCTGGCTCCGATCCTTCGACAAGCCCAGGACAGGCCAAGCTCGGCCCGAACGGTTGACGCTGCTCTGCCATGACCTTCGATTTCTGGGCCATCCTCGTGGATTGGCGGCTGCTCGCCAAGGGCGTGGCATGGACGCTCGGCCTCACGGCCATCGCCACCGTGATCGGCATGGTGGTCGGCGTGGCCTGCGCCTGGGCGCGGGCCTACGGCGCGCCGTGGCTGCGCTGGGTGGTGGGCGCGTACGTGGAGCTGATCCGCAACACGCCCTTCATCGTCCAGCTGTTCTTCATCTTCTTCGGGCTGCCGGCCTCGGGCATCAAGCTCACGCCCGAGGTGGCGTCGATCATCGCGATGGTGCTGAACCTCGGGGCGTATGCCACCGAGATCATCCGCGCCGGCATCGAAGCCACGCCCAAGGGGCAGGTCGAGGCGGCCGTGAGCCTGGCGCTGAACAGGTCGCAGGTCTTCCTGCGCGTGGTGCTGCCGCCGGCGATGAAGAAGGTCTGGCCCGCGATGGTGAGCCAGATCATCATCGTGATGCTGGGCTCCGCGGTGTGCGGGCAGATCTCGGTCGAGGAACTGAGCTACGCCGCCAACCTCATCCAGAGCCGCAACTTCCGCGCCTTCGAGGCCTTCATCGTCGCCACACTGATCTACCTGGCGCTGTCGATCCTCGCGCGACGCTTCTTCAACTGGGCCGGTCCCAAATACTTCGGCCGATGAGGAGCGCACTTTCATGACCGAATTCACCCTCTGGGACATCCTGCGCAACCTGCTGCTGGCGCTGCGCTGGACGGTGGTGCTGTCGCTGATCGCCTTCGTCGGCGGCGGCATCGTGGGCGGGCTGCTGCTGGCGTTGCGGCTGCGCGCCGGGCCGGTGCTGCAGAAGATCATCTCGGGCTACGTGCAGCTCTTCCAGGGCACGCCGCTGCTGATGCAGCTCTTCCTGGCCTATTTCGGCATCGCGCTCTTCGGCATCGACGTGTCGGCCTGGACGGCGGCGTCGGTCGCTCTCACGCTCTACACCAGCGCCTTCCTCACCGAGATCTGGCGCGGCTGCGTGGCCTCCATTCCCAAGGGGCAGTGGGAGGCCTCGGGCAGCCTGGCGCTGAGCTTCGGCGAGCAGCTGCGCCACATCATCCTGCCGCAGGCCGTCAAGATCGCGATCGCACCCACGGTGGGCTTCCTGGTGCAGGTCATCAAGGGCACCGCGCTGGCCTCGGTGATCGGCTTCGTCGAGCTCACCAAGGCCGGCAGCATGATCGCCAACGTCACCTTCGCGCCCTTCACCGTGTTCAGCTGCGTCGCGCTGCTGTACTTCGCGCTGTGCTTCCCGGTGAGCCTGTACGCCAAGCACCTCGAACGCCGCACGCGCAGCACGCGCTGAGCCCCGTCTTTCCTCCCCTTTCATCCACACCGCCATGACCGCCACCCTTGCAGAACCTGCCGCCACCGCGCACGTCGCCCCCGGTGCGCCGATCGTCAAGATCACGGCGCTGAAGAAGTCCTACGGCACGAACCCCGTGCTCAAGGGCATCGACCTCGACGTGCTGCGCGGCGAGGTGATCGCCATCATCGGCAAGAGCGGATCGGGCAAGAGCACGCTGCTGCGTTGCATCAACGGGCTCGAGGTGTTCCAGGAAGGCTCACTCACCGTCGACGGCAAGCCGCTGCTGCACGAGAGCGCGCTGGCCATGCGCGAGCTGCGCCAGCGCGTGGGCATGATCTTCCAGAGCTTCAACCTGTTTCCGCACCTCTCGGTAGGCCGCAACGTGATGCTGGCGCCCACCCTGGTGAAGAAGCGCGCCAAGGGCGAGGCCGAGGCCCAGGCGAAGAAGCTGCTCGCCCGCGTGGGCCTGGCCGAGAAGTTCGACGCCATGCCCGACCAGCTCTCGGGCGGCCAGCAGCAGCGCGTGGCCATCGCGCGTGCCCTGGCCATGGAGCCCGCCGTGCTGCTGTGCGACGAGATCACCTCGGCCCTCGACCCCGAGCTGGTGGGCGAGGTGCTGCGCGTCGTCGAATCGCTGGCCGACGAGGGCATGACGCTGCTGATGGTCACGCACGAGATGAGCTTTGCGCGCAAGGTGAGCGACCGCGTGATCTTCATGCACCAGGGCCGCGTGCACGAAATGGGGCCACCGGCCGAACTGTTCGGCAACCCGCAGACGCCCGAGCTCAAACAGTTCCTGTCGTCGCTGCACGATTGACACCGGATTGCGTTCAAACACAGAGACCCGTTCACGCTGAGGTTCTATGGTCCACGTCAAGCGATCTTGTTCGCCTGGCGGTGAGCCGGATCGAATGTTGTGCGGTTCTTGAACAGGCTGAAGGCCACACGCACGAGCTTGCGGGCCAGCAC
>JAFEEH010000218.1 GCA_018241185.1 Pseudomonadota bacterium | reverse complement strand
CGCCGTCGAGATCCGAGGCGTCGTTGTAGGCCTCGTAGTACATCTTGTGGTCGCGGCCCATCACCAGCATGTTGAGCGGGGGGTAACTCTGGCTGACGAAAAGCGGCGTCTGCGAAAGCGCGGTTTCTGTCGTGCTTTGGGCGCTGGCCAGGTGCTGGCCGGCGAACAGGGCGACGGCTGCCATCAGCAGCCCGAAGGCATGGAACGCCCGGAACGGGGGGCGATCGAAAGTCGAGGTCTTCACCATGTTGCGTTTCCTCGGCGGGTCATTTGATGAACAGGTTGATGGAGGAGCGCAAGCACAGCGCGTCGGGGCCGCAAGACTGAGGCTCGTCTTTGGCGGTTGCCTGGGCATTCACCTCGTAGTACTCCGTGCTCCCGGTTTCGCACTTCAGCAGCGCGCTAAGGCCTTCGCCTTTGGGCACCACGCAGTCCACGTGGCGCGGATACCAGTAGCCGTTCGGCTTGTCAAAGCCGGCGGCCTTAGCGCTCACTGCGAAGTTGGTTTTCAGGGCCAGCGCGTCAGACTTTGCCTCCGAGAGGAAACAGGGCTTGGTGCCATCGACGACGGAGGTCGCGTCGGATGCGCACTGCGGCAGCGAAATGCCGTAAGCCTGAATCGCCCGCTCGCCTTCGCGCAGTGTGCCGTCGGCCGTTTCCTGCATGCGGTGGCTCTGCAACATGTTGCCGCCGATGCGAGATTCCAAGGTGACGGTCCGCATCCCTGCCACCGCGATTACGAGCAGGAGCAGCACCATGATCATGGCGACGAAAAGGGCAGCGCCAGTCTGGGCGCGGCGGGAAGGTAGTGCGGCGAGGTGGCGCAGAGCGCGGATGGTCATGGCATCAGATTCCGAAGGGTGAGTGCGCCGCTGGCGACCTGGTACAGCTGTCCCTTGGCGGTGTCGCAACTGGCAGCTGTTCCACCCAAGTTCGTCCAGCGCGTGCAGACGGTCGATTCCATGCCGCCGGTAAGTCCACCGGCGGTGCTTGAGAAGAGGAAGCTGTAGCGCAGCGAGCGAATCACCTCGTCTGCCGCGGGGTTTGATGTCTTGTAGCTTTCGATCTTCCGCTCAGCCAAAGAGTCATCGTCAACAGGTGCCTTGCCGACGCCATATTCGAAGAGAACATCGCGCACGCCGTCTGCGACCGCTGTGCCCAGGCCGGTGTCCTTGTCTTCGTTGGCCGACAGGCAGACCAGCGAGCCGTTTCGGACCAAATACTTTTCGACGAACAGGCCGGCGCCCACTGCGGGCGCCGGGGGCGCTTCGTAGGCGGTTAGGCTGTTGATGCCGGCAGCCGTTCCTGCGCAGTCCTTTTCGTCCTTGTCTCGTGCCTGGAAGCGAATGCACAAGACGCCAGCGCTTAGCACTTTGATGGCCTCGCCTGCGGCGAATTGGCATCCGTTCGCATGCGCACTCGCGGTTGCAGGAAACGCGAGTTTCATCTTCTGAGTTGGGTCGCGGCGATACCCGGCCTTGGTGAAGGCGCTCTCAAGCGTTTCGAGGGCGTATCGGCTGTTCCCGAGGTTCTCGCTCTGGCCCGTGCGAAAGCTGAAGTTGGAAACGCCCTGCGTGTAGACCGTGGTGGCGATCAGCACGATGACCAGGCCAATGGCCATCGCGACCATGATCTCCACCAGCGAGATGCCTCGCTGGCTGATGCCGGCGGCGGAGCGCGCGCCGAGCTCAGAGGCGCGAGCGCAGGGTGTAGGTGCAGTAGTCATTGTCGTTACCGTCCAGGCATTGGCCTTTCTTGACCGGCCAGGCCACCGTGATGGACACCAAGTTGGATGTCGCATCCACCGCGACGGCGAAATCGCTCGTGATCAAGTCGTCCTTGAGCTCCGGGATGACGCGTTTCGCACGCGCCCCCCAGCAGCCCAGGCGTTTGGCCGGCTCGCTGGCGAGCGGCTGGCAATCCGCGGTCGTGATGGTGGGCAGTGCGGTGGCCTTCGCCTTCGTGTAGCCGCCCAGGTCGGTCTTGGGCACGCCGGTGGCCTGCAGCACGGTGGCGGTGTCGCCGCGCATGGTTTCCATCAGCTCGGAGGCCACCATGGCCGCCATCTGGCGGCGCTCTGTGTCCATGGTGTATTCGACGGCGCGCACATGCATGCCAGCGGCACCGAGCAGGCCGATGCTCACGAGCAGGACGGCCACCAGGACTTCGATCAGCCCGAAGCCGCTGACTCTGGATGACTTGGACATGGACTGGGTGTGCATGGCGGTTTGCGGCGCGGAGGGTTCAGGAGCAGCTTTCGGTTGCCAGCTTGCGGACCTGGCGGACCAGGCCCGCCCCCGTCACGCTGACGCACTGAACGCTGGACGCCTTGGCGGCCGATAGCGACACCAGGTACGGCGCACTGCCGGCGGCCGGCTTGGCGGTGCCGGTGACATCAAAACTCACGCCGTTGGCCGAGGCGGGCGTCGCGGTCACAGCGTCGGGAAGCACGGCCTCACGCAGCACCTTGGCTCCGACCTTGGCCTCCCATTTCTGCCCCGATGCGGTGACGGTGCTGGCTGTGCGCTGGTAGACAGCCTCGGCGCGTGCGAGCTGGAAGAGCGCTTGGAGCTCTTGGGCAGACGCGTTCACCCGCTGATTCGCAATCAGCGTTGTGAAGGAAGGCGCCGCCACCGCCGCCAGAATAGCGACCAGCGCGACCACCACCATGGCCTCGATCAGGGTGAAGCCGTCCTGCTTCGCCCCGTGCGTGGCTGTCATCGTCTGTGTTTTCATCCCGTCCTTGATCCGTCTCGCCAAGGCGCCGACGCCCGTCATGTCGCCACGCTTCCAGTGGCCTCGTCTTGTCGCGCTGCATCGGCGTCCCGGACTCCTGGCACACGGTTGCAAACTTGCAGCTGACGAATGTTTCATCATGTTTATATTTGTGAAAAAAGCGAACGCCGCCGATCCTGACCAGCGTGCCGTTTGTCGGCCGGTCGCGGGGGCGCGCTGAGCCGCGCGGCCGTTCCGGCCCGAGCGGCGCATGCAGGCCGATGTCGCGCGGTCGCCGCGCTTGTGGCCGTTCCCTTCTTGTTTCCGTTGGCCGGCGGACCGTTGGGAAATGCATGGCAAGCCCTTTTCACAGGCGGATGTGCCGTGCTGCTGGCGACGGTGCTGGCAATAGGCCGATGCCGGTCCGGCCCTGGTACGAGCGGCGTGCGCGGGCCAACCGCCGCGTTTTTGATGGGCGTCGCCCTGGCGGCGATCTCCGGCGTCGGCCTTGCAGGAGCACTGTTCGTGATGGGGTGCGGTTTCCTGGCGGGCCGACGCATGGGTCCGGAAGGCGCCTATGCAGACGATCCTTCTCTGGCCCTCGGCCACGGAATGGCACTGGCCGCGTGCGTCAGCGTGGCCATCGGGCTGGTCCAGTATTTCGGGCACGCGGCCTGGCTGACACCTTGGGCCGCTGTTCCCATGGAGCCCCTTGGCATGGCCTACGGGAACCTGCGGCAGCGCAACCAGTTCGCGTCCCTGTGCTGCATGGGGCTGGTGGCGGCGCTCTGGCTGCAGGCGCGGGCGTCGGCTGGCGGTCGAACAGGGTGGGGGATCGCCACAGCGTGGCTGGTCGTGGGGTTGGCGGCGTCGACGTCGCGGACGGGCCTGCTCGAACTGGCGTGCGTCATCGCCGTCGCGACTTGGCTGGCCCGGCAGCAACGCCGGTCAGCCGCCCACGTCACCGCGCGCCTGGCGCACCCGGCCCTCGTGCTGGCCGCCCTACCGCTGTATGCCGGCGCCGCCTGGCTCCTCCCCCGCCTCCCCAGCGGCAACGTCGAAGGCATGGTCTCGCGCCTGCGCGAGGGCGCCCCGCCGGGCCACAGCCGCCTCGTGCTCTGGCAGAACGTCCTCGAGCTGATCGCCGAACACCCCTGGCGCGGCTGGGGCTGGGGCGAGTTGAGCCATGCCCACTACAGCCACCTGTATGCCGGCGAGCGCTTCGTCGAGATCCTCGACAACGCGCACAACCTGCCACTGCATCTGGCGGTGACGCTGGGCATCCCGGCGGCCGTGGCGATCTGCGGCGGCTTTGTCTGGATGGTGCTGCGGGCGCGGCCCTGGGCCGAACGCGATCCGGCGCGGATCATGGTGTGGGGTTTGCTGGGCGTGATCGTGCTGCACAGCCTGCTCGAATACCCGCTCTGGTACGCACCGTTCCAGCTGGTGTTCGGCCTCTGCCTGGGCTTCCTCTGGCCCGGCCGTCCGGTCGCCATTTCTAAGCCGAATTGGCCGTTTGCGCCCGTCGTGGCTGCGCTGGCTGCTACGATTTCGATAGCATTTCTGGCCGGGGTCGCCTGGGACTACACCCGTGTGAGCCAGATCTACCTGCCGCGCGCCGAGCGCCTGCCGGCCTGGCGCGAGCACACGCTCGACCGCTTGCGTGGCCGCTCGTGGTTCTTCGGCGATGCCGTGAAGTTCGCCGATCTCACGCTCACGCCAGTCACGCGCGGCAATGCGGCGGCCATGTACGACCTGACCGGCGAGATGCTGCATTTCTCGCCGGAGCCGCGCGTGGTGGTCAAGCGCATCCAGGCGGCCTCGTTCCTTGGAGCCGACGAAGAGGTGGAGGCCCAGCTGACGCGCTTTCGCGCCGCGTACCCGGAGGACTACCTGCGCTGGCTGGGCAGCCTGCCGGCGGATTGAAGAAGGCCGTTGCCGCTCAGGCGCCGGCCACCCAGCTGCCCGACTTGCCCCCGTGCTTCTCGACCACGTGCACGCCCGTGATCGTCATGCCGCGATCGGCCGCCTTGCACATGTCGTAGACGGTCAGCAGCGCCACCTGCACCGCGGTCAGCGCTTCCATCTCGACGCCGGTGGGCCCGACGGTCTCGACAGTGGCGGTGCAGCGCACCTGGGGCACCGGTGAATCCGCGGTCTCGAAGGCCACGGCCACGCGGGTCAGGGCCAGCGGATGACACAGCGGGATGAGGTCGCTGGTCTTCTTGGCGGCCTGGATGCCGGCAATGCGCGCCACGCCCAGCACGTCGCCCTTCTTCGCGCTGCCCGACTCGATCAGCGCCAGCGTCTCGGCGCGCATCTCGATGGCGCCGGTGGCGACGGCCACGCGGTGGGTGGCGGGCTTGGCGGCCACGTCGACCATGTGGGCTTGGCCCTCGGCATCGAAGTGGGTGAGCGGAGACGTCGGCATGGGTGAACGAAGCGGGCGGGAGCGCATCATACGGGCCCGGACGTTCGACAAGGACCGCTGCTTGACCCACCGCCCGCCCTCCTCCCTCCCTCAAGTTTCCAAGCCAAATCGGCCTGCAACGCCCGTCTGGCGGGCGCTGACAGCTATCACTTTAGTAGCATCGCAATTGCTGACCGTGTCCGCGGCGCATGCCCAGGTGCTGCCGGGCATGAGCGACGGCGCCGAGATGACCGCCACCGCCGAGCGCCAGCTCGGCGACCGCATCGCCCGCGAGCTGTACCGGGACCCGGACTACGTCGACGACCCGGTGATGGTCGACTACGTCCAGGACATCTGGCAGCGCCTGATGGCGGCGGCGCGCACCCGCGGCGAACTCACGCCCGAGCTCGACGAGCGCTACGCCTGGACCGTGCTGCTCGGCCATGACCGCACGATCAATGCCTTCGCACTCCCAGGGGGCTACCTGGGCCTGAACATGGGGCTGATCGCCGTCGTCGGCAGCCGCGACGAGCTGGCGGCGGTGCTCGGCCACGAGCTGTCGCACGTCACCCAGCGCCACATCTCGCGCATGCTGACCCAGCAGAGCCGGCAGGCGCCGTGGCTCATCGCGGCCATGATCCTCGGCGCGGTCGCGGCTTCGAAGAGCCGCAGCGGCGGCGACCTGGGCGCCGCCATGATGACCGGCGGCTCGGCCTTCGCGCAGCAGAAGCAGCTCGACTTCTCGCGCGACATGGAGCGCGAGGCCGACCGCATCGGCTACGGCGTCATGACGCAGGCCGGCTTCTCGCCGCGCGGCGCCGCCGCCATGTTCGAGAAGCTGCAGTTCGCCTCGCGACTGAACGACAACGGCGCCTACCCCTACCTGCGCAGCCATCCGCTGACCAGCGAGCGCATCACCGAGATGCAGGCACGCTTCCAGTTCCGCGCCGAGGCCGTTGCCCCGCTGCCGCTGGAGATGGACCACGCGATGATCAGCGCCCGCGCCCGCGTGCTGACCCGCCCGGGGGTCGACGTGCTGCGCCAATGGGTCGAGGCCGCCGACAGCACTGAATTCGCAAAGACTTCGCCGGCCCAGCAGGCCGGCACGCTGTACGCCGCGGCCCTGGGCGCATCGGAACTGCGCGACGTGCGCACGGCCCGCGTCATGGCCGAGCGGTTGGTGGTGCGCACCCGCGGGGATGCGGCCGCGTCGCGGCTGGCGCGGCTGCTCTCGGCCGAGATCGAGCTGGCGGCCCGCAACGGCGCGGCGGCGGCGGCGCTGCTCAACGTCAAGGCCAAGGACCGGGCCGAGATGATGCTCGCGGCCCAGGCCGCCATCGCCACCCACAACCCCGGCCCGATGGCGGCGCCCCTGCGCGACTGGGTGGCGACCCACCCGCGCGACAACGGCGCGTGGCGGATGCTGTCGGCGCTCTACAACGAGCAGGGTGACACCTTGCGCGCGATCCGGGCCGACGCCGAAGCCAACGTCGCCATCCTCGACTACGTGGCGGCGCGTGATCGCTTCAAGGCGGCGCAGGAACTGGTCCGTGCCAATGCCGATGGCCGCGGGCCGCTGCGAATCGACCACTACGAGGCGTCGATCATCGACACCCGGGCGCGCGAAGTGGACGTGAAAGCGCGCGAGCAGATGAACGAGAAGCCACTCTGAGTTTCGTAGTGGGCGCTCGCCTTCGCTCCAGGTGGCACGTCCGTGTCATATCTCACGTGTGTTGCTGAGCATGCGCTGACCAGCATTAAAACTTAGGAACTAACATCGGGGCATTCGCGCGGCTTGGCCTCTGCTCCGTCGCGCAGACCCATTCATCCTTCCTCGAGAACGCACAGGGAGGGGGCCACCGGCCCTCATGCGTTCGTCTTGACCGTGCCACCTTCCGCCGTTGTCCCGCGGCCGGATTCGACCGCCGTCCGTCCTGTCGCTACCTTGGTCGAGCTGTTCCACGCGCGATGCGCCGAGGGCGGCTCCGCGCTGGCCGTCAGCTGGGTGGCCGACGATCTGTCCATCGCCGACCGGCTCAGTTTCCAGGCGCTGCGTCAGCAGTCTTGCGCGCTGGCGGAACGCCTGGCGGCGTACGGGCGGCCCGGCGATCGCGTGCTGCTGGCGTTGCGCCCGGGCCTGGATTTCGTGCGCGCCTTCTGGGCCTGCGTCCTGGCAGGCAGGGTGGCCGTGCCGGTGCCCGCGCTCGACGCGGCACGCCTGCAGCGTGGGCTGCCGCGGTTGCAGGGAATCGCCCACGATGCGGCGGCTGCCTTGGGCCTGTGCGACGCTTCGGCCTTGCCCGCCATGCAGGAGGCCTTCGGTGCCACCGGAATGCCGTGGCACGCGCCGCAGGCCCTGGCAGCCACCACCGCCGTCGCGGCACTGCCCGCGGTGGATGCGGGCGCGCTGGCCTACCTGCAGTACACCTCGGGCTCGACCGCCGAGCCGCGCGGCGTGTGCCTCACGCATGCGCAGGTACTGGCCAACCTCGGCATGCTGGGCGCGGCCTTCGGCGTCACGCCCGGCAGCCGTGCACTGAGCTGGCTGCCTCACTTCCACGACTACGGGCTGGTGTCGGGCATCCTGTTGCCGCTCGCCTGCGGCGTGGCGGCCTGGTTGATGTCGCCGCTGACCTTCCTGCGCCGGCCCTTGCGCTGGCTGGACGCGGTCGATGCGTTTGCCATCACCCACACCGGCGCGCCGGAATCGGCCTATGCCGCCTGCCTGCGCCAGCAGGCCGACACGGGATGGTCGGGGCGCCTTGACAGCCTCGTCTCGCTCACCTGCGGCGCGGAGCCGATCCGTGCGAGCACCGCCGGACGCCTGCTGCAGGCTTTTGGCGCGGCGGGCCTTCGGCCAGGCGCCTTCTCTCCGGCCTATGGCCTCGCCGAATCGGTGCTCGGCGTGTCCGCCTGCGCGGTCGATGTGCCGGCGCGTTCGCTGCGGCTCGACGCGCATGCGCTGCAGCGGCACGAAGTCGTTTTAGCCCCGGCGTCGGCGTCGTCCACGGACGTGCGCTCGGTCGTGGGCTGCGGCCGGGCCATGAACGGCGTGGGGTTGAGCATCGTCGATCCCGTCACCAGCGTGCCATGTCCCGCCGGCCGGGTGGGTGAGATCTGGGTGCGTTCGGAGGCCGTGGGCGCGGGCTACTGGAGGCGCCCCGAAGAGAGCGCGGCCACCTTCCAGGCCCGGCGGGCCGATGGCGAGGGCCCCTTCCTGCGCACGGGCGACCTGGGTTTCGTGGAAGGTGGCGAACTGTTCGTCACCGGCCGCCTGAAGGATCTGCTGATCGTCCATGGCCAGAATCTGTACCCGCAGGACATCGAATGGACGGCCGAGCAGGCCCACTCGCAGTTGCGCACCGGCGGCTACGCCTGCGCCTTCGCGGTCGACACGCCGAACGGTGACGCGGCGGTGGTGCTGGTGGAAGCGCGCGGGCGGCCGGCCTCCGGCGAGGAGCAGTTCGCGATCCTGCGCGCCGTGCGCCGCGCCGTGGCGCAGGCGCACGAGGTGCCCGTGCATGCCGTGGCGCTGATGCGCGGCGGCGCGCTGCCGCGCACCTCCAGCGGCAAGATTCAGCGCAGTCGCTGCCGGCAGGCCTGGCTCGCGGGCGCGCTGGCGCCGCTGGCCGTGCTGCACGACGAGGCCGCAGGGGCAGGCGCGCCTGCGGACGCCACCGAACAGGCGCTCTGGCACATCTGGGCCGACGTGCTGGGCCGCGAAGGCTTCGATGCCCACACCCATTTCATCGAACTCGGTGGCACTTCCCTCCTGCTCACGCAGGTCGCCTCGCGCATCCAGCACCGCTGGGGTGTGCAACTGCCCTGGGACGTGCTGCTCGACGAGCCGACCGTGGCCCGCCTCGCGCAGCAGGTGCGCCAGCGACTGCCCGAGGCAACGCCTGACGCGATCGAGCCGCCTGCGGCCTCGCGCGCCGCGCCGTTGCCGGCGTCGCTTTCGCAACGCCGCATGTGGCTGGTGCAGCAGTTCGATCCGCACAGCGTGGCCTACAACGTGGCCTTGTCGCTGCGCCTGCGGGGGCCGCTGGACGCGCAGCGCCTGGTGCAGGCGCTGGAGATGCTCGTGCAGCGCCATGAATCGCTGCGCACGCGGCTCGCGCTGCATCAGGGACAGGTGATGCAGGTCGTCGAGCCCTCCGCGGAGTTGCCTTTCGAGTGCATCGACCTGCGCGACACGCCCACCGAAACGCGCGAGGACGCGGCCCGTGCGCTGCTGAGTGAACGCGTTGCGGCCCCCTTCGACCTGCAGTCCGCCCCGCTGCATCGCGTGACGCTCGTGCGTCTGGCCGACGATGATCACGCCCTGCTCTGGGTGCAGCACCACGCCATCACCGACAACTGGTCGATGACGGTGCTGGTGCGTGAACTGCTGCTCTGCGAAGCCGCCTGGGTGGCCGGCCAAGCGCCGCAACTGCCGCCGCTGGCGGTGCACTACGCCGACCATGCGCTGCGCCAGCACGCGCCGGCCGAAGTCGAGCGCCGCGGCGCGCAGCGCGGTTACTGGCTCGCGCGGCTGGCCGGCCTGCAGACGCTGCAGTTGCCCACTGATTTCCCGCGGCCCGCGCGGCCGAGCTTTCGTGGCAGCAAGGTGTCGGCACCGCTGTCGCCTGCGCTGCGGTCGGCGCTCCGCTCGGCCGCGGTGCGGGCGCAGGCGACGCCCTTCGTGGTGCTTCTGGCGGCCTTCCAGCTGCAGCTGTCGCGCCAGGCCGGCGTGACCGACATCGCGGTCGGGGTGCCGGTGGCCAACCGGCACACGCTGGCCGCCGAATCGCTGGTCGGCACGTTGGTCAACACGCTCGTGCTGCGCACCGATCTGTCGGGCGACCCCGCCGTGGGCGAGTTGCTGCAGCGCGTGCGCCGCACGGCGCTCGACGCCTTCGACCACCAGGACATGCCCTTCGACGAACTCGTCGAGGCCCTGGGCCAGGACCGCGCGCAGCCTCCGGACGGCCTGGTGCGCGTGCTCTTCAACGTCGTCAACGCCCCACTGGGCCCCCTGCCCGCCGTGCCCTTTCGCTACGAGGAGTTCGAGCTCGACCGCGTCGCGGCGCAGTTCGACCTCTCGCTGCATGTCGACACCGAGTTCGGGCACCGTCTGCACATCGAGTACGCCACCGACCTGTTCGCGCCTGCGACCGCGCAACGCCTGCTCGACAACTACCTCGTGCTGCTGCAGCAACTGCTGCAGGCCGACGACGGCCAGCCGACCTCGGCGCTCGACAGCGTCGCGCCCGCGGAACGGGCGCTGGTCGCGTCGTGGCAGGGTCCAGCCGTGCCCCAGCCCGCCGAGGCGGTGGTGCATGCGCACCTCCCGATCGGCGCCCGCGCGCGACGCGACGAGGTCGCGCTGGTCGACGCCCATGGCCTGCAACTGCGCTTCGGCGAGCTCGAGGCGCGTGCCAACGCACTCGCGCACCTGCTCCGCCAGCGGGGCATCGCGCGTGGCCACCGCGTGGGCCTGTGCGGCCCACGCGACGTGCACCTGGTGGTCGCGATGCTGGGCGTGCTCAAGGCGGGGGCGGCCTATGTGCCGCTGGATCCGGCCTTTCCCGGCGAGCGGCTGGCCCACATGGTCGAGGACGCGCGTCCCACCGCACTGGTGACGGCCGGTGATGGCGGCGGCATCGAATCATGGGCATCCGGCGTGCCGGTGATCGACATCACGGCGTCGGGCGTGCTCGACGCCAAGCCCGTTTCGGCACCGCCGGCCGATCCGGCGCTCGACGCCGGCCCGGACGATGCGGCCTACCTCATCTACACCTCCGGTTCCACCGGCCGGCCCAAAGGCGTGGCGGTGCCACACCGGGCGGTCGTCAACTTCCTCGCCAGCATGGCGCACACGCCGGGCCTGCAAGCCGGAGACCGGCTGCTGGCCGTGACGACGCTGTCCTTCGACATCGCAGTGCTGGAGCTGCTGCTGCCGCTGGCCGTCGGCGCGCAGGTGATCATCGCCAGCCGCGAGCAGGTGCAGGACCCGGCGCAGCTCGGCCTGCTGATCGAGCGCCACGAGATCACCACCCTGCAGGCCACGCCGTCTGCCTGGCGCGCGCTGCTGGATATCGGCTGGACCGGCGGGCCGGGTTTCCGCGCGCTGGTCGGCGGCGAGCCGCTGCCGGCCGTGCTGGCCGAGCGCCTGTTGGCCAGCTGCGGTGCGCTGTGGAACATGTACGGCCCGACGGAGACCACGGTGTGGTCCACCTGCTGGCAGGTCCACGATCCGCGCGGCGGCATCGCGATCGGCCGGCCGATCGCCAACACGCAGGTGCATGTGCTCGACCCGCAGGGCCGTCCCTGCCCCATCGGCGTGCCGGGCGAAGCCTTCATCGGCGGTGCGGGCGTGGCCCTGGGCTACCACGGGCGCGATGCCCTCACGGCCGAGCGCTTCGTGCCCGATCGCTTCGGCGGATCTCCTGGCGCGCGGCTCTACCGCACGGGCGACCGGTGCCGGTGGCGCCACGACGGCCAGCTGGAGCACCTGGGCCGGCTGGACCACCAGGTCAAGGTGCGGGGCTTCCGCATCGAACTGGGCGAGATCGAGTCGGTGCTCAACGAGCATCCTGCCGTCGCGCAGTGCGTGGTCGTCACGCGCAGCGAACGCGAAGACGACGTGCGTCTGGTCGCCTACACCGTGCTGCGTGAAGAGCCGCAGGTCGATGCGGTGGCGCTGCGCGAGCACCTGCGCCTGCGCTTGCCCGAGTACATGGTGCCGCAGCATGTGGTGCGGCTGGATGCGCTTCCATTGCTGCCCAACGGCAAGATCGACCGCAACGCGCTGCCGGCGCCCGCTGTCTTGCCGGACGCCCGCGCCGGCCGCGCGGCGGCAGCGCCTGCCACCGCGGAAGAAGCGGCGATCGCCGGCATCTGGCGTGAGGTGCTCGGGGTAGAGGACGTGCATCCGGGCGACAACTTCTTCGACCTCGGCGGGCACTCCTTGCTGGCGATGCGCGCCGTGCTGGCCATCGAGGAGCGCCTGGGCTGGCGCGTGGCGCCGCGGCGCCTGGTCTTCGAGACGATGCGCCAGATCGCGCGGCCGGACAGCGCCCAGCCCGCCTGACCGTGGCCGCGTTTCAGCGGCGCGCGAACAGGCCGCCCAGCGCGGACTCGATCACCACGCCCAGCAGCGAGTACAGCAGCGAGCCGATCAGTGCCGCCAGGAAGCCGCTGACGTGAAAACCGCTCAAGAGGCCCGAGGCGGCCCAGAAGAGCAGCGCGTTAATGACGAAGAGGAACAGGCCCAACGTGACGATGGTGACGGGCAGCGTGAGCACCACCAGCACCGGCCGCACCACCATGTTGAGCAGGCCGATCACCGCCGCCGCGATCAGCGCATGGGTGAAGCTGGTGACCTGCACGCCGCCGTAGAGGTACGACACCGCCAGCAGGGCCAGCGCGCTCAGGAGCCATTTGAGGATCAGTCGCATGGCGCCAGCATAGCGCCGCGGTGGCGGCGCGGGGGCGAGGTCGCGCAAAGAAAAACGCCGCGGGGCGCGTGGCCCTGCGGCGTGTGTGAAAGCAGAGCGCGCCGGGGGCGCACGCGGTGGTTCATCGGCTCATTCGGCCAGTTCGTTCGCCAGCACGAGCAGCGCGCCCATGCCCATCACGGCACCGGGCAGGGCCCAGCCCGACTGGCCGGCCGGCGTCTTGCCGTGCACCACCGGTTCCATGTCGACGCCCACCTTGGGCCGGCGCGCGTCGACCACCTGGGCCGTGCCGTGCTCCAGCTGGAGGCGTTGCGTGAGTTCGGTCAGCGGACCCTTGGCGAGCACCGCCGTCACGGTGGCGCCGCCGTGCTGGAGCGCCGGCACCAGCGCCTCCTGCGCACGGGCGAACCACTTGGCGCGCCAGTTCTCGCGGGCGCTGTGGCTGACCCACTTGCTGATGCGGTGCGTCATGCGCGGAGCGCAGGCCACCAGCACCCAGTGCCGCGCCGCCGTGCTGTCTGCCGCCGGCGCGAGCCGCTGCAGGTGCTCGCGTGCGTAGGCCGCGTCGTCGACATAGAGAATGATCTTGTCCATGGGGCGCTCCTTCTTCCGTCAGTGGATGAAAACGTGGGATGCGGAATCAGTCAATCGGGTTCACCCGCGCCGCGACTTCCGCCTGCTCGATGCGCTCCGAGCCCGGCTTGCGGCGGTTGGTGAGCCAGCCGGCCGTGAGCACGCCGATGATGGCCAGCACGCACACGCCCCAGTAGGCGGCCTGGTTGGCCGGCGCCTCGCCCGCGAACCAGGGGGCCAGCAGCTTCTCGTTGACGATCATCTTGCCGGCTGTGAAGGCGAGCACCGCGGCACCCAGCTGGATGATGACGGGGAAGCGCTGCACCAGCTTGAGCACCAGCGTGCTGCCGAACACCACGATCGGCACGCTGATCAGCAGGCCCAGCACCACCAGCGTGAAATCGCCGTGCGCGGCGCCGGCCACGCCCAGGACGTTGTCGATGCCCATCAGCGCGTCGGCGATCACGATGGTCTTCATCGCGCCCCAGAAGGTGGTGGCGCCGGGGCCGTGGCTCTCCTCGTCCGAATGCGTGTCGGCCAACAGCTTCCAGGCGATGTACAGCAGGCCCAGGCCGCCGACCAGCATCAGGCCGGGGATCTTGAGCAGCCACACCACGCCGATCGTCATGACCGAGCGGACCACGATCGCACCGACCGTGCCCCACACGATGGCCTTCTTCTGCAGGTGACTGGGCAGGCCGCGTGCGGCCAGCGCGATGACGATCGCGTTGTCGCCCGCGAGGACGAGGTCGATCAGGATGATGGCGAGCAGGGCCGACAGCCACTGCGCAGAAAACAATTCCATGGACAGAACACTCCAGTGCGTTTCGATTCATTCCGGCCGGTGACGGTCGGAACGACGTGAGACTGAAGCGCCGGGTGTTCCGGGGGGATCTGTCATCAAGCCTTCGACCGAACCTTGGGGGTTCAAATCGAAGGTCTTGCTCGGCGTGCGCGCTGCTTGTCTCTGCGACGCGCGTCGCCCGACAGGCCGGAAGTGTTATCTGCTTCGTATTGACGACCTGGCGATACCCGTTGCGTGGACAGCGGGCGGGAGCTACTCCCCTTCGTGGGCGCGATTAGAGCACCCGCCTTTCGGTTCTGACAACCTCGGCAACGCGGTCTTTCAAGAAGAATGGCCCCGAAACGGCCGCCGTTACTGCGCGGCCAGCTACTGTTTTGATAGCGACCATTCCCTTGGGCATCCGCGGGGCATTGGTCCGACATCCGCCTCGCGGACCGCGCACTATCATCCCCGGCCCGCCGAGAGACACGCTTGCCCATGGCCGCCATCCACATCACCGACATCGAGGCCGCCATCAACTTCTGGCGCGAGAAGAAACCCTCGCCCGACGGCGTCACGCTCGCGCCCGAGGTGCGGGCGCTGGCCGAGGTGTACGCGCTCATGGTGTTCTACCGCGAGGACGAGGTCGACGAGGTCGGCTTCCCCGCCAAGGCCTGGGCCGCCTGGCTCGGCTGGTACGAGACCACGCCCGACACGCCCTGCATCGCCATCTGCTCCACCAGCCAGGGCGACGACGAGTGCAAGGGCTGTGGACGCAGCTTCGACGAGGTGCAACACTGGCCCGCCATGACGCCCGCCGAAAAGCGCCAGACCTGGCGCCGCATCACGATGGAAGACACGGCCTGGCGCTTCAACCGCTACGCCGAGCGGGCCCGCGAGGCCGATGCCGCGCCGGCCGACCCCAGCCCCGGCGCCGATCCCGACGCGCCACCCGCCTGAACAAGCGCCACCGCATGCGCCGCCTCGCCCAAGCCCCCAACCTGGCGATCGCGACGCTGTGGGCCGACGTGCTGCGCAGCGAGGGCGTGGGTGCCTCGGTGCAGCGCGAGTTCCTGTGCGCCGTGGCCGGCCAGCTGCCGCCGGACCAGTGCCTGCCCGAGATCTGGATCGACGACGACGCGCAGCTCGAGCGTGCGCGCCGGCTGCTGCATGCGCTGCAGCACCCGCCGCAGCGCCAGTGGCACTGCGTGTGCGGCGAATTCGTCGAAGGCGGCTTCGAGCGCTGCTGGCAGTGCGGGGCGGCGATGCCGGGGGCCTGAGCGCCGTCGCTACTTCCAGCGCAGCGGCTCGATGTCGACCGTGTTGCTGCCGTCGCCGAGCATCAGCGCGCCTTCCTGCACCGTGGCCTGCAGTTGCATGCTGCGCTGGGCCAGCGTCGAGAGCTGCTGCGAGGCGGCCGTCGGGATGCGCCAGACCTGCAGGTTCTGCGGCCGCGACAGCTTGGTCTCCATGCCGCGCCACCAGATGTCGGCCGAGTGGGCGAAGGCATACACAATCACCTGGTCGGCCTTGCCGCAGGCCTTGATGACGGGCTTGTCCTCGGGCTGGCCGACCTCGATCCACAAGCGCGCGCGACCGGTGAAGTCGCGCAGCCACACATCGGGCTCGTCGGGGTCGGACAGCCCCGCGCCGAAGGCCAGCGTGCCGTCGCCGCCGCAGGTGTCCTGCAGCTGATGGGCGTTGAGTGCCAGTGCCACGAGGCGGATCATCATCCGCTCGTCGGTCTCGCTGGGGTGGCGCGCCAGGGTCAGCGCGTGGTCGGCGTAGTAGCCGTGGTCGATGTCGGCCACGGCCACGTTGGCCTTGAAGATGGTGGATTTGAGGGCCATGGAATCGGCTCGATGAAGAAGGTCAGCGCCGCGGCGCAGGGTCGGCCACGGGGCGCACGGCGTATTGGCTCGCACTGTCCTCGTTGATGCCGATCCAGGCATTGGCGAAGTCGACGGCGTAGGACACCTGGTGGCGCTCGCTGCCGCTGGACGACCAGAATTTCATCGCCGGCGTGTCGGGAAAGCGCGCGGTGTCGATGGTCGGCACGGTCGTTTCCTTGTCGCACCAGCGCCGGACCTCGACCGGCGGCTGCTCCACCATGAACTCCAGCGTGAAGGTGTCGGCCACCAGGCCGTGGTCGCAGCGCCGCAAGGCAGCCAGCTCGACGATGTCCGGCAGGCGCCAGCGGTCGATGCCCTGGTAGCGCTCGGCGTTGAGGGCGTCGACGCGCGCGTGCGCATCGGGCTGGCTCAGCGTCAGGGGCTCGCCCGTGCAGCGGCCCGCCTGCCACTGCTGTCCGAGCGCGCAGCGCAGCCAGGTCAGGCCCGTGGCCGCATCGGTCACGACGGCACCCGATGCGCCCGCCGCTGGCGTACCCTGCTGCTCGCTACAGCCGCCGATCAGCCAGCCGGCCGCGGCGGCGATGGCCAGCACGGCGCGCCGGGGGCGCTCAGACACGCTTGGCGAGTTCGGCCGCCTTGCCCGTGTAGCTGCCGGGCGTCATGGCCAGCAGCCGCGCCTTTTCGGCTTCGGGAATCTCCAGCGAGCGGATCAGCGCATGCAGCGCCTCGGCCGTCACCGTCTGGCCGCGCGTGACTTCCTTGAGCTTCTCGTAGGCGCCCTGCACGCCGTAGCGGCGCATCACGGTCTGGATCGGCTCGGCCAGCACTTCCCAGCTGGCGTCGAGGTCCTCGGCCAGCGCCTTCTCGTTGAGCTCCAGCTTGCCCAGGCCGGTGGCCAGGCTCGCGTAGGCCAGCACGGCATAGCCGAATGCGACGCCGATGTTGCGCAGCACGGTGGAGTCGGTCAGGTCGCGCTGCCAGCGGCTGATCGGCAGCTTCTCGGAGAGGTGGCGCAGCAGCGCATTGGCCAGGCCCAGGTTGCCCTCGGCGTTCTCGAAGTCGATCGGGTTGACCTTGTGCGGCATGGTCGAGCTGCCGATCTCGCCGGCCTTCAGGCGCTGCTTGAAGTAGCCCAGGCTGATGTAGCCCCAGACGTCGCGCGCGAAGTCGATGAGGATGGTGTCGGCGCGCGCCACGGCGTCGAACAGCTCGGCCATGTAGTCGTGCGGCTCGATCTGGATGCTGTAGGGCTGGAAGACCAGGCCCAGGCCCTGCGGCGCGGGCGTCTCGATCACCTTGCGGCTGAAGGTCTCCCAGTCGAAGTCGGGCCAGGCCGAGAGGTGGGCGTTGTAGTTGCCCACCGCGCCGTTCATCTTGCCCAACAGCTGCACGCCGGCGATCTGTTCGCGGGCCTTGGCCAGGCGCACGGCGACGTTCGCGATCTCCTTGCCCACGGTGGTGGGGCTGGCCGTCTGCCCGTGGGTGCGGCTGAGCATGGGCACGGCCGCGAAGCCGTGCGCCATCTTCTTCAGCGTGGCGAGGATGCCGTCCAGCGCCGGCAGCAGCACCTGGTCGCGCGCGGCCTGGATCTGCAGGGCGTGGCTGGTGTTGTTGATGTCCTCGCTGGTACAGGCGAAGTGCACGAATTCGGCGGCGTTCTGCAGCTCGGGGCGGGCCTCGAACTTCGACTTGATCCAGTACTCCACGGCCTTCACGTCGTGGTTGGTGGTCTTCTCGATCTCCTTGATGGCCAGTGCGTCGGCCTCCGAGAAGTTGGAGACCAGCCCCATCAGGTACTTGCGCGCGCCGGGCGTGAGCGGCTTGAACTCGGCAAAACCGGCGTCGGACAGCGCGATGAACCACGCCACCTCGACCTGCACGCGGCGGTGCATGTAGCCCTGCTCGCTCATCAGCGGGCGCAGCGCGGCCAGCTTGCCGGCATAGCGGCCGTCGAGGGGGGACAGGGCGGAAACGGGGGAGAAACTCATGCCGGAATTGTAGGTGGCGCCCCCCGCGACGCGTGCCGGCGGGGTGTCGCCGACCCGATGCGCGGCGCCTTTGTCGCAGGGCGCCAGACCCTAGAATCAAAGCGCTACTCCCAAGGCGATCCGGCGTCCAGCCTCTCGCCTTGACCCCGGGGGGCGGGCTGGAGACCCGGCCCCGGGGGCGCCAAGAACCAAATTCCGAGGGACCCGCCCGCAATGAAACTGATCGGATCGACCGCCAGCCCCTACGTGCGCAAGGTGCGCGTGGTCATGGCCGAGAAGCGGCTGGACTACCAGTTCGTGCAGGAGGACGTGTGGTCCGACGAGACCACCATCGGCACCTCCAACCCGCTGGGCAAGGTGCCCTGCCTCATCATGGACGGCAGCGAGGCGATGTTCGACTCGCGCGTGATCGTCGAGTACCTCGACACCCTGTCGCCCGTGGGCAAGCTCATCCCTGCCTCGGGCCGCGAGCGCGCCGAGGTCAAGACCTGGGAAGCGCTGGCCGACGGCGTGATGGACGCCGGCGTGCTGTGGCGCATGGAAGCCACCTGGACCAAGCGCGCCGACGGCGAGCGCAGTCAGGCCTGGATGGATCGCCAGCGTGGCAAGGTCGAAGCTGGCATCGCCGCCATGGCCAAGGGCCTGGGCGACAAACCTTTCTGCAGCGGCATTCACCTGAGCCTGTCCGACATCGCCGTGGGCTGCGCGCTGGGCTGGATCGCTTTTCGCTTCCCCGAGATCGACTGGCGCGGTGAATACCCCGCCCTCGATCGCCTGCACGACAAGCTGCTGCAGCGCCCGAGCTTCGCCGACACGCGGCCCGCCTGAGCCGGCGGCTCCCCGAGCCACGAAGGCGCCTGCGGGCGCCTTTGTTCTTTTCAAGCCAAATTGGCCTGCAGCGCCCGCCCTGTCTGCGCAAACAGCTATCGATTCGATAGCATCACAGCCCCGTGAAGCGATGCACCGCCGCGAAGTACCAGCGGTAGGGCAGCACGCGCAGCAGCTTCATCCAGGCCGTGAACCGGCGTGGGAAGTCGATCTCGAAGGCGCCGCGCGCCCAGCCGGCCAGCATGGCGTCGGCCGCCTGCGCAGGCGACACCAGCGCCGGCATCTCGAAGTCGTTCTGCGCCGTCAGCGGCGTCTCGACGAAGCCCGGCTGCACCACGCTGACGCCCAGGCCGCGCGCGTGCAGGTCGGCGTACAGCACCTCGGCCAGGTTGGTCAGCGCGGCCTTCGTGGGTCCGTAGGCCAGGCTCTTGGGCAGGCCGCGAAAGCCCGCCACGCTGGCCACCAGCGAGACATGGCCGCTGCCGCGCGCGAGCTGCGCAGGCAGCACGGCGGCCAGCACGTTCAGCGCACCGACGTAGTTCACCTCCTGGTGGCGGCGCATCGTGTCCAGGTCGAAGGCGTCGGCCCGCAGCGGCGCGTAGGTGCCCGCGCACAGGAGCACGAAGTCCGGTGTTCCGGCAAAGGTTTCGCGCAGTCCGGCGTGCACCGTCTGCACCGCATCCGCATCGGTGACGTCCAGCGGTGCGACCACGATGCGCGTCGGTTCGCCCTCCGCCACGCGGTGGCGCCCGGCCAGCGCATCGAGCGCCTCGCGCTTGCGTGCCGACACCGCCACGCGAGCGCCGCGCGCGGCCAGCGCGGTCGCCACTGCCAGGCCGATGCCCGAGGAGGCGCCGACGATCCAGGCCGTCTTGCCGCGCCAGTCGGCCAGCGGCGGGTTGAGGGGGGCGAACCAGGGCATGCGCACTCGCCTTCAGCGCTTGATGAAGGTGAGCGTGACCTGCCCGACCTCGACGCCGAACTTGCTCATGTGCGCGCGGTTGAGCATCACGCGCTCGTTCATGAGGTACATCCAGTCATCCATCTGCACGTCGAAGGTGCGCTCGCCCACCGGTTGGCGCAGCGTGTAGTTCCACTGGAAGACGTTGCCGCGCTGTTCGCCCTGCGCGGTGCCGACCACGTCGGGCGCGGTGCCGGTGAAGCGGCCGCCGGGCAGGGCGCGCAAGGTCCACACGCGGCGCTGGGTGCTGCCGTCGCTGTAGGTGAAGCGTTCGTCGAGCGTGCCCTCGTCGCCGTTCCAGCGGCAGTCCATCACCACGTCGAAGCGCTTGACGACCTTGCCTGCGCGGTCCTGGAACATGCCATGGGCCTCGACGCGGCCGTTGAAGTAGTCACGCAGCGAGAGCACCGGCTTCTCGTTCGCGTAGTCGGCCGGCGTGGGGCTGGCACAGCCGGCGAGTCCGGCGGCAACGGCGCCGACGGCGAGGGCCAGGCCGAGCAGGCGGCGGCGGGAGGGCGAGGAGGTCATGGAGGATCGGCCAGGGGTGACAAGGACGAGGCCGCGCGCGGCCGGATCACCAGCGCCCACAGGGCGCCGGCGGCGAGGAGCTTGAGCAGGCAGGGAAGCACCGCATACGCCCAGCCGAGTGCCCGCAGGCCCTCGACGTCGCGGGTGCCGGGCGTGTAGCCGGCCGCGCCCAGCAGCGGGAGCGCCAGCCCGGCGGCCAGGGCCAGGTTGAGCTTGGTGGCGAAGTTCCACCAGCCGAAGTACGCGCCGGCGCGCGGCTGGTCGGCCGCCTCGGCGATCTGGCCGGCCAGCAGGGCGCCCGGCAGGACGAGGTCAGTGCCCAGCGCGATGCCCGACAGAACGCACACGGCGAGGAAGGGAATCGCGTCGCCGGCACCGAGTGCCGCGGTCCACGCGAACACGGCCACCGACAGCGCCATGCCGACCAGCCAGGTGCGTGCCAGCCCGAAGCGCGGCGCGAGGCGCAGCCACAGCGGGATCGAGGCCGCGGCGCAAACGAAGTAGCTGCCGAGGAAGGCCGGCTCCATGGCGGGCGGCGCCTGCAGCCGGTCCTGCACGAAGAACAGCACCAGCGTCGCTGGCACTGCGCTGGCGATGCCGTTGAGCACGAAGACGCCGAGCAGGCGACGGAAGGCCGGCCGGCGCAGCGGCAGCCACAGCATCGCGGCGTCGGTGGCCGGGGCCACGGTGTTCGAGGCAGGGCGCGGCGCACGCGTCCAGGCCAGCCAGCCCGTGCCCAGGGCCAGCACGAAGAAGCCCACCATCGCCGGCAGCCCCGCCAGGCCGGGCAGGACCGAGGCCAGCACCACGCCGACCAGGCCCAGGCCTTCTCGCCAGCCGACGACGCGGCTGCGCATGGCCGCATCGCCGCCCAGCAGCGCGCCCCAGCTCTGGTGCGCGATCGACAGGAGGCTGTAGCCCAGGTAGCTGAGCGTCAGCAGCGCGGCCGCCAGCACGAGCAGCGCGCCGGTGCGCGCAGGATCGACCAGCGCCTGCGGAAAGAACAGGCCCGCGAAGCCGGCCGCCAGCAGCATGGCGGCGACGGCACCGCCGGCGAGCACGGCCTGCGCGGAGCGTCGGAACAGCCCGTCGCACAGCCGGCCCAGCAGCGGGTCGACGACCGCGTCGAGCAGTCGCGCGCCCAGCAGCACCGCGCCGAGCGCCGCCAGCGGCACGCCGAAGCTCGCGGCATAGTGGTGCGGCAGCTGCACGTACAGCGGCAGTGCGACGAAGGCCAGCGGCAGGCCGAGCAGGCCGTAGCGCAGGCCTTCGGACGGACCGAAGGTGCGCGACGGCGATGGCAGCTCGGGCGGCATGGTCAGCGCGCGGGGGCGAGCAGCGCCTCGCGCAGCGCCGGCTCCGAGGTGCGCGCGTCCAGCCAGATGGCGAAAAAGCGCTGCGCGAACACGGGGTCGCGCACCGGTGGCCGGGGCTCGCCGTTGTAGAAGAAGCGCACGCCGACGCCGGGCTCGTGCACGCCGGTGATCCTGTCCCCCTTCTTCACGTCGGGGAAGGCGGCGCGCATTGCGGCCAGCCAAGCCTGGGCCTGCGCGTCGCTCACCGGCCCCTGCCGGCGCATCTCGTCCAGCGAGCGGCGCGCGATGTCGTCGCCGTCGAAGCTGCGCAGGTAGTGCAGCTCGAGCGCGAAGCGCCCCTGCGCCCAGGCGTCGGCGCGAAAGCCCGGCGCGACCCACAGGCTGGCGTCGTAGATGTCCAGGCCCCACACCCGCAGCCGCGTGCTGCCGGCGGGCCGTGCGTCGGGCAGGGCCGTGGCGAGCACCGGCGTCGGCTGGGCCGAGGCCTGGGCCATCGAATTCAAGCCGAAAAGGGCTGCAGCGCCCGCCAGTCCTGCGCAGATAGCTATCGTTTTTGTAGCGTGTACTGCACCACGTCGATGTTGGCCTGCGTGAAGGCCGCTTCGCAGTACGCGAGGTAGAACTCCCATATGCGCATGAACCTTTCGTCGAAACCCAGTTGCAGCACGGCCTGGCGCTCGGCCAGGAAGCGTTCGCGCCAGCGGCGCAGCGTCTCGGCGTAGTCGGCGCCGAAGGCGAATTCGTCCACCAGCGTCAGCCCCGCGGCTTCGGCCTGGGCCTTGAGCTGCGACGGGCAGGGCAGGCAGCCGCCGGGGAAGATGTACTGCTGGATGAAGTCGGTCGAGCGGATGTAGCGCGGCCACAGCGCGTCGTCGATCACGATGCTCTGGATGCACGCACGACCGCCCGGCTTGAGCAGGCGGGCCACAGCGCCGAAGTAGGTCGGCCAGTACTCGCGGCCGACGGCCTCGACCATCTCGATGGAGCAGACGGCGTCGTAGCCGGCATCGCCCGCCGGCAGGGCGATGTCCCGGTAGTCCTGCAGGCGCAGGTCGGCGCGCTCCGGGCCGATGCCCAGCCCCGCGAGCCGGCCGCGGGCGAAGGCGAGCTGCTCGTGCGAGAGCGTCACGCCGGTCACGCTGGCGCCGAATTCCGTGGTCGCCATTTCTGCCAGGGCGCCCCAGCCGCAGCCGATCTCCAGCACCCGGTCGCCGGGGCGCACACCCGCCAGGTGGAGCGCTCGCCATACTTTCGCGCGCTGAGCCTGCGCCATCGGCTGGTCGCGGTCGTCGCCGAAGAGGGCCGACGAGTAGTTCATCGTCTCGTCCAGCCACAGGCGGTAGAAGGCGTTGCCCAGGTCGTAGTGCGCCTGGATGTTGCGCGCGCTGCCGGCCTTGCTGTTGCGCTGCAGGAGGTGGCGCACGCGGTAGGCCAGGCGACCCAGCCAGTTGCCGTACACCACGTCCTCGACGGCGCGCCGGTTGGCGATGAACAGCTCCAGCAGCGCCGGCAGGTCGGGCGTGCTCCAGTCGCCGGCGATGTAGCTCTCGGCGAAACCGATGTCGCCGGACTTCAGTGCGGCCGCGCACACGTTCCAGTTGCGCAGCGTCATCGACGCGGTGGGCCGGGCGCCGGGCGCGGCGCCGAAGTGCTGCACCTGGCCGTCGGGCAGTTGCACCGAAAGCGAGCCGTGCGCCAGGCGCTGCAGCAGGCCCAGCACGGTGCGGGCGGCGCGCGGTGCGTCCTGGGGCAGCGCGAAGTGGGGGGCGGTGGTGGACAGGGTCATGGCGTGGGGCGCACGGGCGTCAGTGCGGGGCGTCGGCGTCGCGCGACACGAAGTGCTCGGGCCGCGCAGGCTTGGTGAAGAAGGGCACGCGCTTGAGCCACAGCCGCGCGGCCTGCCAGTGGATGCGCGCGATGACGCCGAAGGTCATCGCCGGGTGCCGCCACAGCGCCTGGCGCACCGTGGCGCGCGTCAGCGGCACCAGCTGGCCGCTCACGCTGGTCTGCAGCAGCAGGCCTTCGTCGTCGTGATGGTCGATGCGCGCGACCGTGCGGGTGCGGTGCTCGTCGACGAAGAAGCGAAAGCGGTAGCTGCCTTCGACACGGCAGAAGGGCGAGACGTGGAAGCGTTTGGCGGTGTGCAGCTCCATGCCGTACACCGGCTGCTCGAGCAGGTAGCAGTGCCGCTCGCCGAAGGTGTTGTTCACCTCCACCACGATGGCGCGCAGCGCGCCGTCGGCGGCGTGGCAGTACCAGAAGCTCACCGGCTTGAAGGTGTAGCCCATCACGCGCGGGTAGCAGTGCAGCCAGGCTTCGCCGGTGGCGTCGTGGACGCCGTGCTGCGCCAGCAACTCGTCGAGCCAGGCCAGGGCGCCGCCGGCTTCGGCGCCGCGTCCGTCACCGTGGTCGCAGTCGTGGAAGGACAGCCAGCCGCGGCGGTTGAGCGGCAAGGCTGCCGCGGCCGCTGCGCCAGCGCGCAGGCTGCGCATCGGCAGCATCAGGAAATAGGTGGCGTAGGCGAAGGCGTGTGCAGCCGGCCGCAGTCGCGCATGGCGCACCTCGCCGAAGCCGATCAGCGGCCGGGCCGGCGCCAACGGCATGGGCGCGTGCGCCGCCGCGGCGCGCGCGGGGGCCGCGCGGACCACCTGCGAGGTCATGCGGCCTGCAGCAGGTCCACGCCTGCCATCGCGGTTGCGCCCAGCCGGTGGCGCACGCCCTCGGCGGCGGCCAGGCCGGCCTTGAGGCCGTCCTCGTGGAAGCCGTAGCCCATCCAGGCGCCGGCGAACCAGGTGTTGCGCAGGCCCTGCAGCGCCGGGACCTCGGCCTGCGCACGCAGCGCGGCGAGGTCGAACACCGGGTGGGCATAGTCGAATTCGGCCATCATCGCAGTACGTGCCACCGCACGAACCGGATTCAGCGACACGATCACCGGCTGCGACCAGGGCAGCGGCTGGAGGCGGTTCAGGAGGTAGTGCAGGCACACGCCGCCCGACTCCTGCGCGTCGTCGCCGGCGCGCTCGTAGTTCCAGGCGGCCCAGGCCGCGCGGCGCATGGGCAGCATGGCGGCATCGGTGTGCAGCACCGCGCGATTGCGGTGGTAGCGGATCGCGCCGAGCACGGCCCGCTCGTCGTCGGTGGCGTCGCTGCCCAGCAGCGCCAGCGCCTGATCGGAGTGGGTCGCCAGCACCAAGTGGTCGAAACGGCTCGTGCCGGCGTCGGTGTGCACCAGCACGCCATCGGCCCTGCGCAGCAGGCTGCGCACCGGCGTGCCGGCATGGACTTCGGCGCCTGCCGCTTGAAGTCCGGCGGCGATCCGCTGCACGTAGTGGCGCGAACCGCCGCGCACCGTGCGCCATTGCGGACGGTCGGCGACCTGCAACAGGCCGTGGTTGTGGCAGAAGCGGATCAGCGTCGCGACCGGGAACTGCAGCATCTGCGCCGTGGGGCAGCTCCAGATGCAGCCGACCATCGGCAGGAAGTAGCCCTCGCGGAAAGCGGTGCCGAAACGGTGGCGGTCGAGGAACTGGCCCAGCGGCTCGGCGCGTTCGACCTCGCTGCCGGCCAGCGCGATGCGGGTCGTGAGGCGGTTGAAGCGCAGCAGGTCCGCCAGCATGCCGAGGAAAGGCGGCGACACCAGGTTGGACGGTTGCGCGAACACCGTCGCCAGGCTGCTGCCGCTCCACTCCAGCGGCGAGCGCCCGGGCCGCGGGGCCTGCACCGAGAACGACATGTCCGAGGGGGCCGTCTCGACGCCCAGGGATGCCAGCAGGCCGATGAGCTGGGGGTAGGTGCGGTCGTTGTAGACCAGGAAGCCGGTGTCGACGCCATGCGTGACGGGCGTGCCGTCCACCGGCAGCGTCACGTCGACGGTGTTGGCGTGGCCGCCCAGGCGGGGGTCGGCTTCGAAGAGGGTGACGTGGGCCTCATGGCGCAGCGCATGGGCGGCTGCCAGGCCGGAAATGCCGGCGCCGATCACGGCGACCCGGCGGGATGACGCGCCGCTGATCACGGCCGCTCACCCCCGAAAAATAAAAATGCCGCGAAGCGCCCCGAAACGAAGGAGGGAGGGAGGGAGGAGGAGAAGAGTCGCCTCGGGATTCCATTCGGGACCAGGCCCGAAAGGCTTCGCAGCATGAAAACCGTGGGGCGATGATGCGCCCCGGTCTTCGTTAGGAGCGTAGGCGAACTTCCACGGTTCCCCGGCCTTTGGTAAGCGATTGTGAGCCGTCGACGGACCGATTTTGGACGCATGGGTCCATGCTAATACCTATCCGTCGTTTTGTGAACTGGTCAGTCTCAATTTGTCCTGAGTTGACTTTCGATGGTCTGGATGAAGGCCCTGTCGTCCGGCGAGGTCATGCTGGAATAGGCATCGACCACCTTGCCGTCGCGCGCGATCAGGTACTTGTAGAAGTTCCATTTCGGCGTCGTGCCGGTCTGCTTGGCCAGTTCCTTGAAGAGCGGGTTGGCGTCGCTGCCGCGCACCGAGGACTTCACGAACATCGGGAACTTGACGCCGAAGGTGCTTTCGCAGAAATCGGCGATCTCCTTGTTGCTGCCCGATTCCTGGGCGAAATCGTTGGAAGGGAAGCCCAGGACCACGAGACCTTTGTCTCGGTATTTGCGGTCCAGCTCTTCCAGCCCCTTGTATTGCGGGGTGAAGCCGCAGAAGCTGGCGGTATTGACGACCAGCACCACCTTGCCCGCGTACTGGCACAGTGACTGGGGTTTCTCATCCTGCAGCCGGCCGAAGGTATGTTGCAGGATGGGGGGGCAGGCCGAATCGGCCGGCGCCGCGGGCGCCGCCTTGGCCGGCGGTGTCTGCGCGAAAGTGGCTGGGGCGAGGCCCAGCCCGGTGGTCAGGGCGAGGGCAAGGCTGGTGAGGACGGCACGCATGCGAATACTCCTGGATCGGCTGGGGGCTCATCCGCCGGGCAGCAAATGGCGTACCTGCATCATCGCGCGTTGGCCGGGAACCCGCCAGCGCAGGAAAAGTGGCCCACTAAAATCGGCGTTCTATGGGGAAGACAATGCTGTATCCGGAACTCTTCAGGCAACTCGAGTCTGTCCGCTGGGACATGGACCGGGACATCCCGTGGCAGTCCTTCGATGCGGGCATGCTCTCCGACGAGCAGGCGCAGACCGTGCGCATGAACGCCATCACCGAGTGGGCCGCGCTGCCGGCCACCGAGATGTTCCTGCGCGACAACCGGCACGACAGCGACTTCTCCGCCTTCATGTCGATCTGGTTCTTCGAGGAGCAGAAGCACTCGCTGGTGCTGATGGAATACCTCAAGCGCTTCCGGCCCGAGCTGGTGCCCACCGAGCAGGAACTGCACGACGTGCGCTTCGACTTCGACCCCGCGCCGCCGCTCGAAACGCTCATGCTGCACTTCTGCGGCGAGATCCGCCTGAACCACTGGTACCGCCGCGCGGCCGAGTGGCACACCGAGCCGGTCATCAAGCACATCTACACCACGCTCTCCCAGGACGAAGCCCGCCACGGCGGCGCCTACCTGCGCTACATGAAGCGCGCCATGGAGAAGTTCGGCGACGAGGCGCGGGCCGCCTTCGCCAAGGTCGGCGTGCTGATGGCCAGCGCCCGCCGCACCGCGCAGGCGCTGCATCCCACCAACCTGCATGTGAACAAGGCGCTGTTCCCCCGCGACACCATCCAGAGCCGCATGCCCGACCCCGACTGGCTCGAGCACTGGCTGGACAAGCAGATCAAGTTCGACGCCGTGTGGGAGAACAAGGTCGGCGACCGCATCCTGCACAACCTGAGCCTGCTGCTCAACCGCAGCTTCAAGACCGTGCAGGAACTGAACCGCTACCGCAAGGAGCTCACGGCGTCGCTGGGCAACAAGCCCGAATACCAGGGCGCCTGAGAAGGCGCGAGCGGCTGGCGCAGATGCCCGGCTGCACCTCGCGTTTCAAGCCAAATCGGCCTCCAGCGCCCGTGGCGCGGGCGCGAGCAGCTATCTTTTCGATAGCAAGACGTGACATGGTTTGCGCTGCCTGTCACAACCTGGCCCGGTTGCGCGTCTAGTCGTCATGGACGACGCCACCCGCACCTTCGATCGCCATCGCCCGCGCCTCAAGGGCGTCGCCTACCGCATGCTCGGCTCCGTCGCCGAGGCCGAGGACGTGGTGCAGGACGCCTGGCTGCGCTGGCACGAGGCGGCCCACCACACGCTCGACAACGCCGAAGCCTGGCTGGTGACCGTCACCACGCGCCTGGCGCTCGACCGGCTGCGCTCGGCCCAGCGCCAACGAGAACACTACGTCGGCACCTGGCTGCCCGAGCCCATGGTCGAGCCCGATGCGGACGGCCCGGCCACGCCCGAGGCCATCGTCGAGCGGGCCGACACCCTCTCGGTGGCCTTCCTCGCCGTGCTCGAGCGGCTCGCGCCCGACGCGCGCGCCGCCTTCCTGCTGCGCGAAGTCTTCGATGTGGACTACGCGGAGGTCGCCGCCACGCTGGGCAAGAGCGAGGCCGCCTGCCGCCAGCTGGTGCACCGCGCCAAGGTCGCCGTGCAGGAAGGCCGACCGCGCTTCACCGTGGCGCGCGAGCGGCAGATGGCGCTGTTGCGCAGCTTCGCCGACGCTTCGGCGCGGGGCGACCTGCAGGGGCTGAAGGCACTGCTCGCCGAAGACGTCGCGCTGATCGGTGACGGCGGCGGCAAGGTGCCGTCCTTCGGCCGGCCGCTGGTGGGCGGGCAGCGCGTGGCGCAGCTGTACTTCGCCGTTGCGCGGCGCCACCCTGGCGCATTGCGCGTCGTGGTGGCCGAGGTGAACGGCGCGCCCGGCCTGCTGCGCTACGTCGACGGCGCATTGGAGTCGGTCCAGGCCTTCGAATGGGACGGCGAGCGCATCGTGCGCATCCACGCGCAGCGCAACCCCGACAAACTGGCGCGCATCGCGGCGGAATTTCCGTCGTAGCGGCGACGGGCGCCCTCGGAGACTCTCGGCCTCTCAGCGCCGCTCGACCACGATCGGTGCCAGCCGCAGCCCGTTGCGCAACTGCGTGGCCGTGTCGTTGGCCGTCTCGCGCGAGGCGAAGGGCCCGGCCTGGAGCCGGTGCGTGCCGTTCTCGCTGAACACGCGCAATTGCGCCGCCAGGGCCGGCAGTGCCCGCCCGGCCTGGGCCTGGAGGCCGTCGGCGCCCTCACGCTCGCGGAAGGCGCCGAGCTGGACCCAGAAGCCCGGCGCGGGCGCACCAGAGCCGGCGGTCGATGAACCGGCAGGGGGCGCGGCGGGCGCTGTGCTCGCGGGTGCAGGCGCGGGCGCGGGTGCGGCGGCGGGCGGCGGTGGTGATGCGGGGGTCAGTGCCGGCAGGTCGGTCACCTCCATGCCGCGAAAGCGCGGCGGTGGCGCGGCGTCGCTGGCGGTCGGTGCGCCGGTGTCCGTTTCGGTGGGCAGCGGCGTGGCCTGGGCGACCAGCGTGCCAACGGGTCGCGTCGCCGTCGGCGCCCGATCGCCAGGCCGTGCGGCGACCGGCGTCGCCCAGGCCGCCGGCACGGCCACCGCGTCGTTGCGTAGGGCCGCCGGCGGCATGGGCGCGGCGGCCAGCCGCGTATCGCCGTCGCGGCGCCAGGCGCCGGTGCGGATCTCCTCGTTGGTGATGCGCTCGATCTCCACCGGCGCCACGCCGCGCAGCAGGTCCAGGCGCAAGGCGGCCGTGTAGCTCAGGTCGATGATCCGCCCGTCGTGGAAGGGGCCGCGGTCGTTCACGCGCACGATCACCTCGCGGCCGTTGGCCGGGTTGCGCACGCGCACGTAGCTGGGCAGCGGCAGCGTCTTGTGCGCGGCCGTCATCGCGTACATGTCGTAGGGCTCGCCGCTGGCGGTGGACTGGGCATGGAAGCCCGTGCCGTACCACGACGCCAAGCCGCTTTCGCGAAAGGGTCGGTCGTCGGTGATCGGCGTGTAGGCGCGGCCGAGCACGGTGTAGGGCTTGCTGGTGCCGCCGCTGCTGCGGATGGGTTCGACGCGAGGCTCGGCGTCGGGCACACGGTCCAGGCTGCTGGGCACGGCAGTCGGCGCGCCATCGCGGCCGCCGCGTGGGCCGCTGGCGCAGCCCGCCAGCGCAACGGCGCCCGCCAGGGCCAGCCACCCGAGCCGCCTATCCAAAGACCGCCCTCCAGAGCGCCAGCATGGCGTCGCGCTGCGGCGCCAGCAGCGCCGGCGGGAACTGGGTCGGCTCCTCGTTGAGCCGGGCCCGGTGCTGCAGCCGGCGCAGCTCGCGGTAGGCGGTGGCCGCGTCGCGGCCCACGCCCTCGGGGAGCAGGCCGGCCAACTCGGCCCGCAGCAGCAGGGCGATGTTGCCGAGGTTGGGCACCAGCGCCGGGTGCGCGCCCGAGGCCGACAGCACCAGGAACTGCACCGCGAACTCCGCGTCGACCATGCCGCCGTCGCTGTGCTTGACGTCGAAGCGCTCCGGCTTGACCGGGTGCGCGGCACGCACCTTGTCGCGCATGGCGACGATCTCCTTGCGCAGCGCCTCGATGTCGCGGGGCGCGGTGATGACGGCTTCGCGGACGCGGTCGAAGCGCTCGCCCAGGGATGGGTTGCCGAGCACGAAGCGCGCACGCGTCATGGCCTGGTGCTCCCAGGTCCACGCGGTGTTGCTGCCCCGGCCGAGCTGGTACTTCTCGTAGGCCTCGAAGCTGGTGGTCAGCAGGCCCGAATTGCCGTTGGGCCGCAGGGCGGTGTCGATCTCGAACAGGTCGCCCTCGGCGGTCTTCACCGTGAGCCAGTTGATGAGCTTGCGCACGTAGGCGGCATAGACGTCGCCGGCGCTTTCGTCGTCGTCGTCGTAGACGAAGACGATGTCCAGGTCGCTGCCGTAGCCCAGTTCCTTCCCGCCCAGCTTGCCGTAGCCGATGATGGCGAACTGGGGCTGCTCGCGGTGGCGGTTGCGCACGTGGCTCCAGCACCAGCGGGCCGTGACACGCAGCACCGCATCGGCCAGCGCGCTCAGGTCGTCGGCGACCTGCTCGACGGTGAGGCGGCCGTCGACGTCGCGCGCCAGCGTGCGGAACACCTCGGCATGGTGGGCGCGGCGCAGCACGTTGAGCAGCGCCTCCTCGTCGGCCTCGCCCGTGCTCGACAGCGAGCTGCGCCGGGCCTCCACCTCGTCTTCGAACTCGGCGGCGTTGAAGCGGCCCTGCAGCATCTCCACGCCCGCCAGCTCGTCGATCACGCCAGGGTGCTGCACGAGGTAGCGCGCAGGCCACTTGGCCGAACCGAGCAGGCGCAGCAGGCGCTCGTGCACCCCGGGCCGCTCGACCAGCAGCGCCAGGTAGCTCTCCCGGCGCAGCAGCGGCTCGATCCAGTCGGCCCAGCGCAGGGCGGCCTCGATGTGGCTGGTCGTCTGGCCGGCGCCTTCGCCGTCCGGCTCCTGCAGCCATTGGCCGGTGCGTCGCACCAACTGGCGCAGCCGGGCACGGGTCTCGTCGCGCAGCGCCAGCACACGGGGGTGGTCGCACCAGGCCTTCACGCGCTCGGCGAAGGGGGCGGGCAGCTCGGCCAGCAGCTCGGCCAGGTCGATGGGCGCGGCACCCTTGGGGCCGCCCTTGCACTGGCCGCCGTTGCAGCGCTTCTCGCCGCCGCCCAGCAGCTTGTCGAACTCCTCGGCCACGAATTCGCGATGCGCGTCCAGTTCCGACAGGAAGGCGCAGCAGTCGGCGAAACCGAGGGTGCGCGCGGTCCAGCGCAAATCGTCGTCGGCCACCGGCAGCATGTGGGTCTGCTGGTCGTCCAGGTACTGGATGCGGTGCTCGACCCGGCGCAGGAACTCGTAGGCGCGCGCCAGGGCATCGGCCGTGGCCTGCGGCATCAGCCCGGCGCGCGCCAGCCGCTGCAGCGCGTCGAGCGTGGGCCGCGTGCGCAGCTCGGGAAACTGGCCGCCGCGCACCACCTGCAGCAGCTGGACCGTGAACTCGATCTCGCGGATGCCGCCGCGCGAGAGCTTGACGTCGTTGGCGCGTTCGGGCCGGCCGGCACTGCGCCGCGCCGCCTGATCACGGATCTGGCGGTGCAGCACGCGCAGCGCGTCGAACACGCTGTAGTCGAGGTAGCGCCGGAACACGAAGGGCAGCACCACGCCGCGCAGACCCTGGGCCAGACCGCCGGACACCACGGCCGTGGGTGCGACCACGCGGCTCTTGAGCCAGGCGAAGCGTTCCCACTCGCGGCCCTGCACCTGCAGGTATTCCTCCAGCGCGTCGAGCGACACCACGCTCGGGCCCGAATTGCCGTTGGGTCGCAGCGCCAGGTCGACGCGAAAGACGAAGCCGTGCTCGGTCGTGTCGCCCACCAGCTGGTAGATGCGTTTCACGGCCCGGGCAAAGTACTCCTGGTTCGACAGCCGCCCGCGGCCGGTGGCGTCGCCGGCCGTCTCGCCGTCGTGGTCATACAGGTAGATGAGGTCGATGTCGCTCGAGACGTTGAGTTCGCGTGCGCCGAGCTTGCCCATGCCCACCACCCACAGCTGCGCACGGGCGCCTTCGGGGGCCTGCGGCTGGCCGTGCACGGCGTCGAGTTCGGCGAAGGCGACGTTGCAGGCGGTGTCGAGTGCGAATTCGGCCAGCTGCGTCACGGCCTGCGTCACGTCCGACAGCGCGCACGGGGCGGCACCGTCGCAGTCGAGGGAGACCAGGCGCTCCATCACCAGCTGGCGCACGATGCGCAGCGCATCACCGGCGGGATGGCCCTGCTCGCGCAGCACGCCGTAGGCGGCCTCCATGTGGCCGCGCACCGGTGCGCCTACAGGCAGTAAGGGCAGTTCAGCGGCATAACGGCGCCGCAGGCGTTGCACGAAACGGGAGTGAGCGGACGGCGGCGTCGCGTCTTCGCCGACGCCCGCCGCGGAGGAACCCGGCCCGGGGCCGGCGGTCATAATTTCCGACACAGCGCGATCCTCAATGAACGTCACGACGCCTACCCCTTCACGACTGCTCAAGATGACGGCTGTGACGGCGCGTTGGCTGCTGGGGCTGCTGATCGCCGCATGGCTGGTCTTCGCGCTGTCCGTCGTGGTCCTACACGCGTGGATTGTGCCGCGAATCGCCGACTACCGTGGCGCGTTGGAGCAGCAGGCCAGCAAGGCCATTGGCGCCCCTGTGCGCATCGGGTCGATCACCGCAGAGTCCAAGGGGCTTTTCCCCACCATCGAACTGCGCGACGTGGTGCTGCAGGACGCGCAGCAGCGCGACGCGCTGCGCCTGGCGCGGGTGGTGGCCAGTGTCTCGCCGCGCTCGCTGTGGCACCTGAGCTTCGAACAGCTCTACATCGACCGCCCCGAGGCCGAGGTCCGCCTCGACGCCGCCGGGCGACTGCACGTCGCGGGCCTGGACCTGTCGAAGGATGGCGGCGAGGACACCCGCTCGGCGGACTGGTTCTTCTCGCAGCGCGAGTTCGTCGTCGAGCGCGGCACCGTGCGCTGGACCGACGAGAAACGCAGTGCACCCCCGCTGCTGCTGAACGACGTGCGCTTCGTGTCGCGCAACAGCGCGCGCCGCCACCTGATGCGGCTCGACGCCACGCCGCCGGCCGGCTGGGGCGACCGCTTCACGGTGCAGGGTGACTTCCGCCAGCCGCTGCTGTCGGTGCGCAGCGGCAACTGGCAGACCTGGGACGGCCAGCTCTACGCCGAGCTGCCACGCATCGACGTGACGCGCCTGGGCCAGTACGTGACGCTGGACGCGCGCATCCGCGAGGGCGACGGCGCCCTGCGCGCCTGGGTCGACGTGGACGACGGCCGGCCGGTCGGCGGCGCCGCCGACCTGGGGCTGGCCCGCGTCAATACCGTGCTGGGCGAGTCGCTGGAGCCGCTCGTGCTCAGCCAAGTCACCGGGCGGCTGGCCGTGCACAGCAGCGCCGACCTGTTCGCCTTCTCCACCCGCGATCTGCAGTTCACCACCGGCAGCGGCATGCGCTGGCCGGGCGGCAACCTCTGGTTCCAGCGCGTGCCGGCCAAAGGCCGCACGCCCGAGAGCGGCGCCTTCCGCGCCGACCGGCTGGACCTGGGCGCGTTGGCATTGATCGCCAACCGCCTGCCCATCGGCGACGAGGCCCACCGGGTCATCGCAGCCCGCGCGCCGCGCGGCCTGGTCGAGGGCATCGACGTGACCTGGCAGGGGCCGCTCGACACGCCCCACACCTACCAGGCCCGAGGCCGCGTGACGGGCCTGAGCCTGGCCTCCAGCGTGGATATCTCCACCCCCGCCGCCCGCATCGCGCAGGCCCGCCCGCCTGTCGGCGTGCCCGGCGTGCGCGGCCTCGACGCCGAGTTCGAGATGACGCAGGCCGGCGGCACCGCGTCGCTGGCGATGGCCGACGGCGCGCTGGACCTGCCCGGCGTGTTCGAAGACCCGGTGCTGCCGCTGGCGCAATTCAGCGGCCGGCTGCGCTGGAAGCGCGACGGCGAGCGCATCGAACTCGCCATGCCCGACGTGCGCTTCGCCAATGCCGATGCGCAGGGCGTGGCCGACCTGGCCTGGCGCACCAGCGATCCAGAGAAGTCGGGCAGCAAGTCGCGCTTTCCCGGCATCCTGGACCTCAAGGGCCAGCTCACGCGCGCCGATGGCACACGCGTCTGGCGCTATCTGCCGCTGGACATTCCCAAGGACGTGCGCGACTACGTGCGCGATGCCGTGACCAAGGGCCAGGCCAGCGGCGTCGACTTCCGCCTGCGCGGCGACCTGTGGGATATGCCCTTCCTCGACCCCAGGCAGGGCGAGTTCCGCATTGCGGCCAAGGTGCACGACGTGGACTACGCCTACGTGCCCCACGAGGCCGGCGGCAAGCCCTCCGCCTGGCCGCCGCTCACCGCCCTGTCGGGCGAACTGGTCTTCGAGCGCGCGAGCATGCAGGTGAACAACGCCCGCGCGCGGATCGCCGGCGCGACCGCGGTCGAGATGGTGAAGGGCGAGGCGCGCATCCCCAACCTCGACCACGGCGTGCTGCAGGTCGACGCGCAGGCCCGCGGGCCCCTGGGCGACGTGTTGCGCGTCGGTGCGCCGCTGCTGGGCGGCGCGCGCGATTTCGTGGCCGGCGTGCGCGCGACCGGCAACGGCGACTACCGCCTCAAGCTCGAGCTGCCGCTCGACGCCATGGACAAGGCCAAGGTGCAGGCCGGGGTGGTGCTGGCCGACAACGAACTGCGCCTGGCGCCCGAGGCGCCACCGCTCACGCAGGCGCGCGGCACGCTCAACTTCACCGAGAGTGGCTTCTCGCTGGTGGGCGTCCAGGCGCGCTTCGGCGGCGGCGACGTGCGCGTCGAAGGCAAGGGCCGCTACTCGTCGGCCAGCCAGGACTTCAGCCTGCGTGCCACCGGCAACGTCACCGCCGACGGGCTGCGCGCCGCGCGCGAGGCCGACTGGCTGGCCCGCCTGGCGCGCCAGATGCAGGGCGGCACCACCTACACCGCCACCTTCGGCATGCGGGACGACACGCCCGAGTTCAGCCTCGACAGCAACCTGCAGGGCCTGGCACTGGATCTTCCGGCGCCGCTGGGCAAGGCCTCCGGCGACACCCTGCCGCTGCGCGTCGCGCAGACCGTGCTGCGGCGCGACCGCGAGGGCCGGGCCACGCGCGACCAGTTCGAGATGACGCTGGGCAGCGCCGCTTCGGCCCAGTACGAGCGCGAGCTGACGGGCGGCGCCGCCCGGGTGCTGCGCGGCGCGGTGCGCATCGGGCAGGCGGCGGTCGAGTCCGGCGCGTTGCCCGAGAGCGGCGTGCTGGCCAACATCGCCCTGCCCCGGGTCGACGTGGAGGCCTGGCGCAAGGTCTTCGAGGAGAACGCAGGCAGCACCCAGGCCGTGGCGCCCGCGAGCGAGGCCGAGGAGTCGGCGTGGGTGCCCACGCTGGTGGCGATCCGGGCCGGGGAGTTCGCGGTGGCGGGCCGCACGCTGCACGACGTGGTGATGGGGGGCACCCGCGAAGGCACGCTCTGGCGCGCCAACATCGACGCACGCGAGCTCAGCGGCTATGCCGAATACCGCGTGCAGCAGGCCGGACGCCTCTATGCGCGGCTGGCGCGGCTGAAGATCGAGCCCAGCGAAGCGAAGCAGGTCGAGTCGCTGCTCGACGAGGAACCCGGCGACCTGCCCGCGCTGGACGTGGTGGTCGACGACTTCGAGCTGCTCGGCCGCAAGCTCGGTCGCGCCGAGATCGATGCCGTCAACCGCGGCGGCGCCACGCGCGAGTGGCGCCTCAACAAACTCACCCTGACCACCCCCGAAGGCGCCTTCAGCGCGCAGGGCTCCTGGGCCGCCGCGGCCAACGCAGGCGGCAAGGCGCCGCGGCGCACGGCGATGAACTTCAAGCTCGACATCGCCGACGCCGGCGCGCTGCTCGAGCGCTTCGGCATGAAGGGCGTGCTGGCGCGCGGCAAGGGGCAACTCGCCGGCGAGGTGCAGTGGCGCGGATCGCCCTTTTCCATCGACTACCCCAGCCTGGGCGGCCAGATGCATCTGGACATGGCTTCCGGCCAGTTCCTCAAGGCCGAACCCGGCATCGCCAAGCTGCTGGGCGTGCTGAGCCTGCAGGCCCTGCCGCGGCGGCTGACGCTGGACTTCCGCGACATCTTCAGCGCCGGCTTCGCCTTCGACTTCATCCGCGGCGACGCGCGCATCGCCGACGGCATCGCCACCACCAACAACCTGCAGATGAAGGGCGTCAACGCCGCCGTGCTGATGGACGGTTCGGCCGACATCGCGCGCGAGACGCAGAATCTGCGCGTCGTCGTGGTGCCGGAGATCAATGCCGGCACCGCGGCGTTGGTAGCGACCGCGATCAACCCCGCCATCGGCCTGGGCACCTTCCTGGCGCAGATGGTGCTCAGCAAGCCGCTCGCCGTCGCGGCGACCCAGGAGTTCCAGATCGACGGCACCTGGGCCGACCCGCGTGTGACCAAGGTCCCGCGGCGCATCGGTAGCGCGCTGCAGCAGGAACTGCCGAAATTGCCCACGCTGCCGTCCTTACCCGCGCTTCCCGCCCTGCCCGAATGGGCCCGCGAAGGCAGCGCCAGCCCCCAGGAGAACCGCCCATGAAGATCGCCGCGATCCAGATGGTGTCGGGCGTCGAGCGAGACGCCAACCTCGAGCGCGCCGGCGCGCTGCTGGCCGAGGCCGCCGCCGCGGGCGCCGAACTCGCTGTGCTGCCCGAGTACTTCTGCATGATGGGCCGCAAGGACACCGACAAGCTCGCGCTGCGCGAGCCGCCCGGCGACGGCCCGGTGCAGCGCTTCCTGGCCGACCGCGCACGTGCGCTCGGCCTGTGGATCGTCGGCGGCACGCTGCCGTTGCAGGCGTGCGACGACGCCCACGTCTACAACACCTCCTTCGCCTGGTCGCCCGAGGGCGCGTGTGTGGCGCGCTACGACAAGATCCACCTCTTCTGCTTCGACAACGGCCGCGAGCGCTACGACGAGGCGCGCGTCATCGCGCCGGGCGCGCAGCCGGTGGTGTTCGACTTGCCATCGGGCGACGGCCACCGCTGGCGCGTGGGCCTGTCGGTCTGCTACGACCTGCGCTTTCCCGAGCTCTACCGCGCGCTCGCCCGCGAGGGCGCCGACCTGATGCTGGTGCCCAGCGCCTTCACCCGCACCACCGGCATGGCGCACTGGGAAACGCTTTTGCGCGCCCGGGCCATCGAGAACCTGGCCTGGGTGGCCGCGCCGGCGCAGGGCGGCACCCACGAAAACGGCCGCCAGACCTGGGGCCAGACCCTGGTGGCCGACCCCTGGGGCAGCGTCGTCGCGCAGCGCGCCACCGGCGAGGGCCTGGTGCTGGCCGAACTCGACGCCGGCCGGCTGCGCGAGTGCCGGGCCCAACTGCCGGCCTTGACACACCGCGTGTTGTGAACGCACCGCCGACTTCAGAGGCCGGATGAGCGCCACCCTTCCCGCGGACGCCGTGCACACCGCGCCCGCCGATACCGGCGCGGCGCCATTGGCGCCACCGGTGCCCGCATCGCCCGCCGTGCCGGCCTGGAGGCGCAGCTGGCGCGCGTTGCGCTCGCTGTGGCGCCGCTGGTTCCTGTGGGTGCTGCTCGCGCTGCTGGTGCTGGCGCTGCTGGTCACCGTGGTCTGGCTGGCCGGGCGGCACGAGGTGGAGCAGGTGCAGACGCGGCTGGACCGCGACACCGCCGACGCGGTGGCCGACGTGCGCGCCGGACTGGCGCGCAACATGCAGGACCTGCAGGCGCTGCAGGCCCTGCCCACCGAGGCCGCCCGGACGGCCGGTGCGGCGGAGCTGCTGCGCCGACACCGCGAATGGCTGCGCATCGAATGGCGTTCCGCGGACATGCGCCTGCTGCGTGCGGTCGACACGCCCTTTCGCGCATCGGTATTCGACATCGGTACCCGCGCCGATGCGCAGACCGACGTGGCGCTCGCCTGCACCGGCGCGCGTCGCCTGCGCAGCATCGCCTACTCGCCCAGCCACTATGTGCCGCTGATGCACCTCGCAGGCATGGCTGGCGGTGTCGAGGCCATGGAAAGCTGTCTTCCGCTGGAGGAGGGCGGCTTCCTGGTCGCCACCTACTCGCTGCGTGCCATGCTCAACGAATTGCTTGGGCCGGCACTGATGCGCGGCCAGGAGGTTTCGCTGACCGAGACCGACGGCACCCGCCTCGTGAGCCTGGGCACCGCCCGGCGCCTGGGCAACCGCGTCTTCACCGCGCAGCAGCTGCTCGACCTGCCGGGCAACGCACTGGTGTTGCGCGTGGACGGCTGGCGGGCCGCGCCCGACCTGTTCCCCAACGTGCTCACCGGCCTGGTCACCGCGATGTCGATCGCGCTCGTGTCGGTGCTGGTGCTGCTCGCGCGCGACACGCGCCGCCGCGTCGCGGCCGAGGACAACCTGTCCGACGCGCTGGCCTTCCGCAAGGCCATGGAGGACTCGGTCATCACCGGCCTGCGCGCGCGCGACCTGCAGGGCCGCATCACCTACGTCAATCCCGCCTTCTGCGAGATGGTCGGCTTCAGCGCCGAGGAACTGCTCGGGACCTCGAGCGACGTGCCCTACTGGCCGGCCGAACTCGCGCACGAGTACCGCCAGCGCCAGCGCCAGCGGCAGGCCAGCGGCGGCACCGCGCGCGAGGGCTTCGAGTCGGTGTTCCAGCGCAAGGACGGCAAGCGCATCCCGGTGCTGATCTTCGAGGCGCCGCTGATCAACGCGCAGCGCGTGCAGACCGGCTGGATGAGCGCGTTCATCGACATCAGCGAGCAGCGCCGCGTGGAGGAGATGTCGCGCGCCAGCCAGGAGCGGCTTCAGGCCAGTGCGCGCCTGGCCACGGTGGGCGAGATGGCCTCGCTCATGAGCCACGAGCTCACGCAGCCGCTGGCCGCCATCGCCAGCTACGCCAGCGGTTCGATCAACCTGCTGGCGGCGCCGGGCGATGTGACGCCCGTCGACCGCGACGACATCGCCATGGCCATGCGGCGCATCGCCGAGCAGGCCGACCGCGCTGGCCAGGTGATCCGCAGCGTGCACGACTTCGTCCGGCGGCGCGACCGCGCGCGCGAGCGCGTCCTGCCGGCTGCGCTGCTCGAGGCCGTGATGCCGCTGGTGCGCCTGCAGGCGCACAAGCTGGGCGTGCAGCTCGTGCTCGACGTCGAGCCGCGGCTGCCGCCGGTGTTCTGCGACCGCACCCTGGTGGAGCAGGTGCTGCTGAACCTGGCGCGCAACGGCATGCAGGCCATGGACCGCCCCGACCTGTCGGAACGTGTGCTCACCCTGCAGGTGCGCCGCGCCGAGGGGCCGGTGAGCGCGCACGGCGGCGAGGCCGGCGCCGACGTGCGGCGCTGGCTGGCCTTTTCGGTGGCCGACCTGGGCTGCGGCATTGACGACGAGGTCGGCGCGCGCCTGTTCACCCCCTTCTTCACCACGCGGCCCGACGGCATGGGCCTGGGCCTGAGCCTGTGCCGTACGGTGGTCGAGCAGCACGGCGGCGTGCTGCTGTACGAGTCCAACCGGCCGCACGGCACCGTTTTCCGCTTCACGCTGCCGGTGGCCGAGCCCGCGGCGCGGCTGGACGGCGGCCAGGCCCAGCTTTCCTGAAAGACGAGCGGATGCAACCCCTGATCGATGCCCTGATCTTCATCGTCGACGACGACGCCTCGGTGCGCGAGGCCCTGGCCTGGCTGCTGCGTTCGCGCCGCCTGTCGAGCGAGCACTACGCCAGCGCCGAGGCCTTCGAGCAGCGGCTCTCGGAGAACCCCGGCCGCGAGCAGCCGCGCTGTCTGCTGCTGGACGTGCGCATGCCCGGCACCAGCGGTCTGGTGCTGTTCGACCGCCTGGCCGAGCGCGGCCAGCTGGCGGAGATGCCGGTGATCTTCCTCACCGGCCACGCCGACGTGCCCACCGCCGTCGATGCCGTCAAGCGCGGTGCCTTCGATTTCTGCGAGAAACCCTTCTCCGACAACGCGCTGGTCGACCGCATCGAGCAGGCACTCGTGCAGTCGCAGCGCGCCATCGACGAACGGCGCCAGCGCCAGCAGATCACCCGACGCGTGGCCGAGCTGACCGAGCGCGAACGCGAGGTGATGCGCCGCGTGGTCGCGGGCCTGCCCAACAAGCTGATCGCCGACGAGCTCGCCATCAGCGTGCGCACGGTGGAAGTGCACCGCGCCCGCGTGTTCGACAAGATGGAGGTCAAGTCGGCGGTCGAGCTGGCCAACCTGTTGCGCGGCGTGGAAGCTGGCGGCTGATCGGCCGCACATGAAAAAACCCGCGGCCGGGTCGGCGCGGGTTCATGCATCGAATCGGGCTGCAACGCCCGCCCAGTGGGCGTGAGCAGCTATCGAAAAAATAGCAAACAAGCGCGTTCAGCCCTTCTCGCTGATGTAGATCTCCACGCGGCGGTTCTGGGCGCGGCCGGCGGCGGTGTGGTTGTCGGCGATGGGTTCGCGTTCGCCATGGCCCTCGGCCTTCACGATGCTGCCCAGCACGCCGCGCGACACCAACAGGCTGCGCGCGTTGTCGGCGCGGGCCAGCGAGAGCTTCTCGTTGGCGCTGTCGCCGCCCGTCGCATCGGTGTGGCCCACGATCAGGATGCTGGCGCGCGTGGCGCTGCGCAGCCCCTCGGCGATCTTGTCCAGCATTTCCGAGAGGTCGCGCCGCAGCGTGGCGCGGCCGACGTCGAAGGAGCGGTCGGCGGGCATGACCACATGCAGCTGGTTGTCGGTCGTCTGTTCGATGACGACGCCGGTGCCCTGCGTGGCGGCCTCGAGGCTGGCCTTGAGCGTCGCCAGTCGCGCGGTCCAGGCGTTGGCATCGACGGGGGGCTGGGCGGCGGCTGCGGGGGCCGGCGCGGGTGCCGGGGCCTGGCTGGCGCAACCGGCCAGCAGCAGCGCGGACGCTGCAGCGGCCGCGATGACGGTGTGCTTCAACATGCTTTCTCTCCCTGAAAAACCAAGAACGGGCGACGGATCTGTCGGCCCGCCGCCCGTTCATGTCCTGCGTGCCGTTGCCCGCCACTCCCCGTGGCCGGCGCGGCATTCTGGCACGGGCGCCTCGCGCGCCCGGCTCACCGGCGATCAGCGCGGTGCGCGCTCG
>JAFEEH010000217.1 GCA_018241185.1 Pseudomonadota bacterium | reverse complement strand
CAGCTGTCGGGCGGCATGCAGCAGCGCGTGGCCATCCTGCGCGCGCTGCTGCACGACCCGCCGGTGCTTCTGATGGACGAGCCCTTCGGCGCGCTCGATGCCATGACGCGCGAGCGCATGAACCTCGAATTGCAGCGCATCTGGATGAACGCCGGCAAGACGGTGCTGCTGATCACCCACAGCATCCCCGAGGCGGTGTTCCTGTCCGACCGCGTGCTGGTGATGAGCGAACGCCCGGGCCAGATCGCCGCCACCTACGACATCGACCTGCCCCGCCCACGTCCGCTCGACGTGATGGGCCACGAACGCTTCGCCGCCTACACGCGCACGCTGCGCGCCCATTTCTTCGCCCAAGGCAACCTCGACGCGCACTGACGCGCCACCGAGCCTTTCGTCTTTCGTCATGGCCATCGCCACCGTTGCCGAAGCGCCGTTGCTGCGTGTGCTCGCCGTCGAAACCGGCGTGCGCGACATGCACCTGCGGCTGCCCTTCAAGTTTGGCGCCGTCGTGCTCACGCGCTGCCCGCAGCTGTTCGTGCGCGCCACGGTCGAGGTGCCTGGCCTGGGTGCGGCCACAGGCTTCAGCGCCGAGATGATGGTGCCGCGCTGGTTCGACAAGCGTCCGACCCGCAGCCATGCCGACAACGTGCGGGACCTGTCGTCCAGCCTGGCCCGCGCGATCGATGCCTACCGCGGTGATGCGCCGGCCACCGCCTTCGGACTCTTCGAGCGGCACTACGCGGCGCTGATGCGCGAAGGCGATGCCCGAGGAGAGGCCGCACTGTCCTCGGCCTACGGCCAGGCGGTGCTCGATCGCGCCGTGCTCGACGCCCTGTGCCGGGCCGCCGGTTGCAGCATCGCCGCCGGCCTGCGCCGCAACATCGTTGGGTTGGCCGACACCTGGCTCGCACCCGATCTTGCCGGTTTCGACTGGCCTGCCTGGCTCGCGACACGCCGACCGGCCGAGACCATCGAAGCACGCCACACGGTGGGGATGCTCGACGTCCTGTCCCCCGAGCCCGACGCCGATCCTGTGGCGCTGCCCGTTCGCCTGCCCGACGTGGTTTCCCGCTACGGCCACCGCAGCTTCAAGATCAAGCTCGGTGGCGACCCGGCGACCGACATCGACCGGCTGGACGCCGTGCTGGCCGTGCTCGACCGCATCGCTCCGGGCCACCGCTTCAGCCTCGACGGCAACGAGCAATACACCGGCCTGGGCACACTCGCCGACCTGTGCGCGCGCTTGCGCCACCTGCCCCGCCTGGCCGCCCGGGCCGATGCGTTGCTCTACATCGAGCAGCCGCTGGCGCGCGATGCCGCCATCGACGCGCCGCTGAGCGCCGTCGACGCCCCGGCGCCGCTGTTGCTGGACGAAGGCGACGGGACGCTCGACGCCTTTCCGCGCGCCGTGGCGCAGGGCTGGCAGGGCGTGTCGAGCAAGGGCTGCAAGGGCATCTACAAGGCCTTGATCAACCGCGCGCGCTGCGAACGCAGCGGCGACGCGCTTTTCATGTCCGCCGAAGACCTCACCTGCCAGGCCGGCCTGGCGGTGCAGCAGGACCTGGCCATCGCCGCGCTGCTGGGCCTCACGCACTGCGAGCGCAACGGCCACCACTACGTCGACGGCTTCGGCCCGGCGCCCCAGGCCGAGGCCGGACGTTTCGCCGCCGCGCACCCCGACCTGTACCGCCACGCCGGCGGGCCGGTACGGCTGGCCATCGCCGGCGGCCGGCTGCAACTCGGCAGCGTGCTCGCGGCCACCGGCTTCGCGCACGCGGCCGACCCCGACTTCGACCACCTTCAACCCCTCGCGCGCGCCGCCGACCTGGTCTAGCGCCCAACCGCCACCCGTCATTCCCGGAGGAACCCACATGGCACAACAACGGCTCGGAATCATCATGCACGGCGTCACCGGCCGCATGGGCATGAACCAGCACCTCATCCGCTCCATCTGCGCCATTCGCGCCGAAGGCGGCGTCACGCTGTCCAACGGCGACAAGGTGATGCCCGATCCCATCCTCATCGGCCGCAACGCCGAGAAGATCGAGGCGCTGGCCAAGGCCCATGGCATTGCGCGCTGGGGCACCGACCTGGAGGCCGCGCTCGCCAACAAGGAGGACACGATCTTCTTCGACGCCGGCACCACGCAGATGCGCCCCACGCTGCTGGCGCAGGCCATCCGCGCCGGCAAGCACGTGTACTGCGAGAAACCCATCGCCACCAACCTCAACGAGGCGGTGGAGATCGCGCGGCTGGCGCAGGGCTCGGGCCTCAAGCACGGTGCCGTGCAGGACAAGCTCTTCCTGCCCGGCCTGCGCAAGCTCGACATGCTGCGCCGCGCCGGCTTCTTCGGCCGCATGCTCTCGGTGCGCCTGGAGTTCGGCTACTGGGTCTTCGAAGGCGACCTGCAGCCGATCCAGCGCCCGAGCTGGAACTACCGCAAGGAAGACGGCGGCGGGATGATCCTGGACATGATGTGCCACTGGCGCTACGTGCTGGACAACCTCTTTGGCGAGGTCAAGTCGGTGAGCTGCCTGGGCACCACGCACATCCCCAAGCGCTGGGACGAGGCTGGTGAACCCTACGAGGCCACGGCCGAAGACGCGGCCTACGCCACCGTGGAGCTCACCGGCCACAACGGCGAACCGGTGATCGCGCAGATCAACATGAGCTGGGTCACGCGCGTGCGCCGCGACGACCTCGTGACCTTCCATGTCGACGGCACGGACGGTTCGGCCGTCGCCGGGTTGCAGAGCTGCCGCGCGCAGTCCCGCGTCGCCACGCCGCGCCCGGTGTGGAACCCCGACATCACGCAGACCATGAACTTCTTCGACCAGTGGCAGGAGATCCCGGACTCGCAGGTCTACGACAACGGCTTCAAGATCCAGTGGGAACACTTCATCCGCCACGTCGTCGAGAACACCCCGTACAAATGGACGCTGCCCGAGGGCGCCAAGGGCGTGCAACTCGTCGAGGCGGCGCTTCAGAGCTGGGGCGAGCGGCGCTGGATCGACGTTCCGACGCTACAGATTTGATAGCTGCTCGCGCCTGTCCCGCGGGCGCCGCAGCCCGATTTGGCTTGAAACCTTCTCCGTCGCTCCCATGGCCCTGACCCTCACCCTCCCCACCGACGACCGCGCACTCGCGCCCTACTCGCTGCGCGGCCAGCCGCCCGTGAAGCCAGCGGCCGGCGTCCAGTTCAACCGCATCGCCTACTCGGCCGCCCACGTCGTCGCCGACCCGCTCGCGGTCGTCGATCCGTGGCTCACCGCCGCAGTCGACTGGGACGCCACCATCGCCTACCGCCGCCACCTCTGGTCGCTGGGCCTGGGCGTGGCCGAGGCCATGGACACCGCGCAGCGCGGGATGGGTCTGGACTGGTCCACCTCGCTCGAACTCATCCGCCGCTCGCTCGACGCGGCCAAGGATGTGCCCGGTGCCCTGGTCGCCAGCGGCTGCGGCACCGACCACCTCGACATCGACGCGGTGACGAGCGTCGACGACGTGATCCGCGGCTATGAGGAGCAGATGGCCGCCATCGAGGCCCTGGGCGGCAAGCTCATCGTCATGGCCAGCCGCGCGCTCGCCCGCGTGGCGAAGAGTCCCGCCGACTACGAGCGCGTGTACGACCGCGTGCTGCGCCAGGCGAAGCAGCCGGTGGTGCTGCACTGGCTGGGCGACATGTTCGACCCGGCGCTCCAAGGCTACTGGGGCACGGCCGACCTCGATGCGGCGATGGACACGGCACTGGGCATCATCGCCGCGCACCCCGACAAGGTCGACGGCATCAAGATCTCGCTGCTCGACAAGGACAAGGAGATCGCGATGCGCCGCCGCCTCGCGCCGGGCGTGCGCATGTACACGGGCGACGACTTCAACTACGCCGAACTCATCGCCGGCGACGGCCACGGCAGCGAGCCCACGCACGGGAAGAGCGACGCGCTGCTGGGCATCTTCGACGCCATCGCGCCCGCGGCCAGCGCCGCATTGGGTGAGCTGGCGCAAGGCAACGTGGAACGCTTCCACGCCATCCTCGGGCCGACGGTGCCGCTGTCGCGCCACATCTTCCGGGCGCCCACGCGCTTCTACAAGACGGGCGTCGTGTTCATGGCCTGGCTCAACGGCCACCAGTCGCACTTCACGATGGTGGGGGGCCAGCAGAGCACGCGCTCGCTGCAGCACCTGGCCGAACTGTTCCGCCTGGCCGATGCGGCCGATCTGCTGGAGCAGCCGGAGCTGGCGGTGCAGCGCATGAAGACGCTGCTCGCGATGCATGGCGTCGACTGAGTCCGACGCCTTGCTGAATTGGTAACGGATGTGACGAATTCGGCGCCAGCGCCCGCTGGACGGGCGCCACAGGCCGATTGCACTTTTCCTCTTTCAGGCTTGATCGTGTCGATGAGACGCGATGCCCTCCCGCCGTTCGGGCCGAGCGGGTCGAAGCGCCGCACAGCGCTTCGACAGGCTCAGCATGAACGGGCCGGGGCATGGCGCCCGCTGACGCGGCCCTGCGCCCGGCCCACCGACCGATGCTGAACGGACCCTCCATGCGCGACTTCTCCCAGAACCACGACTGGCTCTCCATCAACACCGCCACGGTGCGCAAGCAGCGCGGCGTCGAGGTGCCGCTCACCCGCATCGTCGACCAGTGCGCCGAACGCGGCATCCGCGCGATCAGCCCCTGGCGCGACCAGGTCGCGGCCGTCGGCATCGACACCCTGGCGCGGCAACTGAAGGCGCATGGCATCGGCCTGTCGGGCTACTGCCGCGGCGGCTTCTTTCCCGCGCCCGATGCGGCCGGCCTGCGTGCCGCCCTCGACGACAACCGCCGAGCCATCGACGAGGCGAAGACGCTCGAGGCGCCCTGCCTGGTGCTCGTGGTGGGCGCCCTGCCCGGCGCGCTGGAGGGCAAGGCGGCCTACAAGGACATCGCCCGCGCGCGCGGCGAGGTGCGCGACGGCATCGCGGCCTCGCTCGCGTACGCACGCGAGGTCGGCATGCCGCTGGCCATCGAGCCGCTGCATCCCATGCAGGCCGCCGACCGCGCCTGCATCAACACGCTGGAGCATGCGCTGGACCTGTGCGACGAACTGGACCCCGACAAAAGCGGAATGCTCGGCGTGGCGCTCGACATCTACCACGTGTGGTGGGACCCGAAGCTGCAGCAGCAGATCGAGCGCGCGGGCAAGGAACGCCTGCTGGCCTACCACGTCTGCGACTGGCTCACACCCACGCGCGACCTGCTGTCCGACCGCGGGATGATGGGCGACGGCATCGTGGAACTGAAGAAGATCCGCGGCTGGGTCGAGGCCGCAGGCTTCGCGGGCTTCAGCGAGGTCGAGATCTTCTCGCAGCTGGACTGGTGGCAGCGTGAGGGTGGCGACGTGCTGGACACGTGCATCGCGCGCCACCGCAGCGTCGTCTGACCGCGGGCGCCGCGGCGGTGCATCGGGTACCCTCGCCGCGCCCATGACCGCCTCTCTCCTCTCCACGCACGCCAGCGCGGCGGCCCGGCGCAGCATCCTGCTGATGGTCGGCGCGTCCGCGTGCTTCGCCACCAACGACGCCATCGTCAAGTTCGTCAGCCAGTCGCTGCCGGGGCCGCAACTGATCTTCCTGCGCAGCGTCATGGCGGCGGGCTTCTTCCTGCTGATGATCCGGCACCAGGGCGTGATGCCGCGCCTCGCGGGCGCGCTGCAGCCACGCGTGCTGGCACGCAGCGCCTGCGACGCCTTCGGCACGGTGATGTACCTGCTCTCGCTCTTCCACCTGCCGCTGGCCAACGCGACGGCCATCAACCTCGCGGCGCCGGTGTTCATGACGCTGTTCGCCGTGGTGTTCCTCGGCGAGCGCGCCTCGCCCGCGCGCTGGGTGGCGGTGGCGTTGGGCTTCGCGGGCGTGCTGGCCGTGGTGCAGCCCACCGGCGACGGCTTCAACGCCTGGGCGCTGCTGTGCGTGGGCGGCACGCTGCTGCAGGCGCTGCGCGACCTGCTCACGCGCGGCATCGACCCCACGCTGCCATCGATGGTGATTGCGCTGTCGACCACCGCCTTCCTCGCCGTGGTCGCCGGCGCCATGACGCTCACGCAAGGCTGGGCACCCGTGGCGCCGCGGCACCTGCTGCTGCTGGCGCTGGCGGCCGGCTTCCTCGCCACCGCTTACCTGTTCCTCATTGCCAGCCTGCGCAGCGGCGACATCTCGCTGACCGCGCCCTTCCGCTACACCGCACTGCTGTTCGCCGTGGTGCTGGGCCACGCCCTGTGGGGCCAGTGGCCCAACGCGTGGGCCTGGGCCGGCATTGCACTGCTGGTGGGCTCGGGCGTGTACGCCGCCCACCGCGAGCGGGCGCGCCATGCCCCTGCGCGCGCGGCGGGCTCGCCGCCTGCGTGACAGCGCGCGGCGAAGGGCCTGCCTAGAATCCGACCCGCTGCCGCGTCCGCGGATGCGGCGGCAAGCGTTCTCAGGGCGGGGTGGAACTCCCCACCGGCGGTGATGGCGGCGCATGGCAATCCATGCAAGGCACAAGCCCGCGAGCGCCTTCCATCCGCAAGCGGTGGAAGGGTCAGCAGACCCGGTGCGATCCCGGGGCCGACGGTCACAGTCCGGATGAAAGAGAGCGCGATCGCCAAGGCCGGCGTGCGTCTTCCTGCGAGGAGGCCGCGCGGTGGCCCTGCGCTCGTGCGCCCTGATTCATGTTCCTTCTTTTCCTTTTCAGGAATCACCATGAGTCAGCCCAACGACCTTCCCCTCGGTTCCCTCGCCAGCCAGGACGCGCGCCGCATCGCGCTCGTCGAGGCGCAGTGGCATGCCGACATCGTCCACCAGGCGCGCGACGCCTTCCTCGCCGAGATGGAGCGCCTGGGCATCCCGCCTTCGCGCATCGACATCCTCGACGTGCCCGGCGCCTTCGAGATCCCCCTGCATGCCAAGCGGCTGGCCCTGTCGGGCAGGTACGCCGCGGTGGTGTGCTGCGCGCTGGTGGTCGACGGCGGCATCTACCGGCACGAGTTCGTCGCCAACACCGTCGTGAGCACGCTCATGAGCCTGCAGCTGGAGACCGGCGTGCCGATGATCTCGGCGGTGCTCACGCCGCACCACTTCCACGAACACATCGAGCATCGCAAGTACTTCCAGCGCCACTTCGCCGTCAAGGGCACCGAGGCCGCGGAAGCCTGCGTCAAGACCATCGAAGGCCTGCAGCGCGTGGACGCGCTGGTGGCCGCCTAGGTGGTCCTGCACGACGGCGGCGCGCGCCCCGGTCCGACTTGCCGCAGCTCGCCGCTGCGCCCACACTGGCTGCATGAACGATGCAGCCCCCTATGTGCTCTACGGCGCGCCCGGTTCCGGCGCCACGCCGGTCCATGCGGCCCTGACGCTCATCGGTGCGCCGGTGCAGGTGGTCGATGTCGCGCCCTGGGAAAGCGAGGCCGAGCGTGAGCGCCTGCGCAGCGTCAATCCCCTGCGCCAGGTGCCGGTGCTGGTGCTGCCCGGCGGCGAGACGCTGACCGAGAGCGCGGCCATGCTGATCTGGCTGGCCGACCGCCACCCCGAAGCCCGCCTCGCGCCTGCCCCGGACGCACCGCTGCGCGCACAGTTCCTGCGCTGGATGTGCTTCATCCCGGCGTCGATCTATTCGATGTTCTGGGTGCGTGACGTGCCCACGCGCCTCGTGGCAGGCGATGCCGGCATCTCCCTGATGCGCGAGCGCACGGCCGAGCGCATCGCCGAGTGCTGGCGCGCGATGGACGCCCAGGTGCGCGAGCAGCTGCCGCCGGGCACGCCCTACCTGCTGGGCGAGGACATCAGCGTGCTCGACCTGTACGTCACCGTCGCCTCGCGCTGGACCCCGCGACGGCGCCGCTTCTACCGCGAGGCGCCGCGCCTGGCCGAGGTGGTGCGGCGTGTCGATGCCGACCCGCGGCTGGCGGCCTTCTGGGCGGCACGCTTTCCGTTCGACGACGATTGGGAAGATTCGGGCGCCTGAAGCGCTGGCGTCGACGTCGCCCATCAGCAGCGCAGCAAGCGCGTGCCCGTCGGCAGCCCCGCAGCGCCGGCCGTCACCCGCAATGCACCGTCGTCCCAGGCCAAGGCCGGGCGCAGCGGTCCGCCCACCGGCGCCGGGAGCGCCGTGCCGCGAATGCGGCCCGACCACGCCGGACCGGCCTGCCCGCCGCGCTCGATGCGTGCGTCGAAGGACTGGAAGCGCTGCGCCAGGTGCAGCGTGGACGCGCCGACGCACCAGCGTCCCTGCACTGGCGCGGGCACCTGCCACAGGTGCAGGCGGCTGAGCTTCTCGCGCCCCACGGCCTTGTCGGGCACCTCAACGGTGACGGTGCGGTCGGGCTGCCAATCGCCCAGATCCCAGTCGTGCGACACGATGCGCGTGCCCGGCGCCAGGGCCAGCAGGCGGGGCCGCAGTTTCAGGTTCACCTCGGGCAGCAGGTACATCGTGACGACGCTGGCCGTGGACAGGTCGGCGTCGAAGAGGTCCTGGACACGGAACTCCGTGCGATCGGCCACGCCGGCCTGCCGTGCATGGCGTTCGCTCTTCGCGACCAAATCGGGCACGATCTCCAGGCCGAGGCCGCTGGCGCCGAAACGCTTGGCGGCCGTGATGACGATGCGCCCGTCGCCCGAGCCGAGGTCGATCAGGTGGTCGCTGGCGCGCATCTGCGCCAGCTCGAGCATCGCCAGCGTCACGTGGTCGGGCGTGGTGATGAAAGGGACTTCCTCGACCCAGGTCGGCGCGGACTGCGCGAAAGCGGCGATCGAGGCGAACACGAAGGCCGACACGGCAAGGGATCGACAGAGCATGGCCGGCAGTATGGCGACGCCCGCAGCCGCCAGCCAATAATCCCCCATGACCTCCTCCGATCCTTCCGTTGTCCTGTACCACAACCCGGGCTGCAGCACCTCGCGCAACGTGCTCGCCATGCTGCGCGAGCGCGGCGTCGAGCCCATCATCGTCGAATACCTCAAGACACCGCCGGGCAAGGCGCGGCTTCGCGAGCTGATCCATGCCATGGGCGGTTCGGTACGCGCGTTGTTGCGCACCAAGGCGGCGCCCTACGAGGAACTGGGACTGGCCGATCCGAAGTGGACCGACGAGCAATTGCTGGACTTCATGGTGCAGCACCCCGTGCTCATGGAGCGGCCCGTGCTCGTCACGCCGCTTGGCACGCGGCTGGGGCGACCCAAGGAAAAGGTACTCGAAGTGCTGCCCGGATAACATTCGCCGATGGACCTGCGGCAGCTGCGCTACTTCGTCGCCCTCGCCACGCAGCAGCACTATGGCAAGGCGTCGGAGGTGCTGCACGTCACGCAGCCGGCGCTCAGCCGCCAGATCCGGCTGCTGGAAGATGAGCTGGGGGTCAAGCTCTTCGAGCGCCATGCGCGCGGCGCGGCACCGACCGACGAGGCGCGGCTCCTGCTGGAGCGAGCCCTTTTCCTGCTGCGCTATGCCGAGCAGACCAAGTCCGACCTGCTGGCCATGCAGCGCGAGCCGCGCGGGCCCGTCGCCATCGGCCTGTCCCCGGGCCTGGCCCAGCAGCTCACGGTCCGGCTCACGCAGGCCGTGCTCCATCAGTTTCCCGAAGTGCGCCTGCGCTTCATTGAAGGCTTCGCGCCGTCCCTGCAGTCGATGCTGGCACAAGGCGAAGTCGACGTCGCGCTGCTCATCGAACCGATCGAGCGCTCCAACCTGCAGGTCGTGCCGCTGCTGAAGGAGCAGATTTGCCTGATCGGTCCGCCAGGCGACCGCAGGTTGCGGGCGGCACGGGTCGAGGTCCGCGACTTGGCCGGCGTGCCGCTGGTCATGACCGGGCTGGTCAAGTCCGGCGTGCGCCTGGAACTGGAAGCCGCGGCCGCCAGCGCGCGCATTGCACTGAACCACGTGGTGGAGGTCGAGACCGCCGAAGTCGCGCGCCGGCTCGTTCTCGAGGGCATCGGTCTCACCGCGCATTTCGCCGCCGCCATCAAGGACGACATCGAAGCCGGCCGGCTGCGCGGCGTGCCCATCGAGGGCCTGTACCTGCACCGCGTGCTGGCGCGCGCCGCCGACCGCCCCGTCTCGCGGGCCACCGAGGGCGTGATGGGGGTGCTGCGCACGATGGTCGAGCGCCACGTGCGCGACGGGCACTGGCCGAACGCGCAGCTGGCCTGACGGCACCGGCCGGCCGCCGATGACCTGCCGTTATCGGATCGGTCAGCAAATTCTCTTGGACCTGGTGGCGGGTGCTGCCTAATCTTGCGGACGTCCGCCACGGCAGCGCACGCGCTCCGGGCGGACGACACCCCAGAGGGCTGCCAGGACGCACGGCGCGCCGGCATGCCGCCACGCAGGAGACAAAAAACATGTTGCATCGAAGAAGCTTTCTCGGCGCTGCCGCCCTGGCAGCCGCAGGGCCGCTCACCGTCCACGCGCAGGACCCGGTCCTGCGCATCGTCGTGCCCTTCAGCGCCGGCAGCGGCACCGACCTCGGCGGCCGCGTCCTGGCCCAGGCCATCAACAAGACCACGGGGCGCACGGTCATCGTCGACAACAAGCCCGGCGCCGGCAGCGTCATCGGCTCGCTGGAGGTGGTGCGCTCGCGGCCGGACGGCAGCACCCTGCTCTACACCACCGGCGGACACACGACCAACGCCGCGCTGATGAAAAACCTGCCCTATGACCCGGTCACGGACTTCACGCCGATCACCATGGTGCTGCGCTCGTCGGGCTTCGCGCTGCTGGTGAGCGAAAAGTCGCCCTACAAGTCGCTCGACCAGCTCATCGCCGCAGCCCGCAAGCAGCCGGGCCGGCTCAGCTTCGGGTCCTCGGGCGTCGGCAACACCACGCACGTGATGGGTGTCTTCTTCGCCAACGGCGTGGGCCTGGACCTGCTGCACGTGCCCTTCAAGGGCACGCCGACCACCGAGCTCATCGGTGGCACCGTCGACCTGGCCTTCCTGTCGCCCTCGGTGGCGGGGCCGCAGATTCGCGCGGGCCAGCTCCGCGCCCTGGGCATCTCGGGTTCGACGCGCTCGCCGATCCTGCCCGAGGTGCCCACCTTCGCCGAACTGGGCCTGAAGGTGCAGGACATTCCCGCCTGGTCGGGCATCTTCGGGCCCGCACGGATGAGCCCCGAGGTGGTCCGCGGGCTGTACGACACGCTGGCACGCGCCGCCCAGACACAGCCCGTGAAGGACTTCGTGCGGGAGAACGGCGGCGAGTTGGCGGCCATGCCCCCCGAGCAGTTCGGACCCTATGTCGTCGGCGAGATCGAGCGCTATCGCAAGGTGCTGCCGCCGCTGGGCATCCAGATGAGCTGAAAGGCGCGCCATGCCCGATTTCATCGACCTGGGCGGCATCCGCACCGCCTTCGAAACCGCCGGCAACGGCCCGCCCCTGCTGATGCTGCACGGCGCCGAAGGCAGCCGGCGACAGTTCGAGGCCGTGAGGCCGCACTTGGCCGACCGCTTCACCGTCATCACCTACGACCAGCGCGACTGCGGCGACACCACGGGCGCGCTGCAACCCGCGACGCTGAACGAACTGGCCGACGATGCCGCGGCCCTGCTCGAAGCGCTGGGCCATGGCTCGGCTTTCGTCTTCGGCACCTCCTTCGGAGGGCGGGTGGCGCAGGCGCTGGCGGTGCGCCATCCGGCACGCGTGCGGCGCCTGGTGCTGGCCCACACCTGGCCGCTCGCGGTGTCGATCGGCGAGGCCAACCCCGAAGTGGCGGGAGAGATCGCACGCCTGCGCGCCGAGCTGCCCGCCAGCGCCGAGGCCCTGGCCGCGCTGTTCCATCCGCCAGCCTTCCTGGCCGCTCACCCGGCTGCCCGCGCGCATTTCAGGTCGGCACCGGCGCGTTCGGCACGCTCCGAACGGCGCGCCGCGGCGGTCGATGACCGGCCTGCGCTCGACATCGCGACAGTCACGCAGCCCGCGCTGCTGATCGCCGGCGAGCTCGACCGCGTGGTGCCGATGGCGCTGACCCTCTCGCTGGCCGAAGCGCTGCGCGACAGCCGCGCGCTGGTGCTGCCCGGGGTCGGTCACCTGAGCCTGGCGCAGGTGCCCGAGGTGGTGGCCGGCCATGTGCGCGCGTTCTGTGCCTGAGCCGATGCCGGCTCTTCCTTCTTTTCATGTGGTGCGCCCGAAGGCGCCTGGAGTGTTCCGATGATCGATGTACCCGTGCTGATCGTGGGCGGTGGCCCGGTCGGCCTCACCGTCTCCATCTTTCTGTCGCGCTTCGGTGTCGACTCCCTGCTGGTCGAGCGCCATCCCGGCACCGCGATCCTGCCCAAGGCGCGGGCCCTGAACGCGCGCACCATGGAGATGTACCGGCAGATCGGCCTGGAGGACGACATCCGCGCGGTCGCGATGCCGGCCCGCTTCGGCGAGATGATCCTGTGGTCCGAGAGCCTGGCCGGCGCCGAGATCAAGCGCCTCAACCCGGGCCGCGGCACCGGCGCCAACCAGGGCCTGTCGGTGGCCGGCAACTGCGGCTGCTCGCAGGACCTGCTCGAGCCCGTGCTTCGCCGGGCCGCCGAAGCGGCCGGGGCCACGCGGGTGCGCTTCCACACCGAGCTGGTCGAGCTCAACTGCACCCCACAGGGCGCTCACGCCACGCTCCAGTACGCCGACGGCCGGCGTGAAGAGGTGCGCGCGCGCTACCTCGTTGCGGCCGACGGCTCGCAAAGCCGCATCCGCACGCAGCTGGGCATCGGCAGGCGCGGCGAGCGCGACGTGTACGACAGCGTCAACATCCACTTCAACGCCGACCTCACGCCGTGGGTCCGGGAGCGGCCGGCGGCGCTCTACCTGATCGAGCAGCCCGAGCTGCGCGGTACCTTCCTCACGATCAACGGCACCGACCGCTGGGGCTTCCTCGTCACCTCGCTGTCGCACTACGGCTTCACCCCCGAACAGTTCACGCCGGCGTTCTGCACCGAAGTCATCCGCCGCGCGGTGGGCGTGGGCGAGCTGCCGGTGAAGGTGCTGGGCGTGAGCGCGTGGAGGGCCTCGGCCCTGGTCGCGGAGACCTACCGCGGCGGCGCCGTCTTCCTGGCCGGCGATGCCGCGCACGAGATGCCGCCCACCGGTGGTTTCGGCCTGAACACCGGGGTGCAGGACGCGCAGAACCTCACCTGGAAGCTGGCCGCCGTGCTGCACGGCGAGGCCGGCGAGGGCCTGCTCGACACCTACGACGCCGAGCGCCGGCCGGTGGGACAGGCGGTGACCCACAGCAGCCTGCTCAATGCCCTGTCGATGGGCCGGACCGCCCGCCAGGACGAGCCGGTGCTGCCGCGCAAGGAGTTCCTCAACGAGATCGGGCTGGTCTTCGGCGCACGCTACCGGTCGGCCGCCGTGGTGCCCGAGGACGGCCAGTCGGCGCCGCCGGCCGACGAGGTGCAGGATTACATCCCGAGCGCGCAGCCGGGCTGCCGCGCACCGCACGCATGGCTCCAGGACGGCGATCGTCGCTTCTCCACGCTCGACCTCTTCGGCCGCGGCTTCGTGCTGCTGACCGGCGCGCGGGGCCAGGCCTGGCACGACGCCTCGCACCACATCACGGCCCCCGGGATCGCCGTCACCTCGGTCGGCGATGGCGGCATCGCGCCGGCCGACGACGCCTGGCAGCGCCTCTATGGGCTTGCGGACGAGGGCGCGGTGCTGGTGCGGCCCGACGGCCACGTCGCCTGGCGCTCGCGCACCGGCGTCGCCGACGCGGCGCAGGCGCTGCACGCCGCTCTCGCGCTCGTGCTGTGCCGCGGCGGTGCGCGCTCCGGGAGCACGGCATGAGCATCGATGTTTCCGCCCTGCACCACGTCACCATCGGCTGCGCGCGCGAGGACCTGCCGGTGCTGCTGGCGTTCTATGCGGGCACGCTGGGCCTGCACGACGGCTATCGGCCGGCGCTGCGCTATCCCGGCCACTGGCTCTACGCCGGCGGGCACGCGGTGCTGCACCTCAACGCACTGCTGCCGCATTCGCCGAAGCCCCAGGGTGGCGCGGTCGACCACATCGCGCTCAAGGCGCACGGACTGGCTGCGACGCGGCAGGCCCTGGCCGACGCCGAGCTGCCGTTCAGCGAAACGCCGCTCAGGGGCACGCGGCTGCACCAGGTCTTCCTGCAGGACCCGCTCGGCCTGAAGGTCGAGCTCAACTTCGACCTGGACGCGGAGCGCACGCCCGGCCGGCTCGCCGCATGAGCGTCGCCGGTGGCATCCGGCGCGTGCTCTGGCGCGGCGCGCAGGCTCAGGCCGGCGCCGGCCGCACGGCCATGGCTTCGATCTCCACCTTGACGGGCGCGATGAGCCCGGCGATCACTGTCGAGCGCGCCGGCGCGGCGTCGGCACCGAAGCGCTCCCCGTAAGCCGCGTTGAAGGCCGGATAGTCCGCCGCATCGGTAAGCCACACCGTGGTCTTCACGACGTCGGCCAGCGTGCATCCGGCCTCGGCCAGGGTGGCGGCGATGCCGTCCAGCACGGCGTGCGTCTGCCCGGCGATGTCGGGCGCACTCGGCGCGCCGGCGCGCATGGGCACCTGGCCCGAAACGAACACCAGCCGCTCCCACGCCACCGCGGCCGAGATGGGTTGGCGCTGCCCCGCCCGGACCACCGGGCCGAGCCGCTCCAGGTCCGGTCGACGCTGCGCCATCAGTCCGCCTTGGCGCCGGACACCTTGACGATGGCCGACCACTTCTTCACCTCCGTCTCCAGGAAGGTCCTGAACGCCGACGGGGTCGTTCCTTCGACGAGGAAGCCGCGCGCGGCGAAATAGTCCCGCACATCGGCCGTCCGCACCGCCTTGTTCACATCGGCGCTCAGGCGTTCGACCAACTCGGGCGGCGTGCCCGAGGGCGCGAACACGCCCTGCCACGACAGCGCCTCGAAGCCCGGGTAGCCGCTCTCCGCGACCGTGGGCACGTTGGGCAGCTGCGGATGGCGCTGCTTCGAGGTGACGGCCAGCGGGCGCAGCTTGCCGGCCTCCAGCTGCGGCATCACCACCAGCAGGTCGCCGAAGGTGGCTTCGATCTGACCCGCCATCAGGTCGGTCAGCATGCCGGCGCTACCGCGGTACGGGATGTGCACCATCGAGGTCTTGGTCGCCTGCTTGAACATCTCGCCGGTCAGGTGCATCGAGGTGCCGTTGCCGGCCGAGCCGTAGCTGAGCGATCCGGGCTTGGCCTTCGCGAGCGCGACGAACTCCGCCAGCGTGTTGGCCTTGACGGCCGGGTTCACGGTCACGACCAGCGGCGAACTCACGACCATCGACACCGGCGCGAAGTCCTTCAGCACGTCGTAGGGCAGGCGCGGATACAGCGCCTGGGCGATCGCATTGCTGCCGGTGACGCCCATCAGCAGGGTGGTTCCGTCGGGTGCCGACTTGGCCACGAAGTCGGCGCCGACCGTGCCGCCCGCACCGGCGCGGTTCTCGACGATCACCGGCTGCCCCCAGGCGGCCGACAGCTTCTCGGCCAAACGGCGTGCCAGCAGGTCGGTGCTGCCTCCCGGAGGGAACGGGACGACGATGCGGACGGTCTTGGCTGTCGCCTGGGCATGCGCCGCCAAAGGCGCGAGCCACGACGCGGCCAGCAGGGACGAGGCGCCGATCGCCACGCGGCGGATCGACTGACGACGGGACAGGGAAGTTTTCATGGGGCAGTCGCGAATGGAGGGAGAGGGGAAACAGGGCCGACCCGCACGAGGCGTGCCTGTCGGGGCGTGGTGCGTGCGCTGCGCAGCGTCATGCGGCTGTCTCCAGGTCGGCAGGCTGTCCCCAGCCGCCGCCGCCCGCGGTTTCGATGATGAGAAGGTCGCCAGCCTGCCACTGCGCGCGCGCCTTGGCTGGCAGGACGTCGATGCGGCCAGCGGCCCGCTCGGTGCGTGCGGCTGCTCATGCACCCGGGCTTCCGCCGGCGGCGCCCTGCGGCGCCGTTTCGTGGCGCTCGCCGCGATAGGAAATCGTGCCGCTGCCGTGCAGCAGCCGGTAGACGCGCACCACGCCGTCGCCGCCGCGGTGGCGGCCGGCGCCGCCCGAGCCTGCGCGCACGGCCACGCGCTCCACGCGCAGCGGCGCCTGGGCTTCGATGGCTTCGGCGGGCGTGCTGCGTGCGTTGCCCACGTCGGTGGACACGCCGGTGCCGCCGGCCGCCCACGGCGCACCGCCGGCCGCCGAGGCAATGATCTCGGTCAGCAGCCAGGGCGTGCCGTCGGCGCGCACGCCGCCCAGCGAGAGCACCACCGCCTCGCCCGCGTTCGGCGCCGGCATCTGCGTGGGCACGGCGCGCGACCATGCGCCCAGCAACGCGTTGGCCAGCAGCTTCACGAGGTTGGTGCGGGCGTTGACTGCGGCCGGGAAGGCCGGGTCCACGATGCTGCCGGGCCGTGTGAGCACCGTGAGCGGCGCCAGGCTGCCGTCGTTGCAGGCGGCCCGCGGCGCCAGCATGCGTGCGAAGTAGGCCACGGCCGCCTGCACGGCGCCGCGCGATGCGTTGACGGGGCCGGTGGTCTGGTCGGCGCAGCCTGTCAGGTCCAGCTCGGCACCGTCGCCGCGCTTGCGGATGCAGACCGACACCCGCACCGGGTCCGCATGAATGCCATCGCCGTTCAGTGCATCGTCGAACACGTAGTCGCCATCGGGCGCGGCCGCCAGGGCGGCGCGTGCCGCCGCTTCGGACGCGGCCAGCGCAGCGGCACAGCGCGCAGCCATGCCGGGCGTGGCCTGCCACAGCCGGGCCAGCTCCGAAGCACCCTGCGCCAGGCATTGCCATTGCGCCGCGAGGTCGCCCTGCAGGTTGTCGGGCATGCGGCTGTTGGCACGCAGCAGGCGCAGCAGCGCCGCATCGACCTGGCCGGCGTGGTACAGCGGCGTGGGCGGGATGCGCAGGCCTTCCTGCTGGATGCTGGTGGCGTGGGTGGGCACCGAGCCCGGTGCAATGCCGCCGACGTCCTGGTGGTGCAGCACGCAGGCCACCAGCGCGACGACCTGCCCGTCCACGCACACCGGGCGCGCCAGCGTGAGGTCGGGCAGGTGCGTGCCGCCGTGCCAGGGGTCGTTCAGCACGAAGCCGTCGCCCTCCTTCATGCCGGCCGCCGGGTACAGCCCCAGCAGCCCGGCCACGGCCGGCGACAGGCTGCCCAGCAGCAGCGGCAGCGTGCGCGCCTGGGCCACCAGGCGGCCGTCGGGCAGGAACACGGCCGCCGCGCAGTCCATGGCCTCGCGCACCACGCTGGAGACGGCCTCGGCCACCAGCCGCTGCTGCATCCGGTCGGCCAACTGCTCCAGGTGCAGGGGCAGCGGGCCCACGTCCTCCCGTCCGCGGTCCGCCTCCGCCACGGGCGGGACCTGCAGGCCCAGGGCCTGCACCGTGGCCAGCGTCCGTTCGTATTCGCCGTCCTGCGGCAGCACCGCGTGCGAGCACACCACCCGCAGGTCGGGCCAGCGCGCACGAATGGCGTGGGCAAGCGTGAGTTCGTGCGCCGGGTTGCGCTGCGCGAACAGGAGCGCAATGGCAACGCCGCGCGGCGGGCGCGGCAGGGCCCCCAGTGCACGCAGCACGTCCGCCGCGTCGAGCGCTTCGACCTCGGCGCCTGCGGCATCGATGCGCCCGCGGGCCTCGATGCGCCAGGCTGCCGGCAGCAACATCGGCCAGGGCGAGGCCGGCACGTGCAGCGCGTAGGGGTCGGCCCGGTTCTGGCGCGCCAGCGTCAGCACGTCGGCGAAGCCCCGGGTGCAGACCAGCGCGATGTCGCTCACGAGCACCTCCCCGCCCGCACAGGCCGGACGTCCGTCATCGGGTTGGGCAGGCTGTCCATCAGAACCGGGCCGGGCTGAAGGGGGCGAGATCGACCTGCGTGGCGCGCCCTGCCACCAGGTGCGCCACTTCGCGCCCGGTGCTCGCGCCCATGCACATGCCCATGTGGCCGTGCCCGAAGGCGAGCCAGGCGTTGTCGGCCGCGCCCGCACGGCCGATGACCGGCAGGCTGTCGGGCAGGCAGGGCCGATGGCCCATCCACTGCGTGGTGTCGCTCGTGTCCAGGTGCGGGAAGAGCTGCTGGCCCAGGTGCAGCAGGGCCTGCGCGCGCTCGTAACGCGGCGGCGCCTTCAGCCCCGCGAACTCCACCGTCCCCGCGAGCCGCAGGCCCATCGCCATGGGGTTGACCATCAGGTTGTTCTCCACCGCCATCACGGTGTGGCGCAGTTGCAGGTTGGAACTGCGCACCGTGACGTGGTAGCCGCGCTGCGTTTCCAGCGGCACGCGCGAGCCCAGCTGTGCCGCGAGCCGCGCCGACCACGCGCCGGCCGCCACCACCACGCCGTCCACCGGCGTGCGCTGCCCGTCGGCCGTGCGCACGGCCGTGACCTGGCGCGCCCCGCGACCTTCGCGCTCGAAGCCCGTCACGGCCTGCCGCACCGATGCCGCGCCCTGGGCCAGGCAATGCGCATGGAGCGCCTTGACCAGCGCCGACGGGTCGAGCGTGGAGCCGTTTTCGGGCGCACGGATGCCGAAGCGAAAGCGCCCCTTGAGGTCGGGCTCCAGCGCTTCGAGTTCGTCCTGGCCCACGTCGACCATCTCGACGCCCAGCGAGCGCCGCAGATTCATGCCCCAGTTCCATTGCGCCGCCTTCTCGCGCGACGAGTAGACATACAGGCAGCCGGAGCGGCGCACCAGTTGCTGCGCACCGGCCTGCTCGAGCAACGGGTCGTAGCACTCGAAGATGGGCTCCAGCAGGCTGCGCAGCGCGGTCGCGATGCGGGTGACCTCTTCGCGCGTGGAGTGGCGCAGCATGCGCACCAGCCAGGGCAGCACGGCGGGCGCATAGCGCCAGCGCACCGTGAGCGGCCCGAGCGGGTCGAGCAGCCACTGCGGCACGCGCTTGACCATGCCCGGCATGCCCACCGGCAGGCACGCGCTGGGCGACAGGGAGCCCGCATTGCCGAACGAGCAGGCCTCGCCCGGCGGCAGTGGATCGAAGAAGCTGACCTGGTGACCGTCGCGTTGCAACCATGCTGCGGTGCAGGTGCCGACGATGCCGGTCCCGATGACGGCGACATGCATATGAAGCGCATTTTGTTCATGCCGCAGACATCAAGCCAACGAATTCATTTGATTAATGCATGAGAATTATTGATTCATGGTCCCAATCAACGCCACAATGGTGCAGACATGAACCTCACCCTTCGCCAGATGCGTGCGTTCTCCGTGGTGGCACGCACCGCGAGCTTCACGCTGGCCGCCAGGCAACTGAACCTCACCCAGTCGGCCGTCAGCATGCTCGTGCAGCAATTGGAAGAGGAGCTCGGCCTGAAGCTGTTCGACCGCACGCGCCATGCCGTCACCCTGACCGAGGGCGGGCAGCAGCTGCTGCCGCTGGCGCGCCGCATGCTGGACGACCTGCGACAGATCGAGGAAGGCGCGAGCGACCTGCGCTTGCTCAAGAGTGGCGTGCTGCGCGTGGTCGCGCCGCAGCTGATGGCGTGCACCTGGGTGGCCGGCGTGCTGGCGCGCTTCGAGCAGGCACACCCCACCGTGGGCCTGCGCATCGTCGACGGGTCGGCCGACGACATCGTGGGCGCGGTGCGGCGCGGCGACGCCGAACTGGGCATCGGCCCCGAGCGTGTGACGGGCGAGGACGTGACGCGCAGCTTCCTCATGCACGTGCCCATGCGGCTGGTGTGTGCGACGAGCCACCCGCTGGCGGGGCGGCAGAGCGTCTCGTGGCGCGATCTGCGCGACGAGCGCTGGGTCGTGTACTCCGGCGACTTCAGCCGCTACGTCGAACAGCGGCTGCACGAACACGACGCATCGCTGTCGATGCAGACCGCGACCGAGGTGCGCTACCTGACCACCGCGCTCGCGCTGGTCGGCGCCGGGCTGGGCGTGGCGATGGTGCCGGACTATGCGCGCACCTTCGCCGGCAACTTCGGCATCCGCTTCCTCGCGCTGCGCTCGCCGGCCCTGAACCGGGAGTTCTTCGTGTACCAGCGCCGCAGCCTGGCGCTGTCGCCGGCGGCGCAGGCTTTCGCGACCTTGCTGCAGGAACAGTCGCACCGGCCCTGAGTGCAGCCAGATGAAAGGCCTCAGGTCAGCCGGGTCTTGCGATAGCTTTCGCGGTCCATGTCGACAACTTCGACGCTCAGGTGCGCCGTCAGCCCAGGACGACAGGCGGGCATGCGTGCCAGCATTCCCTTCGTGACACGGTCGCTGAAATCCCGCTTGGCCTGTGGTGTCCTTCCGGCCAGGATTCGCACGGTGACGTGGATGAATCCGCGACCGCTCTCGGCCAGGCCGACGCGGAAGTGATCGCTGCATACCGCGCGGGCTTTGAGATCGGTCTCATCGCCGACTTCGGGGCTACCGGCCAGTTCGCGCGTGACGGCGGCCAGCATGGCCTCGAGCGGCAGGTCGGCCAGGTTGGGGGTGTATTCGACGACGATATGGGGCATGGCCGCGCTCAGGCTCCTTCTTCGATGCCGACGCCAAGAAAGCGGTCCAGCAGTGCCTGGTCGGCCGCCAGTGCCGCGCTGGGCCCGGCGTGCACCACGGTTCCGCGCTCCAGCACGATCGCCTGGTGCGTCATCTCCAGCGCCAGCACCGGGTGCTGCTCCACCACGATGGACGCCAGCCCCTCGCTCTCGCACAGCTGGCGGATGGCCCGTGCAAGCTCTTCCACGATGATGGGCGCCAGGCCCTCCATCGGTTCGTCGAGCAGCAGCAGCGTGGGGTTGGTCATCAGCGCCCGGCCGATGGCCAGCATCTGCTGCTCGCCGCCCGACAGCTGGTTGCCGTAGTTGGCGCGGCGCTCGCGCAGGCGCGGGAACAGGCCGTAGACACGGTCGAGGTTCCAAGCCCCCGGCCGGGCGACCACGCCCAGGTTCTCCTCCACGGTCAGCGACGGAAAGACCTCGCGCTCCTGCGGCACCCAGCCCAGGCCGGCGCGCACGCGCTGGTGGGCCGGCAGGCGGGTGATCTCCTGCCCCCGCCAGCGGATCGCGCCGCCGGTGATGCGAGTGTTGCCCATCAGCGTCTCGAGCGTGGTGGTCTTGCCGACGCCATTGCGCCCCAGGATGGCCAGGCTCTCGCCGGCCTGCAGCGCGAAGCCGAGGCGGTGGAGCACGACCGCATTGCCATACCCGGCGGTGACGGCATCGAAGGCCAGCAATTCAGGCATCGGTGGCCTCCTTGCGGATGTTGACGTGGGTCTTGCCCAGGTAGACCTCGCGCACGCGCGGGTCGCGGCCGATCTCGGCCGGCGTTCCCTCCGTCAGGATGCGTCCGGCCACCAGTACCGAGATGCGCCGCGCGAAGCGGCACACCAGGTTCATGTCGTGCGCGATGAAGCGGACGCTGATGTCGTCCGGCAGTTCGGCGATGGCCGCGAAGAGTTCGCCGCTCTCGTCCACCGGCACGCCTGCGGCCGGCTCGTCCAGCAGCAGGATGCGCGGCCGTGCGGCCAGCGCCAGGGCGATCTCGAGCAACCGCTGCTTGCCGTAGGCCAGTTCGGCGACCGGCACGTCGGCCAGCGCACCCAGCCGCAGGCGATCCAGCAGCGCATGGGCCTCGTCGAAGGCCGCCTTGCTCCGCCCGAAGGGCCTCCACCAGGTCGCGCCCTGCCCTTCGCGCTCGTGGATGGCCAGCACCACCGAGAGCAACGGCGTGAGGCTGGGGAACAGCGTGTTGATCTGGAAGGTGCGCGCCAGGCCGCCGCGTGCGCGCCGGTCCGCGGGCCAGCCGGTGATGTCCTCGCCGTTCATGCGGATGCTGCCGGCGCTGGGCCGGTAGATGCCCGTCAGCAGGTTGATCAGCGTGGTCTTGCCGGCGCCGTTGGGCCCGATCAGGGCCTGGCGTGCGCCGGGCTCCAGCGACAGGCCGACGTCGGCCACGGCCTGGAACGCGCCGAAGCTGATGCCCAGGCCCTGTGTCTGCAATGCGGTCATGACGCCCTCCCCGCCCTGCGGCATGCGCTACGGACGTCGTGTTGGGTCACGGCGCTCATCGTGCCTGCTCCCTCGTGCGGATGCGGCGCGACAGCGCTCCCATGATCCCGCCCCGGCCCAGCATGACGGCCGCGATCAGGAAGATGCCGAGCCAGAACATCCAGTACTCCGGATTCATGTCGGCGAACCAGTCGTGCATCAGCATGTAGACGATCGCGCCGACCAGGCCGCCGTACAGCCGGCCCGTGCCACCCAGCACGAGGATGATGAGAATTTCGGCCGAGCGGTTGAAGCCGATGGACTCGATGCCCACGAACTGCGTGGTCTGCGCCAGGAGCGCGCCCGCCACGCCGGCCACCGCGGCCGAGAAGGCGTAGGCCATGCGCAGCCGCGCTTCCACCGGCGTGCCGATGGCCAGCATCCGCTTGCGGTTGTCATGGATGCCGCGCAGCGCCAGGCCGAAGGGCGAGCGCAGGACCAGCCGCACGAGCAGGAACATGGCCAGCACGACGCCGAAGGCATAGACGAAGGCGGTCTTGCCGAACAGGTCGAACTCGAACAGGCCCAAGACCGGCTTCACCACCATGCCCTGCAGGCCGTCGGTGCCGCCGGTGATGCCCGAGAGCCGGTTGGCCAGTTCGGCCAGCAGCACGCACACGCCGATGGTGATCATCAGCCGCGTGAGGTCGGCGCCGCGCACGATGAGATAGCTCAGCGCGTAGCCCAACGCGCCGGCCGCGACCAGTGCGGCCAGCAGGCCGCTGAAGGGCTCGCCCCAGCCATGCTTGGCCAGCAGCCCTGCGGTGTACGCGCCCGCGCCGAAGAAGGCCGCATGGCCCACGGTGAGGATGCCGGCATAGCCCAGCGCCATGTCCAGCGCCACGGCGAAGAGGCCGAAGATCAGAATCTGGCTGAGCAGCGTGAGGTGGTTGGGCGCGATGAAGTAGCTGCACGCCAGCAGCAGCCAGAACGCGATTTCGGCCGCGCGCAACTGGCCCGGCGAGAGGGTGATGGCCTTCATGCGAGCCCCTTCTTGGGAACGATGCCGTTGGGGCGCAGCAGCAGCATGCCGATCATGAAGACGTAGATCAGGAAGACGCCGGCCTCGGGCAGGTAGTACTTGCCGGCCACGTCGACCACGCCGACCAGCAGCGCAGCGATGAAGGGCCCGGTGACGGTGCCGGCCCCGCCCACGCAGACCACGATCAGGAAGTACACCAGGTACTTGAGGGGGAACGAGGGCTCCAGGCCGAGCATGCCCAGGCTCAGCGCGCCGCCCAGGCCTGCCAGCCCGCAGCCCAGCGAGAAGGTCAGGAAGAACAGCCGCTGCACGTGGATGCCGGTGCCGCCGGCCACGCGCTGGTTGTCGACGGCCGCGCGCACCATCGCGCCATAGCGCGTGCGGTTCATGAGCTGCAGCAGCGACACCAGCGTCGCCACGCCACAGACAATGAGGAACAGCCTGTAGCGGCTGAGCTCCACGCCGGCGACGGAAAACTGCCCCTGCAGCGCGGCCGGCAAATGGAAGGGCAGCATGGTCGGCCCGAAGAAGTACGTCAGCGCGGCGATGGACACGAACACCACGCCGATCGACAGGAGCACCTGGTCCAGCGGATGCGCGCGGTACAGGTGGCGGTAGAAGACGAACTCGAGCACCGCGCCGAGCAGCGCCGCCGCCACGAAGGCTGCCACCAGCGCCAGCCCGTACGGCAGGCCCAGCCGGTTCATGAGCACTGCGGCCGCGTACCCGCCCACGACGGCGAAGCTGCCGTGCGCGAGGTTGACGAAGTTCATCAAGCCCATGGTGATGGACAGGCCCACCGCCATGAGGAACAGGAGCATGCCGTAGGCCACCCCGTCGAAAAGCACGATTCCCATTGGATTCCCGATGCGGGGCACGGGGCGCCCTGCGTGCGCCCGGTGCCGGAGTCAGCGCCCGGCGGGCGAAAGCGTCACTTGGCTTCCTTGGCCGGGTCCTTGACGCGGTCGAACTTGTCGAACTCCACGTTGACCAGCTTGCCGTTGGCCTTCTCGGTCTTGCGGATGTAGACCGTCTGCACGATGTCGCGCGTGGCGGCATCGATCTCGATCGGGCCGCGCGGGCTCTCGAAGGCCAGGCCCTTGAGCGCGTCCATCACCTTGTCGCCATTGGTGTCGCCACCGGTCTTCTTGAGGGCCAGGTCGATGGCGGCCATGGCGTCGTAGGCCGTCACGGCAAAGTAGCTCGGACGCAGGCCGGTGCCGAACTGCGCCTCGAAGTCCTTCACGAATTTCTGGTTCTTGGCCGAGGGATGGGCGTAGGAATAGTGGTGGCTGGTCACGAGGCCCAGGGCCACGTCACCAGTGGCGTCGAGGTAGCTGTCGTCGGTGGCCTCGCCGGTGGCGTAGAGCTTGATGCCCGCCTCGTCCATGCCGCGCTCCTTCCACACCTTCAGGAAGGCCGGCGGCATCACACCCGAGGGGAAGAAGAAGAACACCGACTGCGGCTTGGCGTCCTTGATGCGCTGGACATAGGCAGAAAAGTCGGGGTTGTTCATCGGCGTGCGCAGTTCCCCCACAACCTTGCCACCGCCTTGCTCGAAGGCCTTCTTGAAGGCGGTCAACGAATCCGTACCGGGCGCGTAGTCGGCCACCACCACATAGGCTTCCTTGGTGCCGTTCTTCAGCATCCAGCGCGCCATCGGGTCGGAGACCTGCTGCACCGTGAACGACAGTCGGGCGACGTAGGGCGAAGCGGCAGTGATGCCCGAGGACGACGCATTCATCACCACCGTCGGGACCTTCGCCTGCGTGGCGACGGCGGCCACGGCGTAGGCGTTGGGGCTGAAATCCAGGCCCGTCAGGATCTGCACCTTGTCGCGCACGATGAGTTCCTGGGCGATGCGCTTGGAGGCGTCGGGGTTGGCGCCGCCCGTGTCCTTCTTCAACACCTCCACCGTCCGGCCCGCGATCTTGCCGCCGTGCTCCTTGAGGTACAGCGCGACGCCCGCGTCGAACTGGCGGCCGTAGTCGGCATAGGGGCCGGAATAGGTGCCGATCAGGCCGATCTTGAGCGCGTCCTGGGCTTGCGCTGCGCCGGCCACGCAGGCCAGGGCCGCGGCGGCGAGCAGGGTACGTTTGGTCATCTTCATCGTGGAACTCCGTGGGAAGAACTCAGCCCGCAGGCCGGGGAATGGAAAAAGGCTTGAGGTCGCTGGCCGGATCGGCCAGCACCTCGATGGAGATGGCAGCGCCCTGGGCGATGAGCTTGCGGGCCAGCATGTGCTCGGCCGGACGGTTGACCGAGTGAGCCGCCGCGACGCGGCCCTCGCGCAGGTAGAACAAGGTGAAGCGGTGGTCGGCGGGCGTGCCGCGCAGCACGGCCTGGTCGCCCGGCGCGGGCAGCCCCGCCATCTGGAACTTCAGATCGTGCTGATCGCTCCAGAACCAGGGCACAGCCGTCAGCGGCTGCGGCTGGCCGACCAGCACCGACGCCGCGGCGCGTGCACCGTCGTTGGCGGCCTGGATGGATTCGAGCCGCATGCGCACCGCGCCCGGCGCTGCGGCGGACGGCAGCGCCATGTTGGCGACGTCGCCGGCTGCCAGCACGTTGGGGGCACTGGTGCGCCCCAGCGCGTCGACGAGGATGCCGCCGTCGCATGCGATGCCCGCAGCCTGGGCCAGTTCCACATTGGGCAGCACGCCGATGCCCAGCACCACGAGGTCGCATTCGAGCTGGCGGCCATCGTCCAGCAGCACCGACGCCACATGGCCCTGGCCGTCGCCAACCAGGGCGACCACGCCCCGCCCCAACTCCAGCGCGACACCGCGTGCGCGATGCGCGTCCGCGACGTAGTCGGACATGAGGGTGGGAAAGCTGCGTGCGAGCAGGCGCGGCTGACCTTCGACCACGGTGACACTCGCGCCCGCCGCCGTCAGCGCCGCCGCGACTTCCAGCCCGATGAAGCCGCCGCCGATCACGCAGGCCCGCCGGCTGCGGCCCAGCGCCGCCTGCACGGCGATGGCATCGTCCAGCGTTCGCAACTCGTGCACGCCCTGGAGATCGGCGCCGGGCACGGCCAGCGGCCGGCAGCGCGCGCCGGTGGCGAAGGCGAGCCAGCCGTAGTCCAGTTCGCTGCTGTCGGCCAAGTGCACACGCTGCGACGAAAGATCGACGCCCGTGGCCCTTGTGCCCAGGCGCAGGTCGATCCCCTGCTGGGCATAGAAGTCCGGGCCGCGCAGCGCGAGCTGGTCGGCGGCGGCCTTGCCGCTCAGCAATCCCTTGGACAGCGGCGGCCGCTGGTACGGCGCGTGGCGCTCGTCGCCGAGCAGCACGATCGGCGCCTCGAAGCCCAGCTCCCGCGCAGAGGCCGCGAGCTGCACGCCCGCATACGACGCGCCGACGATGACCAGCGCATCGGCCATCAGACCTGCGTCTCCGGCACGCGCACGGTGAGGCCGTCGAGTTCCGCCGTCACCGGGATCTGGCAGCTGAGCCGGCTGTTGGGCGCGCGTTCGCTGGCCGTGCCGTCCAGCAGCGCGTCCTCCATCTCGTCCGGCGGCGTGAGTCGGCCCAGAAAGGCCTCGTCGACGTAGACATGGCAGGTCGCGCAGGAGCAGCTGCCGCCGCACTCGGCGTCGATGCCGCGGATGTTGTGCTGGATGGCGGTCTCCATCACGCTGGCGCCAAGCTTGGCCTCGACGCTGCGCGTGCTGCCGTCCTTGAGGATGTAGTGGATCGTGGGCATGGGAATCTCGGATTTCGTCGGCGGTCAGAACATGTCGAAGTACTCGCGGTGCTCCCACTCGGTGACTTCGAGGTTGAAGCGCGCGATCTCGGCCTGCTTGATGTGGCAGTAGTAGTCGACGAAGTCCCTTCCCAGCCCATTGACGAGCGCGGCGTCCGCCTGCAAGGCGGACAGCGCGGCATCGAGCGTGCGGGGCAGTTCCTCGGCCGGCGTCTCGTAGGGCGCGTCCGCGGACGGCCCCGGATCCAGCCCGCGCTCCACGCCGTCCAGGCCCGAGACGATCTGCGACGCGAGGTACAGATAGGGGTTGGCTGTCGGCTCGCCGATCCGGTTCTCGATGCGTGACGCCTCGTCGCCCGGCGCGCCGAGCACCCGCAGCATGGCCCCGCGGTTGTCCTGCGCCCAGATGGCGCGGTCGGGCGCGAGCGAGAACGGCCGGTAGCGCCGGTAGCCGTTGAGCGTCGGGCTCGCCAGCGCCGCGGCACCGCGAGCATGGGCCTTCAGGCCCGCGAGGTACTGCATGCCGAGCGGGCTCAGCGGGAGTGCAGCGTCGCCGTTCGCGTCGGGCATGAACGCGTTGTCGCCGCCCTTCGCATGGCGCAGCGACTGGTGCAGGTGCCATCCGCTGGACATGACGTTGGGAATGCGCGGACGGCACATGAAGGTGGCGTGGTAGCCGTGGCGCTGGCAAATCTGCTTGATTGCGCTGCGCAGCAGCACCATCGTGTCGGCGGGCGCCATGCCCGCCGTGGGGCCGAACACCAGCTCGAACTGGCTGGGGCCGAATTCGATCTCCAGCGAATGCAGCGGCAGGCCCAGCGCCTGCAGCTGGGTGCGCAGCAGCTCCATGAGCGCATCGACGCGGTCGTAGCGCAACTCGGTCAGGTACTGGTGGCCGTGCGTGAGCAGCGACACGGCCGGCGGCGTCCCCGGCTGGCCGGCGTCGGCCAGCCGCATCTGCGCGTCGTCGAGCTTGAAGACGTGGAACTCGACCTCCAGCCCGGCCACGAAGTCCAGCCCGCACGAGGCCAGCCGGTCGACCGCACGCTGCAGGATCTGCCGGGTGTCGAACGGGCAGCGCCGGCCGTCCTTCATGAACGCATCGCACAGGACCCAGCCCGTGCGCGGCGCCCAGGGCAGCATGCGGAAGGTGGACGGGTCGGCCAGGACCGTGAAGTCTGCGCCCCCCTGCAACCCTTCCAGCGCGAAGCCCCCGCCGGCGGAGAACACGGGGAACACCGAGCGGTGCGAGGTGTCCTTGGCCAGCAGCGTGGTCGTGAGGTTCACGCCCCGCGCCAGCGCGCCCCGCGCGGCTTCGGCGACCAGGGTCTTGCCGCGCAGCACACCGTGCTGGTCAGCCCACGCGAAGCGCAGCACGTCGAGTTCGCCCGCGTCGATGCGCCCGACGATCTCGCTCGCCTGGGCCTGCTGTTCGTCGCTCCAGAGACCGAAGCGTTCGGCGAAGGGGCTCATCTCAGGCCACCAGGCGGGCCGAGGCCCAGTCCGACGCCTGCCGGCGGGCCCGATCGGCCTCTTCGCAGTAGCTGGCCGTCCTGTCGGCAGCCGCCACACCGTCGATCGACGGCGGGCCGGTCAGCGTGCCGGCGTCCTCGGCCGTGGGTTGCATCGGCACGGCTTCGCCCGCCTGCGCCGCCTCGATGGCTTTCACCAGCATCCGGCGGTAGAGCATGATGCCCTTGTCGGTCGTGCCGAGGTGCTCACGCGTGCGGTCCTGGATCGGCCCCATCGATTCGCAAGCCCACTGGTCGTGCACGTTGATGTCCTCGCCCATGCCGGTGTAGGTCTGGGTCAGCTGCTCCTCGACGCTGTAGCCGTACTCGTTGCGTTTGTTCTTGCGCGAGGTGTACAGCGGCAGCTCGATGGTCTTCAGGCGCTGCTCGCGCATCTGCGCCTTGTCCACCGGCCCTGTGAAGGAAGTGAAGATCGCGTACCAGTAGCAATGCGTGTCGTCCACGGGCACGTGCCACTGCGAAATCGTCATCTCCGAACTCATCGGGATCACGAAGGCCTGCGGAAAGACGACGTTGGTCACGCGCACGTGCGTCTGCTCTTCGGAGAGCTTGCGCAGCGTGGTCAGCTTCATGCCGTACGGCGCCGGCTCGGCGGCGATGTCGGGCCGGTCGTACTCGCGCAGCACCTGGGTGATGGCCAGGGCGGAGTCGGCCGAGGCACCGCGGAACTGCTTGCCGTAACTCTCCGACGTGTCCTCGTCCTCGTAGAAGCGGTGCAGGAAGGACGCGTGCGCCGGGTCCATGCCCACCTCGAGCGCCTGCAACCAATTGCACTCCCACAGGCCCTTGAAGGCGAAGGTGTGGCTGTCGGGCGCGACGAAGCAGTCGAACTCGGGGAAAGCGGGCGGCTCGCCCTCGCCGATGTATGCGAAGACGATGCCGCTTTTCTCCACCACCGGGTAGGCGCCCTGGCGAATGCGCGTGCACAGCTTGCTGCCCGCCGGCTCGGCCGGGGTCTCGAGGCACTGGCCGGTGGCATCGAACAGCCAGCCGTGGAAGGCGCAGCGCAGGCCGCCGCTCTCGAGCCGGCCGTAGGCCAGGTCGGCCCCACGGTGCGGGCAGTCGCGGTCGAGCAGGCCGAGGCGACCCGACTCGTCCCGGAACAGCACGAAGTGCTGGCCCATGAGCTGCACCGGCCGCAGTGGGCGCGGACCGCGCAGTTCCTCGGACAGGGCCACCGGTTGCCAGTAACGGCGCAGCAGCGTGCCTGCGGGCGTGCCGCGTCCCACGCGGGTGATGAGGTCGTTTTGTTCGGCGCTGATCATCGTGAAGCTCCAAGCCTTTCAGTCAATGCATTCCGTTGCATGCAATGGGATGCATTGTCGTGAAAAGTGCGGCTCGGTCAAATGTTTTTTGCGGCAGATCAATGCACTATTTCGGTCCACGGCGCACTAAACAAGGGTAAAAATACTTCATCCCATGGTTTTCACCGATTGATGCATGCATGATCCGGGCCAAGCGTCCCAGAGTGCGTGCACTCAACGCCGCGCCTAGAATTTGCTTCGCTTACTGCATACAAGGAGAGCCATGGATTCCCAACAATCACGTGTCCTGGTTCAACTGCGCGATCTGATCCTCAAGGGTGAATTCGGCCCCGGCGAGCGGCTCGCCGAGATCCCGCTGGCCGAGAAACTGGGCGCCTCGCGCACGCCCGTGCGTCTCGCGCTCGCCAGCCTCGAACACGAAGGCCTCATCGAGCCCTCCCCCGCCGGTGGCTACCAGATGCGGCGCTTCACCTCGCAGGAGATCGCGGATGCGATCCGCGTGCGGGGTGTCATCGAGGGCTTCGCGGCCCGCCTGCTCGCCGAGGACGGCGCGCCCCGACAGTTGCTGCGCGAGTTGCACGAGTGCCTGGATGCTGGCGACAAGGTCGTCAACAAGCCCACCATGGAACTGGACGACTACGCCGGCTACGTGGAGATGAACGACCGCTTCCACGCCATCATCATCCAGGGCTGCGGCAACGCGTCGGTCCGGCGCATCATGGAGATGCTCGACAGCCAGCCCTTCGCGGCGCCCAGCGCCATGCTGCCCATGCAGTCGTCGATGCGCGAGGGCCAGCAGTGGATGCAGCAGGCCCACCGCACCCACCACGCGCTGGTGCAGGCGATCGAGCGCGGCCAGGGCTCGCGGGCACAGGCCCTGGGCGAGGAGCATGTCGAGATCGCCCGCATGAACCTCGACTACGCGCTCGAACGCCCGGAACTGGCGGCTGAGCTGATGCCCGGGATGAAACTTGTGGCGGGTCGCGGCCGCTGAGCGATCGCGCGAGCCCTGCCACGAGCCCCCAACGCGTCGGTCAGCGCAGCAGGTCCTCGATCACGGCCCATTCCTCGGCCGTCACCGGCGTGATCGACAGCCGGTTGCCCCGCTGCAGCAGCCGCATGCCGGCCAGCGCGGGAACGGTGCGCAACTCGGGCAGGCCCAGCAGGCGCGTCTTGCGCAGGGCCTGCACGTCCAGCAGCAGCCAGCGCGGGGCGTCGGGCTTCGACTTCGGGTCGAAGTAAGGCGAGTCCGGTTGGAACTGCGTCGGATCCGGCTTCACGCCCGAGGCGATGCGCGCGATGCCGGCGATGCCCGGCTCGGGACAGCTCGAGTGATAGAACAGCACGCCGTCGCCCACCTGCATGGCATCGCGCATGAAGTTGCGCGCCTGGTAATTGCGCACGCCGGTCCAGGGAACGGTGCGGTCGGGCGCCGCCAGCGCGTCGTCGATCGAGCACTCGTCGGGCTCGGACTTCATCAGCCAGTACTGCTTCGAGGTCATGCGCGGATTGTGCGGCCCGGCCGCATCACACGCGCTGCAGCAGCAGCGGCACCGACGACACCAGCAGCGCCAGCCCCGACACGGTGAGCAGCCCCAGCACGATGCGGCGGAAGGCCAGCTCGCTCAGGCCAATGTACAGGCGAGCGCCCAGCAGCACCGGCACCAGCACGCACACCGCCACCACGGCCAGCAGCGGCAGCATCGGCACGGTGACGTTGCCCGCGCCGACCTGCAGCGTGAAAGCCACGGCCAGCATCGCGAGGTTGAAGTTCTGGATCACCGAGCGCTGCGCATCGCGCGCCATGCCGCGCAAGGTGCACCACAGCGTGGGGATCGGCCCGGTGAAGCCGCCCACGCCGCCGCAGACGCCGCCCAGCAGGCCCGACACCGCATCGGCCAGCCGCCCACCCCAGCGCACCTGCGGCAGGCTGCGCGCGAACAGCATCGCCAGGCACCAGGGCACCAGCAGGCCACCCAGGCAGGCCTTGAAGATCACGATGTCCAGCCGCGGCAGCAGCCACACGCCCAGCGGCACGCCGACCAGCCCGCCGAACACGAAGGGGCGCAGCGCCCGCCAGTCGAAGCCGCGCCGCACGGTGACGGCGGCGATCACCTGGCCCGTGAGCGCGCCGAAGGTGGAGAGCACGGCCGCCACCTTCGGGTCCAACCCCCAGGCCCAGAAAGACATCGCGACCAGCCCGAAGGCAAAGCCCGACAGCCCCTGCACGAAACCGGCCACGCCGGCACCGACCGCCACGAGCAGGTAGAGCGACACGCCGTCGACCATGCGATCAACCCGCGCGGACTGGCGCAACGCTACAAAAACGATAGCTGCCCGCGCAGGCGCCGCGGGCGCTGCAGGCCGTTTTGGCTTGAAACAGACGCCGTGCGGCGCGCGCCGGCATCAGGCCGGCACCGCGGGCAGTGCCTCGCGCCGGGCCCGGCGCACATTGAAGGCGCTCGCGATCAGCACGCCCTGCACCAGCGCCAGGCCGAGGATCACGCTGGTGTACTGGCCCGCGTCCATGAGCCGGCCGAAGATCAGCGGCGCCATGGCCTGCCCGATGTCCAGGCCCGCGTAGACGACGCCGTAGACGCGCCCACTGGCATTGGCCGGCGTGGAGCGCTTGACCAGCAGGTCGCGCGACGGCCCCGCGATGCCCGAGGCGAAGCCCATGGCGCCGAACAGCACCGGCACCACCACCGGCGGAAAGTCGACCAGCGCCATGACCAGCGCGAAGCAGGCCGCGATGCCGAAGCCGATGCCCACGATGCGTTCGCAGCGCGAGGGGTCGGACGCGAGGAAGCCGCCCGCCACCATGCCCACCGAGCTGGCCACCATGTAGACGGTGAGGCAGATCGCCACCAGCGCCACCGGCACGGCGTGCAGCTTGCCCGCCGCCACCGGCGCGAAGGTCTGCACGATGCTGATCACCATCGCGTAAAAGAAGAAGAAGCCGAAGCACATCCACACCGCCGGGATGCGCAGGAAGTCGAACTCGCCGCCTGCCGGCGCCGCCGCGCCCTGCCCCGTCGCCTTCTGCACGGCCTTCACATCCAGCGCCAGCGCGCCGCGGTTGAACCACAGCACCACCAGCACCGCCAGCGCCAGCACGCCCGCCGAGGCCAGCGCCGCGCGCCAGCCGTAGGCGATGGCGATCGGCACCACGAAGGCCGGCGCCAGCGCCCAGCCCAGGCTGCCGGTGATGCCGTGCACGCTGTAGGCATGGCCCAGGCGCGTAGGCGCCACCTTGCGGTTAAAGAGCGTGTAGTCGACCGGGTGGAACACGCCGTTGCCGATGCCCGCCAGCACCGCGCACGGCAGCATGGCCCAGTAGTTGGGCGCCATCGCATAGCCAAAGGCCGCCAGCCCCAGGCAACCCAGCCCGACGAAGAGCACCGGGCGCGGCCCCATCTTGTCGACGATGAAGCCCGATGCCGCCTGCACCGCGCACGAGACGACGAAGAACACCGTGAGCACCGCGCCCAGTTCGGTGTAGCTGACGTTGAACGCGTCCTTCAGCCACGGGAACAACGGCGCCAGGATGAGCTGGCTGAAATGGCTGATGCCGTGCGCCAGCCCGACCAGCCCGATGAGCGAGGCGTCGGAGCGCAGGGTGGACGTGGCGGGAAGAGCGGTGTCGGAAGATGCAGACATGGGCGGTCGTCGGAAGAAGCTGCCCCGATGCTAGGCGGCCGGCCTGCGTCAGAATAGCGACACCTTGCCAACATTTGCTGAAAACCGGCCACACGACCGACCGCATCTGTCCGGCGGGTGCGCTTCGAAGGGAACCTGACCATGCCGCCTGCGCTCGATGTTTTTTCCTCCACCGCCGATGCCAGCGCGCCCGACGTGCCGGCCGAAGCCGTTCGCGCACGTCGTGGCGCCCCACCCGGCGGCCTGCACGCACCCACCACCAGCGTCGGCCCGCTGACGCCGCACCTGTACGCGCCCGACGCGATGCGGCCCCTGCGCGCCAAGGAGCATTTCCTGCGCGCCGACACCCTCGTCGAGCTGCACCAGCATCCCTGGCCGCAGCTCACCTTCTCGACGCGCGGCGTGATCCGCCTGAGCACCGCCGACGGCAGCTACATCGTGCCGCCCTCGCGCGCCCTGTGGGTGCCGGCCGATGTGCCGCACAGCATCACGCTGATCGAGGACGCGGAATTGCGCACCGTCTACCTGCACAGCTGGCTGGGCCCGGCCTGGGAGCGCTGCGAGGTGCTGGAGATCAGCCCGCTGCTGCGCGCGCTGATGCTGGCGCTGGACACCACGCCCGACGGCCTGCCGCCAGTCGATGCGCACGCGGCGCAGCGCGAGCGCTGGATCGCACCGCTGCTGGTCGACGAGCTGGAACGCGCCACGCAGATCCGCATCGACGTGCCGCTGCCCGCCGACAAGCGCCTGCGCCAGCTGTGCGAGGCGCTGCTGCGCAACCCGGCCGACCGCGCCACGCTGGCCGAGCGGGCCGCCACCATCGGCGCCAGCGAGCGCACCGTGGCCCGCCTGTTCCGCGACCAGCTCGGCATGAGCTGGCAGCAGTGGCGCCAGCAGGCCGTGCTGGCCCATGCCCTGCCACTGCTGGCGCGCGGCATGGCCGTGAGCCAGGTCGCGGCCGCCAGCGGCTACGCCACCGACAGCGCGTTCTGCGCCATGTTCAAGGCCGCCACCGGGCAATCCCCCACGGCGTTTCAACATAAAAAGAGGCCGTAGCGCCCGTCCTGCTTGCGCGAGCAGCTACATTTTTCATAGCAGATCGATCTGTCACCGCATCTCAAGGAGTCCGCCCATGCCCCGTTCTCTTCGCCCTTCCCTGCGCATTTCCGCCGCCGTTCTCGCGCTCGCCGCGGCACTTGCCACGCCTGTGCATGCCAACAAGCTGATGGACGCGATGAAGGACCAGCTCGCCAACTCGGGCATCGGCAACTCGCTGCCCGCCATCGGCGCCAGCACCGCCGGCAACGCGGCCGGCGTCATCCAGTACTGCGTGAAGAACAACTACCTCAACGCCGCCAGCGCCAATGGCATCAAGGACAAGCTGCTGGGCATGGTCACCGGCCAGAAGCCGCAGCAGACCGGCTACGCCAACGGCGCCAAGGGCCTGCTCATGGGCAGCGACGGCCAGTCGCTCAACCTCAAGGGCCTGTCGGGCAAGCTGAAGGAAAAGGCCTGCGACTACGTGCTGAAGAACGCAACGAAGCTGTTCTGAGCCGACCGCAAGGCATCGGCATGCAGGTCGATCTGGTCGGTGAACCTCAGCACGCGTCGCTCGTCGACCTGCTGGTGGAACTGCACGCCTTCTACAACGAAGGCACCGTGGCACCACGCGAGACCGTGCGGGCGCACCTGCTCGACCGGCTGCTGGCACCGGGATCGCCGCAACAGCTGGCAGTCGCCTCGACGGACGGGCATGAGGTTGTGGGCCTGGCCGCCTTCGGCTTCGTCCATTCGCTGGTCGACTTCGACCCCGCGCTGCGCCGGCACTGCCAGCTCAAGGAGCTCTACGTGAGGGCCGGTCACCGCAGCGCCGGGGTCGGGCACGCCCTGATGGCCTGGCTCGCGCGGCACGCCGCAACCCACGGATGCCACCGCATCGACTGGCCCGTGAAGGCGACGAACCTGCGCGGCATCGCCTTCTACGAGGGCCTGGGTGCGCAACGGGTGCCGGATCGGCTGAGCTACCGGCTCGTGGGGCCGGCGCTGGGCGCGCTGGCGAACCACGCCTGAGCGCCGGCCTTCCGCTCGCCGGCGACCTCAGCTCGGCGTCTTTGGCCGGTGCAGTGCGCAGAGCTTGTTGCCGTCCGGGTCGCGCACGTAGGACAGGTACATCGCGCCGAGCTTGCCTTCGCGCAGGCCTGGCGGCTCTTCGATGGAGGTGCCGCCATGGGCCACCGCCACGTCGTGGAACTCGGTGACCTGCTCGGGCGAGCTGCACTTGAAGCCGATGGTGCCGCCGTTGGCACCGCAGGCCGACTCGCCATTCAGCGGCTCGCTGATGCAGAAGCTCGCGCCGTCGTGGCGGTAGAACAGGCGCGTCTGGCCGGTGAGATTCTGGTTGCGCACCGGCTCGCCGGCGCCGAGCACGGCAAGCACCGCGTCGTAGAAGCGCTTGGAGCGCTCGATGTCGTTGGACCCCACCATCACATGGCTGAACATGGTTGTTTTGTCTCCGGTTGTGAAAAAGCTTGAAGAGGCATCGCACATGCGGCGCCTGCCGTCGAGCCGCGACGCCCGACCTGCCGGCCCTTTGCCTGCCGACCGATGCCGCCTGGCAGGCCACTTGGGTCGCATGGCGACGAGGCGGCGATGTTAAGGGCCGGAAGCGCTCAGGCCCTGGTCCGGGCACGCCCATCACGCACAATCGGCGACACCGTGCGGCCGGCCTCGTAGCGAACCGGCTCACCCACCGCCTTGAGCCAAAAATGCCTGCAGCGCCCGTCCACCGGGCGCGGACAGCTATGAATTCGATAGCAACGACCGCCACTCGCCGCGAGCGTCTCGCGCACTGGTTCCCTTTCCTGAACTGGCCCCGACCCGACCGCGCGCTGCTCGTCAACGAAGCCTCGGCCGGCATCACCGTCGCGCTGATGGTCATTCCGCAGGGCGTGGCCTACGCGGCCCTGGCGGGCATGCCGCTGATCACCGGCATCTACGCGGCGCTGTTCCCGGCCTTGATCGCCGTGCTGTTCAGTTCCTCGGCCCGGCTGTCGGTGGGGCCGACCGCGCTCACCAGCCTGCTGGTGGGCGCGTCGCTGGCGCCGCTGGCGGTGCCGGGCAGCCGGGAGTGGGTGTCGCTGGCGGTGTGGCTCACGCTGCTCTCGGGCGCGATGCAGGTGCTGCTGGGCGCTGGGCGCTTCGGCTGGCTGCTGCGGCTGGTCAATTCGCCGGTGCTGATGGGCTTCACGCAAGGCGCGGCGGTGCTGATCACGCTGTCGCAGTTGCCGGCCCTGCTGGGCTTCACGGGCCGCAGCTTCGCGCAGGCGCTGCACGGCCCGCCGCCGGACTTCATCGCCATTGCCTTCGGACTGGGCAGCATGGCGATGCTGTGGGCCGGCAAGCGCTTCACGCCGCGCTTTCCGACCACCATGGCGCTGGTCGCGCTGAGTGCCGCGCTGAGCTTTGCCGTGAGCTACGCGCTGCGCGGCGGCGCGGTGATCGGCGCCCTGCCCTCGGGCCTGCCGGGCTTCTACCTGCCCATGGGCCTGTCGTGGAACGACCTGGGCGCGCTGCTGCTGCCCTCCTTCCTCATCACGCTGGTGAGCTTCCTGGAAACCGCGTCGAGCGCCAAGGTCGACAACGCGCGCGCCGGCAAGCTCTGGAACGAGAACCAGGACCTGATCGGCCAGGGCCTGGGCAAGATCGCCTCTGGCTTGAGCGGCTCCTTTCCCACCAGCTCGTCCTTCTCGCGCTCGGCGATCACGCTGTATGCGGGCGCCAAGTCGCAATGGTCGACGCTGTTCAGCGTGGCGGTGGTCGCGGCGGCGCTGCTGTGGGCCATGCCGCTGCTGTACCACGTGCCGCAGGCGGTGCTGGCGGCCATCGTCGCGACCGCCACGCTCGGGCTGCTCAAGCCCTCGGCGTTCGTGGCGCTGTGGCGAATCTCGCGCATCGAAGCGGCCATCGCCTTCGGCACCTTCGTGCTGACCATCGCCACCGCGCCGTCGATCTACTGGGGCGTGCTGGGCGGGCTGCTGGCGGCGCTGGCGCATTACATGTACCGCCACCTGCATCCACGCATCGTCGAGGTGGGCCTGCATCCCGATGGCAGCCTGCGCGACCGCCACCTGCTGAGCCTGCCGGCGCTGGCACCGAACCTGTACGCGCTGCGCATGGACGCCGAACTGGACTTCGCGTCCGCCACCACGCTGGAGCGGGCCATCAACTCCGCCGTGGCCCAGCGGCCGGGCCTGACGGACGTGTGCCTGTTCGCGCACCCGATCAACCGCGTCGACCTGACGGGCGCAGAGGTGTTCGGCAACATCCGCCGCGCGCTCGAGAGCCAGGGCATCCGCCTGCACGTGTCGGGCCTGAAGCTGCCCGCGATGCAGGTGCTGGAACGCGCCGGGCTGCTGCAGCCGGGGCCGCTGCTGTTCACCTACCGCACGGATTCGGAGGCGCTGGCCGCCCTGCGCAGCGCCGGTGGCGCCAGCCAGGTGCCGGCGGATTCCATCGCTGTCTAGGCGATCGACTCGGGAATTCGGGTCCGGTCCGTCAGCTGTGCCCAGAGGCGAACGACCAGAGACAGGATCTCGTCGAAGCTGACCTGCGTGCGGCTGTAGATCGCGTGGATCGCCAGCCCTCGCACAGCCGCAAGCAGCATGCGCCGGAAGATGTGCAGGTCCTGCTCGGGGATGGCGAGATCGGCAAAGATCTCGGTCCAGTTCCTGTCACGCTGACCGTCGATCGACTGCATCAGGCTGTTGATGCGATCCGCCAGCTCCACATGCGGTACGGAGCCGATCCAGATGAGCAGCACGGCACGGTACTCGGGACTCTGGTAGACGCTCCAGTAACGCAACGCGATGGCACGCAGTCGCTCGGTCGGAGAGGCATAGCGCACGCTCTCCAGCTCGATCTGGCCCACCAGGTCGCTCGAAAGGTGCTTGACCAGGTGCAGCATCAGATTCTGGACGGTGCCGAACTGGTGCTGGAACGCGCCGCGCGACACCTGTGCGCGCTTGGAGATCAGCAACGAGGTGGTTTTGGCGAACCCCACTTCGTTGATGACCTCGACCGCCGCCGCGATCAGTTTCGAGCGCGTCTCCTCCGTCCGCTCCTCCTGCGAGCGACGAACTTTCGCGGGGCGTGCCGCGGCGGATATCGAGACTTTCCTGGGCGTTCGGATGGACGAAGAAGTCGAGGTCATAGGATTTGACGACTGCGCTGGCCGGACGCCCGCAGAAGATCGACGATCTGGTCGGTATCGCGCACATCGGCGAACCACAGCAGCATATTGGCCAGCGTGGCGTTGTGCTCGGCGTCGGTGCGCGCCGCGTTCGCATCTGAGACGAAGTGCACCTTGTAGTTGAGCATCATCGCGTCGCGCGCGGTGGATTCGCAGCATACATTGGTGACCGTGCCTGTCACGATCACGGTGTCGATGCCCCGCCGCTGCAGGCGTTCGTGCAGGTCGGACGAACCCTGGATCAACGCGCTGAACCGGGTCTTGTTCACCACCTGGTCTTCGGGGCAGACCTCCAGCGACGCATGAAGCTCGTGCCCAGGTTGGCCCGGCACGAGTGCCGCGTTCAGGCCTTCGCCCCAACCGGCGGCAAATTCGACGAACCGCGGCCAGGGATTGGCGTGGTCGCCGGGCTCGTGGGTGTGGCGGAGCCACACCACCTGGCCCCCTGCCCCACGAAGCGCCGACGCGATGCGGTTGACGTTGCCGGCGATCTCGCGGGCGGACGGCAGCTCCCCGGGCTGTCCGGGCGCCATGAACCCGTTCTGAAGGTCGATGACCAGCAATGCCGTGCGCGACGGATCCAGGTCGCCGAACACCTCGACCGACCCTCGACGGGCCCGGGCCCGGTCGAGGACGTGCTGCGGAATGTCGATCTGATGCATGGTGCGGGCCTCGCGCAGCCTCAACGGGCGCTGATGATGTTGCCGAACAGCTGCCAGGACTTGCCGTCGAACCGGGCCAGCTGCATCGAGCGCAGCGCGGTCCGCTGTTCGGGCGTGGTGTTGATCACGATGCCCGGCAGGGTCATCGGCAGGACGAGGTTCTTGATGTGCGTTGCCTGGTACATCAGGTTCTCGCGCGACAGGTTGTCGCCGCACTGCCTGAGCACGTGCGCCATCGTCTGGGCCGCCGAGTAGCCGAATACGTTCATCGTGTCGTAGACGTTGTCGCCCGGCAGGTACTTCTTCATGAAGTCGAGGTAGTCCTTCATGGCCGGGTCGTTGGCCCACCACTTGTCCGACGGGTCCTTGAGGTAGGCCACCGAGATGATGCCCTCGGACTTGTCCAGCCCCGCGGGCTCCAGCACGGCGCCCACCGACGAGGCCAGGCTGTTGAGGTACTGCGTGGGCTTCCAGCCGATGTCGTGGGCCTTGCGGATCGCCTGCGCCGCGAACTTCTGCGTGGTGATGCTGAAGAACACGTCGGCGCCGGCGCCCTTGAAGGAGACGATCTGGGAGTCGACGGTCGGATCGCTCACCTCGTAGGACTTCTCGGCGACGATCAACGACGCCTTGTCGCCCAGTTCCTCCTTGAAGCCCTTCAGTGCGTCCTTGCCGTAGTCGTCGTTCTGGTAGAGCACCGCGATCTTCGCGTTCGGCCGCGTCGCGAGGATGTGCTTGGCGTACACGCGGGCCTCGGTCTGGTTGCTCGGCTGCCAGCTGGTGGTGAACGGATACGCCGTGCCGTCGGCCCATTTGGAGTCCCCGGAGATCGCGAACAGGTTGGGCACCTTCTTCGCGTTCACATACTTCTGGATGGCGGTGTTCGAGGCGGTGCCGAGATTCTGGAACAGCGCCAGCACCTCGTCGCGCTCGACGAGGCGACGGACCTGCTCGATGGTCTTGGGCGGGCTGTAGCCGTCATCGAGGCTGATCAGCTCGATCTTCCGCCCGTTGATGCCACCGCGTTCGTTGAGCATCTTGAAATAGGCCACCTCGGCCTTGCCGTACTGGCCATAGGCGGACACCGGACCGCTGTAGGCCATGGTCTGGCCCAGGCGGATCTCGGTCTTGGTCACGCCCGGAGAGTCCGCCGCCAGGGCCTGGCCCGCCGCCATGGCACTGCAAACCAGGGCGATCGAAATGCGTCGATTGATGTTCATGAGGCTCCTCTTTCCTTGTTCAGGGTTGGTGGTCGTCAGGGTTGCCGCGCTGGTTCGTCGGGCTAGCGGCGTCGGAAAAGCGCGCCCGCAATGCCGCGCGGCGCCAGGAAAGTGAAGGCGATCAGCACCACGCCATAGATCGCCCAGGGTGCACCTTCCGAGATGGAGGCCGCGAAGTTCGGCACGAACTGGATGAAGATGGCACCGAAGATCGCGCCCGGAATCGTCGCGACACCGCCCACGACGATGCCGACCAGGAAGGAGATCGACAGGAAGATCGTGAAGCTCTCGGGCGACACAAATTGCACCGCGATGGCACTCAGCGCGCCGGCAATGCCCGTGAACATGGCGCTCACGCCGAAAGCCAGCGACTTGTAGAGCGAGGTGTTCACCCCCATCGAGACCGCTGCGATCGGGTGGTCGCGCACCGCCACCAGCGCGCGACCCACGCGGCCGCGCAGCAGGTTCCAGCCAAGCACGAACATCAGCACCGCCACCGCGAGGGTGAAGAAGTACAGCCACTGGTCGGCGCTGATCGGCAGGCCCCAGGGTGCTTCCGGCTTGTTCAGGATGATGCCGTGCACGCCGCCGGTCCAGCCCTCGAACTTCTTGAACTTCAGCAGTTGCGGCAATGCCACGCCGAGTGCATAGGTGGCCAGCGCGAGATACAGGCCTGCGAGTCGCAGCGCCGGCAGGCCGAACAGGAAGCCGACGACCAGACAGACCGCGCCCGCCACCGGCAGCGTGAGCCAGTAAGGAACGGCCGACTGATCCATCAGGATGGCCGCCACATAGGCGCCCACGGCATAGAAGGCACCATGGCCGATCGAGATCTGCCCGTTGTAGCCGGTGAGGATGTTCAGGCCCAGCAGCGCGATCGCGTAGACCATGACCATCGTCGCCTGGAACAGCAGGTAGCTGCTCCCGAAGAAGGGCGAGACCAGCATGCCGGCGGCCAGGAGAGTCAGGGCCGCGGCGCGCAGGCCGCGCTTCGAGCGAGCCGATGCGGTGGCCGGCAGCGAGGTGGTGGTTGCTTGATTCATCATGGCTCAGACCTTCAAGACGTGGCGCGTCCCCAGCAGACCGGAGGGTCTGAGCACCAGCACGCCGACGATCAGCAGCAGCGCGATGGTGAGCTTGAGCTCGGTGCCGATCAGGTAGGTGCCGACGAGGTTCTCCAGCACGCCGACCACGAGCCCGCCGATCACGGCGCCCAGGGGGCTGTCGATGCCGCCGATCAGCGCGGCGGCAAGCGCGTACAGCAACACCCCGGACATCATGTTGGGGTCGAGGTAGAGCACTGGTGCCACCATCATTCCGGCCACCGCACCGATGGCAGATGCCAGGCCCCAACCCAGTGCGAGCATCCAGCCCACGCGGATGCCGACCAGGCGGCTCGAGACCGGGTTCTGGGCCGCCGCGCGCATCGCCAGCCCCAGCGAGGTGAAGCGGAAGAAGCCGAACAGCAGGGCAAGCACGACCAGCGTGATGCCGATGGTTCCGAGTTCGTGCGACGAGACATAGGTCTGCCCGAACAAGGGCCGGTCCGGAAACGGGCTCGGGAAGGACTTGATCGTGTAGGTGAAAAGCCAGCCGGCCACGCTGTTGAAGATGACCAGCAGCCCGATGAACACGGTCACGGTCGACAGCACCGGCACGTTGCCCAGGGGCCGCAGCAGCAGATGCTGAATGCCAGCGCCGAGCAGGAAGGCGAAGGCGACCGTCAGGATGAAGGCGCCCCAGTACGGAACGCCCGCATGGATCAGCGCCCATGCGATGTAGGTGCAGAACATGGCCATCTCGCCCTGCGAGAAGTTCACGTTGCCGGTGGCCTGGTAGATCATGACCAGCGCAAGCGCCACGCTGGCGTACACGCCGCCGGTGGCAAGGCCGGCAACGGTCTGGTGGATGAGCGTCTCCATCGTGTCCTCTTTGGATTCGGGTTGATGTGCAGGCTCAGTAGCCCAGGTAGGCCTTGCGCACGTTGTCGTCCTGCTTGATGGCCTCCGCAGTGCCCGACAGCACGATCCGGCCGGTCTCCATCAGGTAGGCATGGGTCGCGAACTCGAGCGTGAGTGCCGCGTTCTGCTCGACCAGGAGGATGGTCGTCTTCTCGGCCCGGTTGATCCTGCGGATGAGCTCGAAAATCTCGCGCACCACCATCGGCGCGAGGCCGAACGACGGCTCGTCCATCAGCAGCAGCTTGGGCCGCAGCATGAGCGCGCGCGAGATGGCCAGCATCTGCTGCTCGCCGCCCGACAGCGTCCCGGCCTGCTGCGCCCGGCGTTCCTTCAGGCGCGGGAAGTAGCCGTACATCTTTTCCATGTCCTCAGCGATCGCCGCGCGGTCGCGCCGCACGTAGGCACCCAGGCGAAGGTTTTCTTCCACGGTCAGGCCGGTGAAGGTGCCGCGGCCGTCGGGCACATGGGCGATGCCGCAGCGCGTCACCGCCTCGGTCGACTGCCCGACGAGAGAACTGCCCTCGAACTCGATACGCCCCTGCGTGCGGATCATTTGCGAGAGCGCGCGCAAGGTGCTCGTCTTGCCCGCCCCATTGGCACCCAGCAGTGTGGTGATTTCGCCTTGACGGAGGCTGAAGTCGACGCCGTGGAGCACCTGGAACTGGCCATAGAAGGCCGACAGGTTGTGCACTTTCAGGAGTTCGGTGCTCATTGCGCGCCTCCCAGGTAGGCGGCGATCACGTCAGGATGCCGCTGCACTTCCTGCGGCGTACCGGCCGCAAGGCGACGCCCGAAATTGAGGGCCACCACGGCATCGGAAACGCCCATCACCAGCCCCATGTGGTGCTCGACCAGCAGCACCGTGACACCCAGCCCCTTGCAGATGCTCCGGATCAGGCCGCCGAGGGCATCGACTTCCTCGTGGTTGAGGCCCGCAGCGGGCTCGTCGAGCAACAGCAGTTGCGGCCTGCCCATCAGCGCGCGCGCCAGTTCGATCCGCTTGCGCGTGCCGAAGGGCAGTTGCCCGGCCGGCAAGTGCGCCACCGAAGCGAGTTCCAGGAATTCGATCAGTTGGCAGGCGCGCTCGGTCAGGACACGCTCTTCACGGCGCACCGCGGGCAGGCGGAGCGAATTCGCGAAGAAGCCGGTCGAGGTGACGCTGTGGCCGCCGACCTTGACGTTCTCCAGCACGGACATCGATTCGAACAGCGCGAGGTTCTGGAACGTCCGGCCGATGCCCATCCCTGCGATCCGGTGTGTCGCGATCGGGCGCAGCGAGCGGCCGTTGAAGAAGATGTCGCCCGATTGCCAGACGTAGAGACGTGAAAGGCAGTTGAACAGCGTCGTCTTGCCGGCGCCATTGGGGCCGATGAGGCCCGTCACCTGCCCGGCCTGCACGTCGAAGGACACGCCGTCCAGCGCCACGATGCTGCCGAAGCGGACGGAGACGTTCTCCACCGCCAGCAAGGCCCGCCCCGGTGCCAGGGCCTGCGCTCTCGCCTTGGGCGCGATGCTTGTCGAATGGGTGTTCATGATGACAGGAATATTAACGTTCATTCATGATTGAATGTTAGATTTCGGACAGGGGAAAACCCTTGGCATGCCGTGCGCTGGAGTGCAAACAGGGTGTGCAGCGCGTCGTCGTCCAACCAGGTGGAGACCTGGGCGGGGCTGGGGTCGGTCAGCCGGGGGATCACGCCCAGGCAAGGAGCGCCCCGCGCGCCCAGCAGAGCCCGCAGCGTGCGCAGGTTGGCAAAGGGATGAAGCATGGAGGGATCGACCGTGTTCGCCACCCAACCCGCCAGACGCAGGCCGCGGGCGCGTATCGCTTCCACACTGAGCAAGGCATGGTTGAGGCATCCCAGCCGCAACCCCACCACCAGGACGACCGGCAACCCGAGGTCGCCCGCGAGGTCGGCGGTGTCGAAGTCCTGGCCCAACGGCACGCAAAAGCCACCGGCACCTTCGACCACCAGATGGTCGACTCGTCCGGCAAGCGCGCAGGCACCCGCAACGAGCGCGGCGCGCTCGATGGTTCGCCCCTGCAACTCGGCCGCGATGTGCGGAGCACATGCGGCCTGGAGCTGGCAAGGCCCGACTTCGGTCATCGACAGGGACACCGAACTCTCGCGGTGCAGCAGGCGCACGTCTTCGTTCACCGATTCGCCGGCGAGGCGCTCGATGCCCGCGGCCACCGGCTTGTAGCCCGCACACCGCAACCCACGCACAGCCAGCCAATGGAGCAGCCCTGCGCTCACGCGCGTCTTGCCGACTTCGGTATCGGTGCCTGTGACGAAGCAACCGCGCAACACGGTGTCGAGCTCGCTCATTGCATTCTTCCAGCGGCACGGGCGAGGCCATCCGCGAGCGCATCCACGTCTTCCATCGAATGCGAAGCGCTGAGCGTGATGCGAAGTCGCGCCGTGCCCTGCGGCACCGTGGGCGGTCGGATGGCCGGCACCCACAGGCCCTGCCGATCCAGCGCGGCCGCGAGCCACATCGCGGCCGCGTTGGTGCCGACCACCAGGGGCTGGATCGGTGTGTCGGACGCGGGCAGGAGCCAGCCCAGGCGAGGGTGCTGGCCGGTGATCGCGGCCATCCGGTCGCGCAAGGCACCGACCAGGCGCCGCAGCCGTGCACGTCGGGCTTCGCCCTCATGACCCGCGATGAGCTTCAGCCCGGTGCAAGCCGCGTGTGCGATGCCGGGAGGTTGTGCCGTGGTGTAGATGTAGGTGCGCCCGGCCTGGACCAGCCACTCGATGACGACGGGGTGGGCTGCCACGAACGCGCCCGCGAGTCCCGCTGCCTTGCCCAGCGTTCCCATGTAGATCAGCCTCTCGCTGCACAAGCTGAAGTGGGAGAGGCTGCCCCGTCCCTGCTCTCCCAGCACACCGAAGCCATGCGCGTCGTCGACCACCAGCCAGGCGTCGTTCGCCTCGGCCAGGGCGAGCAGGGTAGGCAGGTCCGCCCGATCGCCGTCCATGCTGAAGACGGCGTCGGTCACGATCAGCTTCACCGGCTGCGTGCACCGCTCGAGGTGAAGCGAGAGCAGATCCAGGCGGCCGTGTGCATAGCGCTGCAGGGGGGCCTTGGACAGCAGCGCACCGTCGATCAGCGACGCATGGTTGAGCTTGTCTGCAAAGATCGCAGCGCTGCTGTCGCCCAGCGCTGTCAGGAGCGCCAGGTTGGCCATGTAGCCCGTGGAGAAGCTCAATGCCCGCGCGCCCGGGATATGAGGCGACATCCACCGTGCCAGCTCCTCTTCGAGCGCGTCGTGCGCCACCGAGTGGCCGCTGACGAGATGCGAAGCGCCGCTTCCCGCGCCAAAGCGGCGCGCGCCCTCGCCGACCGCGGCCACCAGTCCCGGATGGGTGGCCAGCCCGAGGTAGTCGTTGCTGCAGAAGGACAGCATGGCCCGCGTCGAACCTTCGGCCGTCCGCACGCGCCGCCAGGGCGTGCTGGCCGACTCGGCGCTGCGACGCTGCCGCCTCAGCCCCTTTTCCTCCAGTTCAAGCAATCGCCGGCTCAGGTGTTCGATCAGCATGGGCGTCCTCCGCTGAGATCACGTCGTGGAAGGTTTTCAGCAACCGCTCGGCCAACCACTCGGCCAACCCGCTGTCGAGCAGGTAGGGCGGCATCAGGTAGACCGTGTGGCCGATCGGCCGGATCAGCAACTCATGTCCGCGCCCGGCGAGATGAAACCGTTCGGCGAAGCGCTCCCCCGCGAATTCGGGACGAACGTCGAAGGCCCAGATCATCCCGCGTCGACGCAAATGCTCCACCCGCGGGTCGATGCGCAGTGGATCGAGCGCCGCATCGACCCTGTTCGCCCACTCGGCATTGCGATCCAGCACCTGGTCCTGCGCGAAGCGATCGAGCACCGCCAGCGCCGCGCGGCAGGCCAGCGCGTTGCCGGTGTACGAGTGCGAATGCAGGAAACCTTGCGAGGCTTCGTCGCCCAGGAACGCCTCGTAGATCGCATCGCGCGTCATCACGAGCGACAGCGGCAGCACCCCGCCGCTGATGCCCTTCGACAGGCAGATGAAGTCCGGCCAGATGCCGGCCTGTTCGCAGGCGAAGAAGCTGCCCGTCCGCCCGCACCCCACGGCGATCTCGTCGGCAATCAGGCTCACCTGATAGCGGTCGCACAGCGCGCGCACACGCCGCAGGTAGTCCGGGTCGTGCATCGCCATCCCGCCTGCGCATTGCACCAGCGGCTCGACGATCAGCGCGGCGATGTGCGCGTGGCGCTCAGCGAAGAAGGCTTCGAGTTCGCCCGCAGCGCAGGCCGCCACGTCGGCGGCGCCCTCGCCTGCCGCGGCCTGCCGAGCGTCGGGAGACACGACCTGATGCACACGCATCAGCAGCGGGTCATACGCGTCGCGGAAGACGTCGATGTCGGTGACCGCCAGCGCACCCAGCGTTTCACCGTGGTAGCCGCCGCGCAGGCACACGAACTCCCGCTTCTCCGGTTGCCCGATTCGGCGCCAGTGATGGAAGCTCATCTTCAGCGCGATCTCCACCGCCGAGGCCCCGTCGCTGGCGAAGAAGCAGTGCCCCAGCACCCCGCCCGTCAGGGCCGACAGGCGCTCGGCCAGCAGCACCGCCGGCGTGTGCGTGCACCCGGCAAGCATCACGTGCGGAAGGCTGTCGAGCTGGTCCTTCAGGGCCGAGTTGATGCCCGGGTCCGCATGGCCGAACAGATTGACCCACCATGAACTGACGGCGTCGAAGTAGCGCCGTCCTTCGAGATCGAACAGCCACGGGCCCTGGCCCCGAGCCATCGGCAACGGTGGCACAACGGCCGCCCGCTGCATCTGAGTGCACGGATGCCAGATGCTGCGCAGGCTGCGCTGCTGCCAGGCGGCGTTGGCGCCGGGCGGTCCCGGAAGGGGCAGGAGCTGTTCGACCTGGGCCATGGCACCTCCTTCACATGCAACTCTCGGTGGCGCGCTGCGCCACCTGGGCACCCTGCTTGACCAGCAGCGTGCTCAGCCCCCGATAGACGGGATTGCCGTTCCACCGCGCCGGTCCCTCGGCTGCCGCAAGTCGGGGAAAGCGCTCAAGCAGGCGCCCGAAGACGATCTCGGCCTCCATGAGGCTCAGCGCAGCGCCGATGCACACATGGGGACCGGCGCCGAAGGACAGCAGGCCGCAGCCCCGGCGGCCGATGTCAAGCCGATCGGGCTGCTCGTAGCGCGCGGGATCGCGGTTGGCACTGCCGATCAATGCGATGACCAGGTCGCCGCGCGCAATCCGCTGTCCGTGCACCACCATTTCGGCGGCGGCCCGGCGGCCCGTGTACTGGACCGGGCTGTCGAAGCGCAGCACCTCGCGCACAGCGCCCGGCAGCAGCGCCGGCTCGCGCCGCAGGCGTTGCCAGGCACCCGGTTCGGCCAGCAGTGCACGAAGGCCGTTGCCGAGCAGGTTCCGCGTGGTTTCGTGCCCGGCGAACAGCAACATGGCGCATTGGGACAGCAGTTCGGCGCCACAGTGGATGCCACCCTCGGCTTCGGCTTGCAGCAGACGGCCCATCAAGCCTTCTGGATCGATGCGCTGGGGCATGGCGGCAAGGCCTTCGAAATAGCGCGCCATGCCGAGCAGGCTGTGCCGCGCCCGACGGGCTTGCGCGAGCGAAGGCGATGGCGAACCGATGAAGGCCGAGAGCTCGTCGGACCAGCCGATGAATGTGGCGCTGTCGGCGGCCGGGATGCCCATCAACAAGGCCATCACCTCGGCCGGCAAAGGCCGGGCCAGGACCTCGACGAAATCGAAGCCGGACGCGGCATCGACGGCGTCCAGGATGGCGTCGACGCGCCGCTCGATGGTCGGAATCCAGCGCTGCAACAAGTCGGCCCGGAATCCGGCGTTCAGCACGCCGCGGATGCGGCCGTGGTCCGGCGCATCGAGGAATAACATGGCCCGGGCGAAGAGTTGCTGGAAATCCTGGAACTCCTGGCGCACGTCGGCCGTCTGCATGACCCAGCCGCCGGTGCGGCGTGCAGAGAAGCGTGTCGTGTCGCGCAGCATCGCATCGACGTCGGCATGACGCGTCAACACCCAGGCGCCGCCGAAGAAGGCCTCGCTCCAGTGCAGGGGCCCGTCCTCGCGCCATGCGGCGTAGACCGGATAGGGATCGGCAAGAAATTCCTCGTCGAGCAGGAGTTCGTCGCAAGCCGCCCTGGCGCGTGCTGCACGCGTGCTCATCGGGCGACCTGCGTCTTCGTCAGGCCCAGGCGATCGAACAGCGCCATGTCGCGCGCCGCCTGCGGGTTGGCCGTGGTCAGGAGCCTGTCGCCGTAGAAGATGGAATTGGCGCCGGCCATGAAACACAGCGCCTGCACCGCGTCGTCCATCTGCTCGCGGCCGGCCGACAGCCTCACCATCGAGGTGGGCATCGTGATGCGCGCCACCGCAATCGTTCGCACGAACTCGAACGGGTCGATGGGCTCGGCATCGGCCAGTGGCGTGCCCGGCACCGGCACCAGGTGGTTGATCGGCACCGACTCCGGCCAGGGGTCCTGGTTGGCCAGTTGCGCCACCAGCCCGGCGCGCTGCAGCCTGCTCTCGCCCATGCCGACGATGCCGCCGCAGCACACGCGAAGGCCGGCGTCGCGGACGTTGGCGAGCGTGTCGAGTCTCTCCTGGTAGGTGCGCGTGGTGACGATCGCACCATAGAAGTCGGGCGCACTGTCGAGGTTGTGGTTGTAGTAGTCGAGGCCGGCCTCCTTCAGCTCGTGCGCCTGCCGGGCGTCGAGCATGCCGAGCGTCATGCACGTCTCCAGGCCCAGTGCACGCACTTCACGCACCATGTCCGCCACCTTCTCCATGTCGCGGGCCTTGGGGCTTCGCCAGGCCGCGCCCATGCAGAAGCGCGTGGCGCCGCTCGCCTGCGCGGCCCGCGCCGCCGCCACCACTGCGCCGACGTCCATCAGCTGTCCGGCCTCGACCCCGGCGCGATGGTGCGCGGACTGCGGGCAATAGCCGCAGTCCTCCGGGCATCCGCCGGTCTTGATGGACAGCAGCGTCGACAGCTGCACCTCGTTGGCCTCGAAATTCTCGCGGTGCACCGTCTGCGCACGCAGCAGCAGATCGATGAAGGGCAGCGAAAACAGGGCCTCGACGTCGGCCACGCGCCAGCGCTCCGGCTTGTGCGGGCTGGGACGCGAAGCCCCGCGTGCGATCGAGGACAGGAGAACTGCAGTGGTAGCGCTCATGGAGGATTCCTCAAGACGACAGCGTCGCGGCGACGAGCGGGCTCAGGCCCGTGCGCGTGACATGGCCCAGCAGTTGGCGCTGAAGCGCCTTCTCGCAACGCTGCGCGACGTTCAGCAGGGCGGCAAGGTCGATGCCCGTACGGATCCCCTGCGCCGCGAAAAGGTTGACCAGGTCCTCGGTACAGACGTTGCCGGTGTACCCACCGCCATAAGCGATGGCGGCCGGGTGGCCACCCACGCCACCGAATGCGGCGTCGAAGTAGCGCACCCCTGCCTCGTAGGCCGCCATGCAGTTGACGAGCCCCGTGCCGCGCGAATCGTGGAAATGCGCCACCAGCGTGACCTCGGGAACTTCCGCCTCGAGCAGGCGGACCAGCGCACGCACGTCACGCGGCGTGGCCATGCCGGTGGTGTCTCCCAGCGCGACGAGACCGATGCCCAGGCGCGCGAAAGCCTGGACGTCGTGCAACACCTGCCGAGGATCGACGCGCCCCTCGAAGGGACAGCCGAAAGCCACGGACACCGTGCCGACGATCCTGAAGAAGTCACCCGCACGTTCGCGCATCTGGCGGATGTTGTCCCACTGCTCCTCGCGACTGCGCTTGAGGTTGCGCTGCGAGTGCGACTCCGAGGCCGAGGCGAGGAAACTGATCTCGTTGGCGCCCACGCCACGCTCCAGGTCTGCCACGGCGCGCTCGACCGCGCGCAGGTTCGCGCACGTGGCCTTGTACCAGGCGCCCGCGCGGCGCGGCAGCTGTGCCAGCAACTCGCTGGCATCCGCGAACTGCGGCACAAGCTTGGGATTTGAATAGGAGGTCGCCTCGACACGGGTGAACCCGATCGCAGCGAAGCGGTCGACCAAGCCTGCCTTCTCTTCGGTCGCCACGAAGGCGGACTCGTGCTGCAAGCCGTCACGGGCAAAACATTCGCAAAGCACGACATCCCTGTCGTCGGGTACATGTACCGGGAACATCACTTGACCTTTCGAAAGCTTCGCATCAGCGCGTTGGTGTCCCGGCCCGCCTGCAGGGCATCCGCGAACGGCAGCTCGCACACCCGATAGAAGAGCCGCTTGGTGGCGGCCATCGCCTGCGGCGACCAGGCCGCCATCGACGCGGCGATCGCCGTTGCGCGTGCAAGCACATCGCCTTCCGCGACAGCCTCGAGTGCCAGGCCGAGCCGCAGCGCGTCCAGCCCGCTGAGGGGCTGCGCGGTCGCGACCAGCGCGAACGCCGCTTTCCGGCCCAGCTGGCGCACCAGGTTCGCCATGACCACCGCTGCCACGATGCCGTGGCGCAACTCCGGATAGCCCAGGCGCGCATCCTGCGAGACGACCATGAGGTCGCAAGCCAGCGCCAGTCCTGCACCGCCGCCCAGGGCGTTGCCATGCACCGCAGCCACGACCGGCTTGGCGATCTGCGTGAACACGGCGTGCAACTGTGTCGTCAGCTCGGCACGGTCGAAGGCGGCCTGCGGATCGTCGCCGGAAAGCCCGGCGAACTCGCTGGTGTCGGCGCCCGCGCAGAAGCTGCGCCCGGCGCCCGCGAGGACGAGCGCTCGGCACGCCGCATCGCGATCTGCGTCGAGCAGTGCATCGAGCAGCGCCTGCGTGAGCGCGGTGTTCAACGCGTTGTGCTTTTCCGGTCGCTGCAGCGTGAGGATTCGCACGCCGTCGCCGGTGTCTTCGATCAGGAGTTCGGTCATGGGGAGTCCAGAAGAAGAATGGGAAGGGCCTTCAGCCCGCCTCGATCTCGACGAGCGCGCGGCCGGTCATGACCGAGTCGCCCTGCGCGACCAGGATGGCCTTCACCACGCCAGCCACGGCGGCGACGTGCATGTGTTCCATCTTCATCGCCTCGATGGTCAGCAGTGCAGTGCCCGCTTCCACCTTGTCGCCGACGCTCACCCGCAGCGACGCGACCCGGCCATTGGACAAGGCGCGCACCTTGCCGTCGGCCAGGTCGCCGGATTCGGAGGCCGCCGCGTAGGTGACGTCCACGAACGATGCCGAGCGCCCCTCCCATTGCACATGGACACGCCCGTCGTCGACCAGCCACCACAAGGGACGATCGACACCGTCACGGCTGAAGACGAGGCACCGCTCGCCGCCGTCGCGCAGTGCGAAGTCCAGCGATTCGCTGGCGAGATCGACCGCCCAATCGCCTTCCTGGCGCAGGGTCACACGGATCGAATGGTCCTTGGCGGCTTCATCGCGCAGCACCACGGACCAGGCGCCGGGGCTCGCGGTGCCCAAGCCGGCCCGGCAGAGCACCGCCGACGCCAATGCCAATGCCAACGGATCGCCCCCCGCCGCCTGAACGGCGAGCGCCTCGCTGTGCCGCAGAAGGAAGCCCGTGTCGACACCTCCGGCCACGAAAGCCGGGTGCTCCAGGAAGCGAATCAACGACTGCCTGTTCGTCTTCACGCCGAAGACGACGGTTTCGCGCAGCGCCTTGACCAGCTTGCGGCGCGATTCCTCGCGGTCGCGGCCATGCGCGATCAGCTTGGCGAACATGGAGTCGTAGAAGGGTGAGATCTCCATCTGGGAGCGCACCGCGTGCTCGACACGGATGCCATGCGGCGGACGCCACCAGTCGATGCGCCCGCTCTGCGGCAGGAACGAGCGGCTCTCGTCCTCGGCGCACAGGCGAACCTCGATGGCATGGCCCGAGAAATCGATGTCGTCCTGAGCGATGTCCAGCATCTGCCCCATCGCCACCCGCAGTTGCCACTCGACCAGGTCGACGCCCGCGATCGCCTCCGTCACCGGATGTTCCACCTGCAGACGGGTGTTCATCTCCATGAAGTAGAAGGCCTCGGTGCCCTCGACCAGGAACTCGAAGGTGCCCACGCCCTCGTAGCCGAGCTTCACTGCAGCTGCAACCGCAGCGCGGCCCAGCGTGTCGCGCAACGCGCGAGGCAGGCCTGGAGCCGGCGCCTCCTCGATCACCTTCTGGTGGCGGCGCTGCACCGAGCAGTCGCGCTCGCCGAAGTGCACGCCGTTGCCCGCGCGGTCCACCAGCACCTGGATCTCGACGTGGCGGGGATTGCGCACCACGCGCTCGATGAGCATGCGGTCGTCGCCGAAGGCGTTGCGCGCTTCGGAACGCGCCGACTCCAGCGCTTGCACGAAATCGGCCATCGATTCGACCACGCGCATCCCGCGGCCACCGCCGCCGGCGGTGGCTTTCACGAGCACCGGGAAGCCGATGCGCGCCGCTTCCTCGGCCAGGGTTTCGGCATCCTGCACATCGCCGTCGTAGCCCGGAATGCAGGGCAGTCCGGCGTCGCGCATGAACCGCTTGGCCCGTGCCTTGTCGCCCATGGCGTCGATCGCGGCGGCCGAAGGGCCGACGAACACCAGCCCGGCCCGCGTGCAGGCCTCGGCGAACGCGGCGTTCTCCGAAAGGAAGCCATAGCCCGGGTGCACCGCATCGGCGCCGGTGGCGGCGGCAGCCCGCAGCAGCGCGTCGATGTGGAGGTACGAGGCAGCCGGCGCGGGTTGGCCGATGCATACCGCCCGATCGGCCAGCGCGACATGCGGCGATTCGCGGTCGGCGGTCGAGTAGACGGCGACGGTATCGATGCCCATTGCACGTGCGGTGCGCATGATGCGCGCCGCGATCTCTCCGCGATTGGCGACCAGGAGCGTGCGGATGGGCCGGCCCGGGGAAGGGTCTGGAAGGTTGGATGACGGGTTCACGGTCTTGCCACTCCGAATTGCATGCGACGGGTCTGACGCAGTTCGGCGTCGTTGCAGATCTCGAGCGCCATGGCGAGCACGGCCCGCGTGTCGCGCGGATCGATGACGCCGTCGTCGAGCAGATGGGCGCTGGTGGTGAACACATCCATCTGCCGCTCGAAATTGGCGCGCACCTTGGCACCCAGTGCTTCCAGGCGGGCCTCGTCGACGGCGCCTTCCTTGCGCAGCATGGTGCTGCGCTGTACGTTGACCATGGTCTGTGCCGCCTGGTCGGCCCCCATGACCGCCGTCTTCGCGTTCGGCCAGGAGAAGCAGAACCGTGGCTTGAAACCCCGCCCGCACATCGCGTAGTTGCCGGCCCCGAAGGACGCGCCGCAGAACAGCGTGATCTGCGGAACCGTGGCGTTGGTGATGGCCTGCACCATCTTCGAGCCGTGCTTGATGCTGCCCGCCTCCTCGAACGCGCGACCGACCATGAAGCCCGTCGTGTTGTTCAGGTAGAGCAGCGGCGTGCCCGACTGGCAGCAGGCCTGGATGAAGTGCGTCGCCTTGGCGGCGCCCGAGGGCTCGATCGGCCCGTTGTTGGTGATGATGCCCACCGCGAAGCCGCGGATGCTCGCGTGCCCGCAGACCGTGGCCGAGCCATAGAGCGCGCCGAACTCGCGGAACTCCGAGCCGTCGACGATCCGTGCGATCACCTCGCGCATGTCGACCGGGCGCCGGTGGTCTTCGGGCATCACGCCCAGCAACTCCTCCGCGCCGTAGTGCGGCTCGGCGAAGCGGCGCTCGCGGCGTGCGGGCGAGCGTGCATTCCAGTCCAGCGACTGGACGATCTCCCGGGCAATGCGCAGGGCGTCGCGGTCGTCTTCCGCCAAATAGTCGGCCAGGCCCGAGATGCTGGCGTGCATCAGCGCACCGCCCAGTTCTTCTTCCGTGGCGACCTCGCCGGTCGCGGCCTTGAGCAGCGATGGCCCGGCCAGGAAGGCCCGGGACCGGCCTCGCACCATCACGATGTAGTCCGACAGGCCTGTTTGGTACGCGCCGCCGGCGGTCGATGGACCGTGCGTGACCGTGATGACGGGAATGCCCGCCGCGGAAAGCCGCGCCAGGTTCCGGAACTTCTCGCCCCCTTGCACGAAACCCTCGACCTTGTAATTCATCAGGTTCGCACCCGCGCTCTCGACGAGCTGGACGAAGGGCAGCTTGTTCTCCAGCGCCATCTCCTGGATTCGCAGCAGCTTCTCGAGCCCCTTCGGCTGAAAGGCTCCGGCGTCGATGCCGGAGTCGGAAACGCACACCATGCAGCGCACGCCTGCCACCTGGCCGATGCCCGCGATAAGTCCTCCACCCGCGATCTGTCGACCGTCGGCGCGCTCGGGCCCCAGGCCGTAGCCGGCCAGCGAGCAGAGTTCGAGGAAGAAGGTGCCGCGGTCCAGCAGCAGCGCCAGACGCTCGGACGGCAGCAACTGGTTGCGCTTGCGAAAGCGCGGGCCGGCCGCTTGCGATGTCTCGCGTGTTGTGCGTTCGATGGCGCGCAACCGGTCCAGGTTGCCGAGCATGGCCTGCCGGCTGCGCTCGAAGGCCTCGCCTCGGACGGCGAGCGTGGATTCGATCTGGGTCATGGGTTCCTCGGAAATCGTTCAGCCCGGGTGCGCGCCAGCCAGCAGTTCCCCCAGCACGTCCGCGGGGAGGTCCAGCGCCGACAGCACCTCGGCCGTGTGCTCGCCCAGGCGGGGCGGCAACTTCGGCGCGACGTGGCTGGCGCTCAGCCGCAGCGGAAAACGCGGAAAGCACAACTGCGTGGTGGCGTCGAAAGGCAGGGCCTGGAAAAAGGCGACAGCCTGCATGTGCGGGTCGTCCTCCAGGTCCTCCAGGCGATTGAGCCTGGCGCAGGGAATGTCGAGCCCGCGGCACAGGTCGAGCCAGTGCGCCGTGGGATGCGAGACGACGATGCCGCCGACCAGTTCGAGCAGTTCGGCCACGTGGCGAGAGCGATGCGCGAGCGTCTGGAAGCGCGCGTCCGACAGCAGGTCGCTGCGCCCCGTCGCGACGAAAAAGCGGCGCCAGTTCTCGTCGGTGTACGGCATGATGCAGACGTACCCGTCGGCGCTGCGATAGGGCTTGCGCCACGCGGCCAGTGAGCGCGGGTAGCCCATGTCCTCCTCGGTGGCCGGTGCCGGTGCGGCGCTGTTCTGCAACTGCCGGGCGAAGAAGTGCTCCACCATCAGGAAGGCCGTGACGGCCTCGAACATCGGCACCTCGACGCTCTGCCCCTGGCCGGTGCGCTCGCGCTGGAACAGCGCCGCGATGATCGCGTGCACCGCCATCTGCCCGGCGATCTTGTCCGCCATCACGGTGGGCAGGTAGCCCGGCTCGCCCATCTGGCGGCGCACAAGGTCTGCGGCACCACTCAGGGCCTGGATGGTGTCGTCGTAGGCCGGTTCGCCGGCGTAGGGGCCCGTCTCGCCGAAGCCATGCAGCCCAACGTAGACCAGTTCCGGATTGCGGGCGCGCAGCAAGCCGGAAGACAGGCCCAGGCGCTCGAGCTTCTGCGGCCGGATGTTGTGGATGAAGACGTCGGCGGTGTCGCACAGCGCAAGCAGCGCCTCCCGCGCGGCGGGCCGCTTGAGGTCGAGCACCACGCTGCGCTTGTTGCGGTTGGAGCCGAGGAACATCGACGACATGCCCGGCTCCACCGCGGGGCCGTTGCGGCGCGTCCCGTCGCCTTCTGGCGACTCGATCTTGATGACGTCGGCGCCGTACTCGGCCAGCGTCTGCGTCGCGTAAGGGCCAAAGACCACCGTCGTCAGGTCGATCACCCGGATCCCCTTCAGAGCAGCGTCCTCGGCAATGGATGGCTTGTGCATGGTGGGGAGCGTACGAATCGACACCCCACTAATCAAATATATGTTCTTGATTAATCCATATATTTCTTAAATACTCCAATCCATTGAACGGAGTTGGCATGGCACTTCAATTCGGCTTGAGGCAACTCGAGCACTTCGTGGCGGTGGCAGAGGCCGGCAGCTTCTCGGAAGCCGCTACGCGCGCATTCATCGCACAGCCCGCGCTCTCCATTTCCATCCGCAAGCTGGAGCAAGCGGTGGGGATTCCGCTGCTGGTGCGCGGCGCACGCGGCGTCACGCTGACTGCCGCGGGCACCGAGTTGCTGGTGGAGGCGCGGCGTACGCTGCTGCATGCCGAGCGCGCGCGCCAGAACGCGCGGCTGGCCGCGTTGGGCGAACTCGGCGTCGTGCGGCTGGGCTTCGTGGGGTCGGCGATTTACAAGCTGCTGCCGCAACGGCTGCCCGGCTTCATCCGCCGCTATCCCGGCGTGCGCCTGGAAGTGACCGAGGGCGTGACGATCACGCTGCTCCAGGCCATGCGCGAGGGGCGCATGGACGTTGGCGTGATCCGCCTGCCGGCGGACGACGTCGACGGCTTCACGATCACCGAGGTCGAGCACGACGACATCGTGGCCGTGCTGCCCAAAGACCATCCGTTGGCCGATCGAAAACGCATCGACCTGGCCAGTCTGGCGGACGAGTCCTTCGTCATGTTCTCGCGCACGCAGGTCCCGCGATTGCGCGGCACGACCTTCGACGCCTGCCGCGCGGCGGGCTTCTCACCGCGCGTGGTGCAGGAGGCGACGCAGGCCTTCACGATGGTGGGCTTGGTCGGCAGCGGCGTCGGCGTCGCGTTGGTGCCCGGCGTGATCCGGCATTTCGAATCCAGCGATGTGCGCTTCGTACCGCTCACCGATCCCGGCACACACGGCTGCCTCACGCTGGCACTCGCCACATTGGACGGCTCGCTGTCGGCCGCAGCCGCGCGCCTGTGCGACGCGATCTCCGCGCCGGCTGACGACGGGCCCACAGGAGGGGACTGACCCGGGCCGGCGGCACTCCCTTGCGCCCGGACATTCGCGCTGTGCCTGGCCGGCACTCAGTCGCGCACGGCCCCGCGCTGGCGCTTGACTTCCGAGCGACGCACCTTGCCCTCCAGCCGACGGCGCACGGACGCTCGCGTCG
>JAFEEH010000216.1 GCA_018241185.1 Pseudomonadota bacterium | reverse complement strand
CTGCGCCGTTCTTCGCGGTCAAGTTGTCGGTAGGTACGCCCGGAAGTGCTCATCGCGGCTGCTTGGTGAAGTGCTTGAAAAGATGGGGGTGTTGCACTTCAGTTTGGAGGCTGCCGGGCGCTGCGGGTCTTTTTTCTTCAGATCCTTCGGCGGCCTGCAGCAGCGCGTACTCCGGCTCGTGCACGCCGAGGTTGAAGTCGCCGCACAGGATCGCATGCGGCGTGTGCGGCTTGTTCTGGAAAGGGGAGCGGCTGTCGTCCGCGGCTGGCGGCGCCGTGGCCTGCGCGCAGGCCTGGCGGTGCAGCGCGCGCAGCGCCTGTGCCTGGGCCATGCGCTGCTGGGCGGAGTAGTACTCCAGGTGCGTGGTCATCACCCGCACGGGGCCGAGCGCTGGCGACTGCAGGGTGACGACGCTGCACATGCGCGGCATCGAGCGCACGCCGCCGTCCGCCGGCCAGGGCAGCGCGTGGTGCTCCACGCGCAGCACCGGCAGCCGCGTGGCGACGAGGTTGCCGAAGCGCTGCCGCCGCCCCTCGGGCGTGAACTCGTCGACCGCGGCGCCGAAGAAGAGCCGGAAGCCCGGCAGCAGCGCCCGCAGCTGCGCCGGCTGGTCGCCCGGCGAGCCGGGCATGTCGTCGTAGCCCTGGGCAATCTCCTGCAGGCAGAGAACATCGAAGTCGGCCATCGCGCGGGCGCCCTCGACGATGCGCCGGGGACTCACGGTGCCGTCGAGGCCGCAGCACCATTGGGTGTTCCAGGTGACGAGCTTCACTTGATCCCCGCGCGCATGAAGGACTGGACGAACTGCCGCTGGAACAGCAGGAAGGCGATCAGCAGCGGTGCCGCCGTCATCAGCGTGGCGGCGGTGATGACGGACCAGTCGACGCCCTGGTCGACCGACGAGAACACCTGCAGGCCCACGGTGAGCGTGCGCGCCTGCGGGCTGTTGGTGACCACCAGCGGCCAGAGGAAGTTGTTCCAGTGGTAGCTCACCGACACCAGCGCGAAGGCGATGTAGACAGGGCGCGCGAGCGGCACGTACACGCGCCACAGCGTCTGCAGCGGGCCGGCGCCCTCGACACGCGCAGCCTCGTCCAGTTCCTTCGGGATGCCCATGAAGGTCTGGCGCAGCAGGAAGATCGCCAGCGCCGAGCCGAAGTACGGCAGCCCGATGGCCAGCAACTGGTCGACCAGGCCCAGGCGCACCATGGTCTTGTAGTTCTCGACCACCAGCATGTCGGGCATGACCACCAGCTGCACCAGCACCAGGGAGAAGGCGATGTCGCGGCCGCGGAAGCTGGCGCGGGCGAAGGCGTAGGCCGCCAGCGTGGCCAGCACCAGCTGCGCGGCGAGCGTCATGAGCACCACCAGTGCGGTATTGAGGAAGTACCGCGCGAAGGGCGCGGCGTCCCAGGCGCGGCGGAAGTTGTCCAGGGTGAGCGGCGCCGCGAGCGAGAAGCGCGTCGAGTACTCGGCCGGGTGGAAGGCGGTCCACACCGCGTAGGCGAGCGGCAGGATCCACAGCAGCGCCAGCATCCACGCTGCGAGTGTGTCGAGCCGGGTCGGGCCGTTCCAGGCGCCGTTCGCGGCGGCCTTCATCGGTAATGCACCCGGCGGTCCAGCGCGAAGAACTGGAACAGCGCGATGCCCACCAGCACGACGATCAGCACCACCGTGAGTGCGGCGGCGTAGCCGGTGTCCCAGAAGCTGAAGCCGACCTCGTACAGGTGGTACAGCAGCAGGGTGGAGGCGTTGTCCGGCCCGCCGCGCGTGAGCACGAACAGGTGGTCGACCATGCGGAAGGCGTTGATGAAGGCGTTGACCAGCACGAACAGCGTGGTCGGCATCAGCAGCGGCCACTGCACGCGGCGGAAGAAATACCCCCTTGATGCACCCTCGATCGCTGCTGCCTCGCGCAGGCTGGGATTCAGCGTCTGCAGCGCAGCGAGGTAGAAGATCATGAAGAAGCCGGCCTCCTTCCAGATCGCCACCACGGTCACTGCGCCCAGCGCCGTCGAGGGGCTGCCCAGCCAGTTGTGCGAGGGCAGGCCCAGCGAGCCGGTGATCTGCTCGAGCAGGCCGTACTGCGGCGTGTAGAAGAAGAGCCAGATGTTGGCCACCGCGATCATCGGCAGCACCGTGGGCGTGAAGTACGCCATGCGCAGGAAGGCGCGCCCGGCGATCCGCTCGTTGACCCACAGCGCCATCGCCAGCGCCAGGCCGATCGAGCAGGGAATGGTGGCGGCGGCGAACAGCAGGTTGTTGCGCACCGCCTTCCAGAACACCGGGTCCTCGGCCATGACCTGGTAGTTCTCGATCCCCACCCAGACCGAAGCGCGGCCGGCCTTGGGGGTCGAGAAGAAGCTGTCGACGAGCGTGGCGACCGCCGGCCAGTGCGTGAAGCCGACGAGCAGCACCAGCGCCGGCAGGAGCATCAGCCAGGCGTGGATCGGGCGCATGGAACTGCCGGAATTCATGATTCGCTCCCGCTCCGTTCGGGAGAGGGAGGCATGCCCGTCACTTGTACCCGCGCAGGATACGGTTGGCTTCGGCCTGGGCGTCCTTCATGGCCTGCCCGGCCGGCTTGGCGCCGGTGAGCGCGGCCTGCAGGCCGTCGTTCAGGGCCTTGGTTACGCGCTGGTTGTCGTGCGTGGAGAACTCGGCAACCGACACCGGCAACTGGTCGCGCGCGACCAGCGCCGGCGGGAATTCGGCCGCGTACTTCTTCAGCGCCGCCGTGTCGTAGGCTGCGGCCGACGTGGCGACGTAGCCGGTGTCGATGCTCCACTGCGCCGCACGTTCGGGCTGGGTGATCCACTGGATGAACTTGAAAGCCGCTTCCTGCTGCGCCGGCGTGCTCTTCTTGAAGATGTAGAAGTTGCCGCCGCCCGTGGGCGATCCCTTGCGCTTGTTGCCTGGGATCATGCCCACGCCGAAGTCGAACTTGGCGTTCGCCCTGATGTTGGTCAGGTTGCCGGTGGTGGTGTAGATGATGGCGGCCTTCTTCTCGAAGAAGTCCTTGGGCGTGGTGCCCCACTCGACAACGCCCGGCGGGTGCACGCCGGCCTTGCCGAGGTCGACCCAGAACTGCAGGGCCTCGACCACCTTCGGGTCGTCGAACTTCACCTGCGTGCCCGCCTCGTTGGCGAGGATGGCGTCGTTGGGCGTGGTCAGGGTCTGGAACAGCCAATACGGGAAACCGCTGGACGGGATCTGCACGCCGTACTGCGTGGTCTTGCCGCTGGCGTCCTTCTTCGTCAGCTTGGCCGCCATGTCCTTGAGCTCGGCCCAGGTGGCCGGCGGCTTGTTGGGGTCGAGGCCGGCTTCCTTGAACAGGTCCTTGTTCCAGTACATGACGACGGTCGAGCGCTGGAAGGGGATGCCCCAGGTCTTGCCGCCGGTGCGGCTGTTCATCATGAAGGCGGGATAGAAGCCAGCCAGCCACGCCTTGTCCTGCGGCGTCTTCACGAAGTTGTCGAAAGGCACCACGGCGTCCTCGTCGATCAGCGTGAACATGTCGGTGGACAGCAGCACCGAGGTGACCGGCGGCGTGCCCGACTTGTGGGCCGTCAGCGCCTTGACGATCGTCTCCTGGTAGGTGCCGGCGTAGATCGGCGACACCTTGATGCCGGGGTTCTCCTTCATGAAGCCCTCGGCGAAGCCGTCGATGATCTTCGCGATCGGGCCGCCCACCGCCACCGGGTAGTAGAAGGACAGCTCGGTCGTGGCCTGCGCCTGGGCTTGCGATTGCGAAAGAAAAGTGCCCGCAGCGCCCGTCAGCAGGGCGCCACCAGCTACGAAATTGATAGCAATTGTCTTGAGGAAGGTGCGTGGTCGCATGGGTTCTTCTCCGGGTGGATCAGGGGGAGGGGAGTCGGCGGCCCTCGGCGTCGAAGGCGTGGGTGTCGTCGGCGGGCCAGCGCAGGTGCACGGTGTCGCCGGCCTGTGCGGCGTGGCGGCCTTCGGTGCGCACGAGCAGCGTCTCGCGGCCCACGGCGCAACGCAGCACCAGGTCGGCGCCCAGGTATTCGGTCGACTGCACCGCGGCGGGCATGCCGTCGGCGGCAAGCGAGATCGCTTCGGGTCGCACGCCCAGCGTGGCGCCGGCCAAGCCGGTGTCGATCTCGCTGCCGGCGATGCGCCCGGCCTCCAGCGCCACCAGGTTCATCGGCGGGGTGCCGATGAAACGCGCGGCGAAGGTGGTCGCGGGCCGCGCATAGAGTTCGCGTGGCGCGCCGGCCTGCTCGACGCGGCCCTGGTTCAGCAGCACCACCTGGTCGGCCATGCTCATCGCCTCGGCCTGGTCGTGGGTGACGTAGACGACGGTGAGGCCCAGCTGGCGCTGCAGTTCTCGCAGCTCGCGCCGCATCTCCTGGCGCAACTGCGCATCGAGGTTGGACAGCGGCTCGTCCATCAGGCACACCTTGGCCTGGGCCACCAGCGCACGGCCGAGCGCCACGCGCTGCTGCTGGCCGCCCGAGAGCTGCGCGGGCTTGCGCTCGAGCAGCGCGCCCAGGCCCAGTAGGTCGGCCGCATGCGCCAGCCGCCGCTTGCGCTCGGCGATCGGCACCTTGCGCACTGCCAGCCCGAAGACGATGTTGTCGGCGACGGACAAGTGCGGAAACAGGGCGTAGTTCTGGAACACCATCGCGATGCCGCGCTGCGCGGGCGGCAGGCCGCTCACGTCGCGGCCATCGATCAGCACCCGGCCGGAGGTCGCCTGCTCCAGGCCCGCGATGATGCGCAGCGTGGTCGACTTGCCGCAGCCCGAGGGGCCGAGCAGCACGCAGAAGCTGGCGGGTTCGATGCGCAGGTGGACCGCGTGCAGCGCGGTGGCGTCGCCCCAGGACTTGGCGACGTCGATCAGCTCGATGGCAGACATCCGGTCGAGTCTAGGAATCGAATGTGACAGTTTGTCCCCGGTTCAACCCGGACACGAAAACCTCCTGTCACAGGCGTTGGCGGCGCCTTGCGCAAGATCACGTTCCGCGCACCGCGCAGGCCGGGAATGCTCAGTGTTTTCCTGAGCCGGGAACGCGCAAAAATGTGGCTAAAGTGACCGAGCCCGGCCAGCGGGTCCGGGCCTCAATCAAGGAAATATTCATGAGCAAGAAAGTCGCATACGTCACCGGTGGCATGGGGGGCATCGGAACCGCCATCTGCCAGCGCCTCCACAAGGACGGCTTCACGGTGATCGCGGGCTGCGGACCCACGCGGGACTATGGCAAGTGGCTGGCCGAGCAGAAGGAACAGGGCTACACCTTCCACGCCTCGGTGGGCAACGTCGGCGCCTGGGATTCCACGGTCGAGGCCTTCGGCAAGGCGAAGGCCGAGCACGGCAGCATCGACGTGCTGGTGAACAACGCCGGCATCACGCGCGACCGCATGTTCGTGAAGATGACGCCCGACGACTGGAACGCCGTCATCGAGACCAACCTCAACAGCATGTTCAACGTCACCAAGCAGGTGGTGGGCGACATGGTCGAGAAGGGCTGGGGCCGCATCGTCAACATCAGCTCGGTCAATGGCGCCAAGGGCCAGGCCGGCCAGACGAACTATTCGGCGGCCAAGGCCGGCATGCACGGCTTCACCATGGCGCTGGCACAGGAACTCGCGGCCAAGGGTGTGACGGTCAACACCGTGAGCCCGGGCTACATCGGCACCGACATGGTGAAGGCCATCCGCCAGGAAGTGCTCGACAAGATCGTCGGCACCATCCCGGTCAAGCGCCTGGGCGATCCGTCGGAGATCGCGTCGATCATCTCGTGGCTGGCCTCCGACGAAGGCGGGTACTCCACGGGCGCCGACTTCCCGGTCAATGGTGGCCTGCACATGCACTGATGCGCTGAACTTCGGCTGACCGGCTGATCGGCCTGCAAAGCCCGCCTCTGGCGGGCTTTGTCGTTGTTGCAACCCGTTGCGACTGGATGTGGATTTCCACATTTCGAGCCTGTGCGCGCGGCGCTAGAGTGCCGGCGTCACACCCCAGTCCTATTCCAACAGGAGACAGCCATGTCCGATCCCGCCGGCGCACGCGTCAAGCAGCCGCTGTACCGCTCCCTGTACGTCCAGGTCATCTGCGCCGTGATCATCGGCGTGCTGCTGGGCTACTTCTACCCCGCACTGGGCGAGAAGATGAAGCCCCTGGGCGACGGCTTCATCAAGCTCATCAAGATGATGATCGCGCCCATCATCTTCTGCACCGTGGTGGTCGGCATCGCCGGCATGGAGGACATGAAGAAGGTCGGCAAGACCGGCGGCCTGGCCCTGCTGTACTTCGAGGTCGTCAGCTCCATCGCCCTGATCGTCGGCCTGGTGCTGGTCAACGTCCTCAAGCCCGGCGTGGGCATGAACATCGACGCCGCCAGCATCGACACCAAGGCCATCGCCGCCTACACCGGCCCCGGCAAGATGGAAGGCACCGTCGACTTCCTGCTGCACATCATCCCCAACACCCTGGTGGACGCCTTCGCCAAGGGCGAGATCCTGCAGGTGCTGCTCATCGCCGTGCTCTTCGGCTTCGCCCTGCACCGCTTCGGCGGGCGCGGCACGCTGGTGTTCGACGTCATCGAGAAGGGCTCGCACGTCCTGTTCGTGATCATCGGCTACATCATGAAACTCGCGCCCATCGGCGCCTTCGGTGCCATGGCCTTCACCATCGGCAAGTACGGCGTGGGCAGCCTGTTCTCGCTGGGCAAGCTCATGGCCACCTTCTACGCCACCTGCCTGCTGTTCGTCTTCGTCGTGCTGGGCCTCATCGCCAGGTTCCACGGTTTCTCGATCTGGAAGTTCGTCAAGTACATCAAGGAAGAGCTGCTGATCGTGCTGGGCACCAGCTCCAGCGAATCGGTGCTGCCGCGCATGATGGAGAAGATGGAGAACCTGGGGGCCAACAAGACCACCGTGGGCCTGGTGATCCCCACGGGCTACTCCTTCAACCTGGACGGCACCTCGATCTACCTGACCATGGCGGCCGTGTTCATCGCCCAGGCCACCAACACGCCGATGACGCTGATGCAGGAGCTCACGCTGCTGGCGGTGCTGCTCTTGACCTCCAAGGGGGCGGCGGGCGTGACGGGCAGCGGCTTCATCGTGCTGGCGGCCACGCTGTCGGCGGTGGGGCATGTGCCGGTGGCGGGGCTGGCGCTGATCCTGGGGATCGACCGCTTCATGTCGGAGGCGCGGGCGCTGACCAACCTGGTGGGCAACGGCGTGGCCACGATCGTGGTGGCCAAGTGGACCGGGGACCTGGACACGCAGCGGCTGCAGGCGGGCCTGAACGGCGAGACCTGGGTCGAGGCCAACGAGCCGGAGGTGCTGGTCAACGCGCGCGAAAGCAAGATGGCGGGTTGATCCACCATGCACCGACTTTCATTCCCACCCGCCAAGGAGCGCGGCACCATGACTTTCCATCGATCACTGCTCGGCCTGGCCCTGGCCATCAGCCTGGTGCCCGCGTTCTCGCAGACGGCCGCGCCAGCAACGCGCGACGAGTTCTTCTGGCTCGGCGAGATCAACAAGGCCACGGCCGTCATCAACACCGACGAAGGCCTGCTCGACAAGGCGATGGCGCCACGCCTGGCCGCGGGCATCGCCAAGGTGCTGCAGGACGGCGCGCAGCCCAAGGCGAAGCGCCCGTCGACCGTGATCACCTTCGAGCCGCTGCTGATCGAGGCCGCCGGCCCCGACGTCACGCTGCTTCACGCCGGCCGCTCGAGCCAGGACATGCATGCCACCTACCGTGCCGCGATCCTGCGCGACCAGTTGCTCGACCTGGCCGATCAACTGAACAAGACCTCGGGCGCGATGGTGAAGCTGGCCGAGAAGCACGCCGGCACCATCGTGCCCAACTACACCAACGGCGTGGCCGCACAGCCCAACAGCTACGGCCACTACCTGCTGGGCCATGCGGCCGGGCTGGAGCGCGACGCCCAGCGCATCCGCGAGGCCTATGCGCGCATCGACCGCTCGCCCATGGGCACCACGGTGCTCAACGGCACCAGCTGGCCGCTCAACCGCACCCGCATGGCCGACTACCTGGGCTTCGCCACCACGGTCGACAACGCCTACGACGCGGCGCAGATCTCCTCGCAGGAGGAGCCGGTGGAAGTCGGCGCCGTGGTGACCAGCATCGCGCTGCATACGGGCGGCTTCGTCGAGGACATCATGACCCAGTACGCCCAGTCGCGGCCCTGGATCCTGCTGGCCGAGGGCGGCGGCAACACCTACGTCTCCAGCGCGATGCCGCAGAAGCGCAACCCGGGCCTGCTCAACAACACGCGCCGCGACGCCTCGCAGGTGATCGCGCTGGCCATGGTGCCGCTGCTGCAGGCGCACAACATCCCGCCCGGCATGCCCGACGCCAAGGAAGTGAAGAGCAACGGCGAGATGGTCAAGACCACCATCGCGGTGCTGAAGCAATGGGAGCGCATCCTGGGCCAGATGGTCATCAGCCCCGAGCGCGCGCTGGAAGAGCTCAACAGCGACTGGACCGCCTCTCAGGAGTTGGCCGACGTGCTGATGCGCAAGTACAAGCTGCCCTTCCGGGTGGGGCACCACTTCGCGTCGGAGGTGGTCGAATACGCCAAGGCCAAGGACATCAAGCCGCTGGACTTTCCCTATGCCGAGGCGCAGCGCATCTACGCCGAGACGGTCAGGGGTTCGACCTATGCGCAGGCGCTGCCGATGAGCGAGGCCGAGTTCCGCGCCACGCTCGACCCGGTGGCGATCGTGAAACACCGCGCCTCGGCGGGCGGCCCGCAGCCGGCGGAGATGGCCCGCATGCTCAAGGTGGCGAACGGTCAACTCGCGGCGCAGGCCGAGTGGATCCAGGCACGGCGCACGCGCATCGCCAGCTCGCTCGCGCGGCTCGATGCCGACTTCGATCGGCTGGCCGCGTCGGGTCGCTGATTTTCAAGCCAAAAAGGGCTGCAGCGCCCGTGCAGCAAGCGCGGGCAGCTATCAAATCAGGAGCATTCCGGGCGCGCGGCGGGGCCCGGCCCTGTGCAGCGTCAGGCCCAGCCCGGCGTGCGCGCCTGCTTCCACTGCCAGCGCCGCCGCGCCGCGATCGCGGCGACCAGCCCGCAGCCCGCGAAGTTGATGAGCGTGATGAGCAGGAACAGCGCGTCCTTCACCACCAGCACCCCATAGGCCGTGGCTGCGACATGCGACAGCACCCACGAGCCCCAGGTCAGCAGCGACACCGAGCGCGCGCCGTCGCGGCATTTCCACACCGCCAGGATCTGCGGGATGTAGGTGAACACGCGCACGGCGTTGGTCAGCAGGTAGGCCCAGGCGATCAGGCCGAGCCAGGTGTCGGCCGCAACGGGGATCGACAGGGATTGCATCGAAAGGGTCCTCGGGGCCGCGCCGGGCGCGTCAATGTCTGGGAGCCGCCACTCTAGGGAGGCCCGCGCTGGCGTGGAATGCCGTATCGACGCTAGGCCGATGGGCCTACCTCCGCAGAAGGGGACACGGGCGCCGCGCCGGGCTGTGCGGGCAGGTGCAGCCGCACGCGCGTGCCCCGGGCATCGTCCTGCAGCACCAGCGTGCCGCCGAGTTGCCGGGCACGGGCACGCATGTTGTCGATGCCCCGGCCAGTGGGCGGGTCGGCGGGCGGCCGGGGCGGGCTGCGCGGCCCTTCGTCCTCCACCTCCAGCGTCAGCGCGTCGCCCACCTGGCGCAGGGCCACCCGCACGCGGCCGGGCCGCGCATGCTTGGCCACGTTGGTCAGTGCCTCCTGGGCGATGCGCAGCAGCTGCAGCGTGGCCTGCGGCGACTGCAGCGCCGGCGCCGCGCCTTCGGGCACGTCGATGCGCCAGCTCGGCTGGAAGTGCAGCTCCTCCAGCTGGCCCTGCCAGCGGAACAGGAAGTTGCCCAGGGCGGTGCGGAAGTCGCCGTCCTCGGGCGCCAGCGCGTCCAGGGCGATGCGCATGTCGGCGATGCAGGCGCGCAGCACTTCGGCGATCTGCGCCTCGCTCATGTCGCCGCGCTCCACGCGCGACAGCGAGGTGAACAGGCGCGAGCCCAGCCCGTCGTGGATGTCGCGCATGATGGCCTGCCGCGCCTCGGTCGCCGCGTTCTGCCGCTGCAGTTCAGCCATGCGCTCGAAATCGGCGGCGATGCGCCGCTCGCGCTCGGCGACGCGGCTCTCGAGCGTGTGGTTGAGGTCCTCCAGCGCATCCATGGCATGCACGAAGCGGGCGGTGAGCAGGCCGCCCATGGCCACCAGCAGCAGGTTGGCGGCATGGTGCAGCAGGAAGATGCGCTGCTCGAACCAGCCGCGCCACAGCGTGGGGCTCGCCACCGGGCTCCAGCTCACGAAGTAATCGTGCACGCCGGCCGCCACGGCCAGCAGCATCGCGGCCGGCAGCACGGCAGAGGCCACCGTGCGCTGCACGAACACCGTGCGGATCGCCACCGCGAGCGCGCCCAGCCCGATGGGAATGAGCCCCGCGCTCCAGACCCGGTTGACCATCGGTTCGCTGGCGGGGCTCAGCACCACGCACAGCGGGCCGAGCAGCCAGTACGCCAGCAAGGCGCGCCGCACCCAGGGCCGCTCCACCCGCGCGAGCTGCATCGCGAATAGCGCCAGCACCACGATGAAGCCGCCGGTCGCCGCCAGGTACACCATGCGCCACACGGGCCACTGGTCGGCCGGCAGCGCCTCGATCACGAAGGTCAGCGTGCGCACGCCCCACAGCGCAGCCGCCACGCCGAACAGGCCGTAGAGCACCTCGCTGCGCCGGCGCCACCAGATGAGCAGCACGAAGCCCGCCGAGAGCGCGCACACGAGGGCCGTGACCTGCGGCATGGTGCGCACCCAGAACAGTCGCCGGTCGTAGGCCGGCAGCAGCGCCTGCAGTGCGCCGACCTGCACGCGTGGAAACCGGCGGATCGCGCGCTCGGGTGACGCGGCGGCGCGTACCGTGAGTTCGTTGGGGGCTCCACTGCGCAGCAGGCTCGGCGGCAGGCGGAAGAGGTGGGGCCGTTCCCAGCGCACGCGCCGCCCGGCGCTCGACTCCGAGACCTCGCCGATCAGCGCGCCGTTGAGCCAGACCTGGCCGCCGTCGTACAGGTAGGGCAGGTACACGGCCCACCCGCCGTCGGGCGACGCGTCCTGCGCCGGACCTTCGAAGCTCGCGCGGTACCAGAAGGCCTGTGTCGACCTATCGCCGGACGGACCGGGCGCGGCATCGGGCAGCGCGACCTCGTGCCAGCCCGGCGCGCTCGCCGGCGGTGGGGTGCGGGTTGCATCGTCGAGGCGCTGCATCCGATCGAGCTCGAGTGCGGCGGCCACGAGGGCCTGCAGCGCGACGGCGAGCGCCACGACCGCGGCACGCACTCTCCGGCCCGGCGTCCTCACAGCAGGCCCAGCTGGCTGGCTTCGTAGACGGCCTCGCTGCGCGAGTGCACGGCCAGCTTGCGGTAGATGTTCTTCACATGGGCCACGACGGTGTGCGACGAGATGCCCAGCAACTGGCCGATCTCGTCGAAGGGCAGCCCCTTGGCCGTCAGGCGCAGGAGTTCGGTCTCGCGCGGGGTGAGCGGGGTCGACGCGGGCCGGGCCTCGGGCGCGGTGGCGGCTTCGGCCGGAGCCGGTTTGAGGGCGACGCGGAAGCGCGTCAGCACGCGGCGCGCGATGCCGGGGCTGATCGGCGCGCCGCCGTCGTGCAGTTCGTGGATGCTGGCGACCACCCGCTCGGTCGAGGCGTCCTTGAGCAGGTAGCCGGTGGCGCCGGCCTCGATCGACTCGACCACGTGCGCGTCGTCGCCGAACATGGTCACGACCAGCACGTCGCAGCCGGGGTGGTGCGCGGCTGCATGGCGGATCACCTCGACGCCGCGCACATCGGGCAGGCCCAGGTCGAGCAGCAGCACGTCCGGGCGGTGCGCGTCCAGCAAGGCCATGCCGGCCTGGCCCGTGGGCACGGCGCCGACCAGCTGCAGGCGCGGGTCGCTCAGCACCGCGGCCGAGAAGCGGCGGAGGAATTCGGGCTCGTCTTCGACGATCAGGACCCGGAGGGTCATCGCATCTCCCGCGCAGGGCTTCGGTGGCCGGATTCTCCGGTGCCGGGCGCACCAGGGGCATAGCGCATTGGCGCTATGCCTCAGGGCTCGCGGTGCTCAGTGATCGTGGTGCAGGTAGCTCGCCTGCCGCGGCAGGCGCAGGCTGACCACGAAGGCCAGGACCATCATGCCGGTCACGTACCAGAAGAAGGCCGACTCGTGGCCGATGGACTTCAGCCCCAGCGCGACGTATTCGGCCGAGCCGCCGAAGATCGCGTTGGCGACCGCGTAGGCCAGGCCGACGCCCAGCGCACGGACCTCGGGCGGGAACATCTCGGCCTTCACGATGCCGCTGATCGAGGTGTAGAAGCTCACGACGGCCAGGGCCACGACGATGAGCACGAAGGCCAGCACCGGGCTCGTGACGTGCTGCAGGGCGGTGAGGATCGGCACCGTGGTGAGTGCGCCCAGCGCGCCGAACAGCAGCATGTTGGTGCGCCGGCCGATGCGGTCGGACAGCGCCCCGAACACCGGCTGCATGCACATGTAGACGAAGAGCGCGCACGTCATCACGTAGCTGGTCGTCTTGATCGGCAGGCCCACCGTGTTCACCAGGTACTTCTGCATGTAGGTGGTGAAGGTGTAGAAGATCAGCGAGCCGCCGGCCGTGTAGCCCAGCACCGTGAAGAAGGCCGCCTTGTGGTGGCGGAAGAGGCCACCGATGGTGCCGGCCTCCTTGTTGGTGCGCGAGCTCTCGCTCTGCGTCTCGTGCAGCGTGCGGCGCAGCATCAACGCCACCACGGCCGAGATCGCGCCGATCACGAAGGGGATGCGCCAGCCCCAGGCCTTCAGCTCGGCTTCGTCGAGCACCGTCTCGAGGACGACGATCACCAGCACCGCCAACAGCTGCCCGCCGATCAGCGTCACGTACTGGAAGGACGAGAAGAAGCCGCGCTGGCCGCGCAGCGCCACCTCGCTCATGTAGGTGGCGGTGGTGCCGTATTCGCCGCCCACCGACAGGCCCTGGAACAGCCGGCAGATCAGCAGCAGGAAGGGCGCCCAGGCGCCTATCTGCGCGTAGGTGGGCAGGCAGGCGATCACCAGCGAGCCGCCGCACATCATCGCCACCGAGATCAGCAGCGAGGCCTTGCGCCCGACGCGGTCGGCGATGCGGCCGAACAGCCAGCCACCGATGGGCCGCATGAGGAAGCCCGCCGCGAACACGCCGGCCGTGTTGAGCAGCTGCGCGGTGGGGTCGGACTTGGGGAAGAAGGCCGGCGCGAAGTACAGGGCCGAGAAGGCGTAGACGTAGAAGTCGAACCATTCGACCAGGTTGCCCGACGACGCCGCCATGATGGCGAAGACGCGGTGGCGTTTTTCTTCGGCCGTGTAGGCGCGGGGCGCGGAGGAAGCCGGCGCCTGGGCCGGCGGCAGGATTGCACTCATGGGAGGGGTTGCCTTGGATCTGCGAGTTGTTGTCAAGGGGGCCGCCCGGGCGGCCACGGCTCATTCTGCGGCGCGACGGCGGCGGCGCGCTGTCAGCCGGTGCCCAGACCCGGAGGCCCGTGCGGGCAGGGCGGCGGCCGCCGATGCCGGCCGCGCGGCATTCATGCTGCTGTCAGACAGGTCCGCTAGAGTGCACGTCGTTCCTGCCGGCTGCCGCCGCTTGCGGACCGGCAGCACGGCCTTCAGGCCAACGGCCCGGCCGCCTCGCGCGTTCTGCTGAGGCAACTCCCATGAAGGCCCAGTTCCATTTCCTCTCCTGCACGTCCGTGCTTCCGCACGGCGCGGCGGGCGTGCGCGGGGGCCGCCCATGACGCGCCGTCGCCTGACGCTGCCGATCCCGGTGGCCAGCACGCTGGGCAACCGCTGGGACTGGGCGCTGCTGCCGCTGCTGCTGGCCGGCCTGTTCGGGCTGGCCTTCGCGGCTTCGCAGATGGCGCGGCCCTATGCGCTGGGCGAGTCGATCCCGCTCAGCCTCGATCCGACGGTGCTGCCCTATTACCTGCTGCGCACCACGCTGCGCATGTTCCTGGCACTGGGCGCCTCGCTGGTCTTCGCCTGCGTGTTCGCGGTGCTGGCGGCCAAGTACCGCATCGCCGAACGGGTGCTGGTGCCCATGCTCGACGTGCTGCAGTCCATCCCCGTGCTGGGCTTCCTGTCGATCACGGTGACAGGCTTCATTGCGCTCTTTCCGGGCAACCTGCTGGGGGTGGAGTGCGCGGCCATCTTCGCCATCTTCACCTCCCAGGCCTGGAACATGGCCTTCAGCCTCTACCAGTCGATGCGCACCGTGCCTTCGGAACTGGGCGAGGCGGCGGCCGTGTTCCAGCTCTCGGGCTGGCAGCGCTTCTGGCGGCTGGAGCTGCCCTTCGCGATGCCCGGCCTGCTGTGGAACATGATGATGTCGATGTCGGGCGGCTGGTTCTTCGTCGTCGCCTCCGAGGCCATCTCGGTGTCCAACCAGAGCATCAAGCTGCCGGGCGTGGGCTCGTACATCGCCATGGCCATCGAGGCGCGCGACCTGGCGGCCATCGGCTGGGCCATCCTGGCGATGCTGATCGGCATCCTGCTGTACGACCAGCTCTTCTTCCGCCCGCTGGTGGCCTGGGCCGACAAGTTCCGCTTCGAGGAGGGCGGCGGCGCCGAGGCCAGCCACTCCTGGTTGTTGACCTGGCTGCGGCACACCCGTGTCGTGCGCGCGGCCGGCGGCGCACTGGCGCGGGGTGCGGCGCGCAGCCTGGCCTGGTTCCCGCGCCGCTTCGACGGCACTTCGGTGCGTGCGCGGCCGCGGCCGGCCGACCCGCGCATCGCGCGCATCGGCGACGCGCTGCTCTCGGGTGCGGTGCTGCTGGCGGTGCTGTGGCTGCTGCGCTTCATCCACGGCGAGGTGGGCTGGCACGAGGTGGGTCATGTCTTCGTGCTCGGCCTGTACACGCTGGCGCGCGTGCTGGTGCTGATCGCGATCGCCGCGCTGGTGTGGGTGCCGGTGGGCGTGTGGGTGGGCATGAACCCCCGCTGGTCGGACCGGCTGCAGGCCGTGGCGCAGTTCCTCGCGGCGTTTCCGGCCAACCTGATGTTCCCGGTGGCGGTGCTCTTCATCGTGCACTGGCACCTCAACCCCGATGTGTGGCTGTCGCCGCTGATGGTGCTGGGCACCCAGTGGTACCTGCTCTTCAACGTGATCGCGGGCGCGTCCAGCGTGCCGACCGAACTGCGCCATGCGGCGAGCAACCTGGGCCTGACCGGCTGGCTGCGCTGGAAGCGCTACCTGCTGCCCGCGGTGTTCCCGAGCTTCGTCACGGGCGCCATCACGGCCAGCGGCGGGTCCTGGAACGCCAGCATCGTGGCCGAGTACGTGAGCTGGGGCGACACCACGCTGC
>JAFEEH010000215.1 GCA_018241185.1 Pseudomonadota bacterium | reverse complement strand
GTTCATGGTGATGCCGCCACCCATGGTGCCGGCACCGATCACGCCCACGGTCTTGATGGGGCGCTGGGGCGTGTCTTCGGGCACGTCGGGGATCTTGCTGGCGGCGCGCTCGGCGAAGAAGGCGTTGCGCAGCGCGGCACTCTCGGGCGTCCACACCAGCTCGGTGACGCCGGCGCGTTCGTAGGCCAGGGCCTGGTCGAAGGGCATGCGCACCGACTGCGCGACGCAGTCGAGGCAGCGCAACGGCGCCGGGTAGTTCTTCGACATGGCCGCAACCATGTTGCGCGCGAACTGCAGGTAGGCCTCGGGCGCGGGGTGCGTCACCTTCAGCTCGCGCACGCGCGGCAGCGGGCGCACGTCGGCGTGCGCCTTCGCGAAGTCGATGGCGGCCTGCAGGACCTCGCTGTCGACGATGCGGTCGAACAGCTTCTGGCCCGGCATGGCGGCCAGCACCTCGCTCATCACCGTGTTGCCGGTGACGATCATGTTGAGCGCCGGCTCCAGGCCGATGAGGCGCGGCAGGCGCTGCGTGCCGCTGGCACCGGGCAGGATGCCGATCCGCACCTCGGGCAGCGACACCATGGTGCCGCGCAGCACCACCCGGTAGTGGCAGCCCATCGCCAGCTCGAGGCCGCCGCCCATCACGATGCTGTGGATGGCGGCGACGACCGGCTTCTCGCAGCGCTCGATGACGTTGATGACGTCGATCAGGTCCGGCGCGATCGTTGCCTCGGGCTTGTTGAATTCACGGATGTCGGCGCCGCCGCAGAAGGCGCGCCCCCGCCCGGTGAGCACGATGGCCCGCACGGCCGGGTCGGCCTCGGCGCGGCGGATCGCGTCGGCGATGAAACGCCGGTTGCCAATGCCCAGGCTGTTGACCGGGGGCGTGTCCATGGTCGCGACGGCAATGCCGTCCTGCACGTCGTAGCTGCCGCTCACGGGCGTCCTTTCAGAGTGGAGCGCCGATGTTCCGCCAGCACGCGCGCGCAACGCATCAGTGCCCCGAATGCGTCCGATGAAAAGACTGCATGGCGCCACGTTCCGGCGCCGGGCCGATGCAGGCACCATCGGGTGCATCCGAACTTTGCCCGGCTGCGCGCCGGCCTTGCCATGCCCGTCCTGACCCGAGACAACCTGCAGCAGCACGTCGGCCAGTCGATCGGCACCTCGTCCTGGGTGGAGGTGCCGCAATCGCGCATCGACGCCTTCGCCGAGTGCACCGAAGACCGCCAGTGGATCCACATCGACGTGGAGCGCGCCACGCGCGAAAGCCCCTTCAAGGCACCCATCGCGCACGGTTTCCTCACCCTGTCGCTGCTGCCCATCACCTCGTACGAACTGCTCGCGGGCCTCAAGCCCACCAAGTCGGTCAACTACGGCATGGACAAGCTGCGCTTCATGTCGCCGGTGAAGGCCGGCTCGCGCGTGCGCAACCACATCAAGCTGCTGGCGGCCGAGCCGCGCGACGACGGCTGGGTGCTGCTGCGCTGCGAGAACACCGTCGAGATCGAAGGGCAGGACAAGCCGGCCCTGGTCGCCGTCACGCTGGGCCTTTTCTCCTGGTCCTGATCCCCTTTCTCATTGCCGCACACACGAAAGAACACCGTATGGACTTCAACCACAGCCCCCGCGTCCAGGACCTGCGCGAGCGCCTGCTCGCCTTCATGGAAGAACACATCTACCCCAACGAGAAGCGGCAGGCCGAGGAGGCCCACCAGTCCTACCTCAACGCCGTGAACAACGGCGGCCGCTACACCGGTCTGCCGCTGATGGAGGAGCTCAAGCCCAAGGCCCGCGCCGCCGGTCTGTGGAACCTGTTCCTGCCCGAGGCCGAACACGGGCCGGGCCTGACGAACCTCGAATACGCGCCGCTGTGCGAGATCATGGGCCGGCGCTACTGGAGCGCCGAGGCCTTCAACTGCAGCGCGCCCGACACCGGCAACACCGAGGTCATCGCGCGCTACGGCAACGCCGAGCAGAAGGCGCGCTGGCTGCAGCCGCTGCTCGACGGCGAGATCCGCTCGGCCTTCGCGATGACCGAGCCGGCCGTCGCGTCTTCCGACGCCACCAACATCGCCACACGCATCGAGCGACGCGGCGACGAGTACGTCATCAACGGCCGCAAGTGGTACATCACCGGCGCGATGAACGAGCGCTGCAAGCTGTTCATCCTGATGGGCAAGACCGACCCGGACAACGCCGACCGGCACCGCCAGCAGTCGATGATCATCGTGCCGGCCGACACGCCCGGCATCACCGTCAAGCGCGACATGGCGCTGGTGAACCACTTCGACGCGCCCTTCGGCCACCCGGAGGTGGTCTTCGAGGACGTGCGCGTGCCCGCCGCCAACATCCTGCTGGGCGAGGGCCGCGGCTTCGAGATCGCCCAGGGCCGCCTGGGCCCGGGCCGCATCCACCATTGCATGCGCATGATCGGCATGGCCGAGTCGGCGCTGGAGATGATGTGCGAGCGCGTGGTCTCGCGCGTGGCCTTCGGCAAGCCGCTGTCGGAGCAGGGCGTGTGGCGCGAGCGCATCGCGAAAGCACGCATGCTGATCGACCAGACGCGCTGGATGGTGCTGCACGCCGCCTGGCGCATGGACACGGTGGGCAACAAGGTGGCGGCCAAGGAGATCGCGATGATCAAGGTCATCGCGCCCAACAACTGCATCCAGGTGATCGACGACGCGATGCAGGCCTTCGGCGCGATGGGCCTGAGCCAGGACACGCACCTGGTGAACTTCTGGGCCTATGCGCGCCACCTGCGCGTGGCCGACGGCCCGGACGAGGTGCACCGCAACGCCGTCGCCAAGCAGGAACTGGGCATGTACCGGCCCAAGGCGGCCTGAGGCAAGTCATCGAGCCAAATCGGCCCGCAGCGCCCGCCACGCTTGCGCGAACAGCTATCGAATCGATAGCGATTGCGGCGGGCGGGCGCCTCAGGCGGCGCGCGGGCCGAAGGGCAGGATGCCCGGCTCGCGCAGCATGCGGCGCAACAGCTTGCCGTTGCCGGCCGCCGGCAGGCCGTCGCGGAACACGATGGAGCGCGGCACCTTGTAGTGCGACATGTGCTGCAGGCACCACTCGATGAGGCGCTGGTCGGTGCGGTCGCGCCGGCGGCCGAAGCCGTCGACCCGGATGTCGCGCGCCGCCGCGTCCTTGAGCACCACATAGGCCTGCAGTGCCTCGCCACGGTCGGGGTCGGGCAGGCCGACGACCGCGGCCTGACGCACGTCGGGATGGGTGGCCAGGATGGCCTCGACCTCTTCCGGGAACACGCTGTAGCTCCACACCTTGATCATTTCCTTGTGCCTGCCGATGAAGCGCAGGTACCCCTCCTCGTCGAGCGCACCGATGTCGCCCGTGCGCACCCAGCCGCCGTCCACCTGCAGGGCACGCGTGGCCTCGGGCCGCATCCAGTAACCCTTGAAGGGCACGGGGCTACGCACCTGGATTTCCCCGGGCGTGCCGACGGGCAGTTCCGCGCCGGTCTCGGGATCGACGATGCGCAGTTCGGTCCCGGGAATGGGCGTGCCGTTGGTGCCCCACTTCACGGCGTCGGCCGGCATCAGTGCGTCGGAGCTGTGCGTCTCGCTCAGGCCGTAGCCCGTCTCGAACACGTTGCAGCCGCCGGTGAAGCGGCGCCACTGGTCGGCCAGCTCGCGCGTGAGCACGGTGCCGAAGCTGGTGGCGGCCGTCACGCGCAGCGACGACAGGTCGTAGGTGGAGGCGTCCTCGCAGGCCATCACCGAGCCCAGCGACGGGGCCATCGTGTACCACCAGCTGACGCGGCAGGCCTCGACGGCCTGCAGGACCGCGGTGGCGTCGAAGCGCCCCAGCATCACCACCGTCGCGCCGCAGTAGATCGGTGCGTTGAGCCCGGTGATGAGCCCCGAGATGTGGTGCAGCGGGACATCGGCCAGCAGCACGTCTTCGGCGCGGATGTCCATGCGCTGGACCGTGGCGGCCGTCTTGTACAGCGCGCATTCGTAGCTGAGCATCGCCGCCTTGGGCAGCCCCGTGGTGCCGGAGGTGTACGCCATCAGGGCGACGTCGTCGAGCGCCAGGTCCGGGACCGCTTCGAAGGGGCCCGCGTCAGACAGGGCCTGGGCGAAATCGATCGTGCCGGCGGGCCAGGCCGGGTGCGCGTCGTCGGGCAGGGCGATGCACGGCGGCACGTCGATGGCCAGCACCGCGGGCAGCCTGTCGCCGTAACGCACGGCGTAGAGATGGCAGCCGGCGCGGCCGCCGATCGCCTCGTGGGCGAGCGTCAGTCCCTCCTCGCCCGCGACGACCGCCGACGCATCCAGTTCGGTGAGCTGGTGGGCCAGTTCATACAGGCGCGCATGGGGGTTGCACGGGCTGACGATCGCACCCAGCTTCTGCGCGCCCAGATGCGCGATCAGGTACTCGGGACAGTTGTGCATGAACAGCGCCACCACGTCCCCCTGCGACAGCCCGCGATCGCGCAGGCTCTGGGCAAAGCGGTCGCTCTGGTCGTCGAGCTCGGCATAGCTGATGCGCCGGCCGTACCAGACGATGGCCGGCTTGTGCGGTGTCGCGCGGGCATGCAGCCGCAAATACTCGTGCAGCGGCCGGCGGCCGTGGCGGTAGTCGATCATCCTGGCTTGTCTCCGGATCGTCGGGCCTGTCGGCCATGCGGGTCTGGGAAAGGCGTCTGCGCGCCCCGTCTCCTGTCCCGCTTGTGTCCGGATGATCGGCCAGGGCCTGCCCGAGGGCAAGGCGCCGGCAATGAATATTCGGCATGCCCGCCCATGTGGCGGCTGCATGCGCGGCGTCGCCGCCGGCGGCGACGGAACCCGTCAGACCGCGGCGCGCGCGCTGTACCGGGCCGCCAGCGCGGGCTGGCCGGCGCGCTCGCGCAGGTAGGCCAGGATCGGCGCGGCGGTGCGCTCGATCTCGTCCTCGATGCCCTTGCGCGCGACGTCGCCGTCGCCCTTGCGCAGACCACGCAGCACGAGGTGGTGCGGGTGCTGCCTGCGCGGCTGGGCCAGCGCGTGGGTCTGCAGGGCACGCATCAGCGGACCGCATTGCAGCCACAGGCCCTCGACCATGCGCTGCAGCACCGGCATGCGGGCCAGGGCGTAGACCTCCATGTGGAAGCGTTCGGCCGCCAGCAATTCTGCCGCGCTGTCGCCCGCTTCGCGCTGCGCGGCCATCTCGTCGTGCAGGGCTTCGAGGCGCCGCACGTCCGCGGGTGTCGCATGCCCTGCCGCGCGCTGCGCCGCCCGGCCCTCGAGCATCAGCCGCAGCCCTCGCACTTCCGCGAAGCGCTCCTCGTCCATCACCGGCACGCGCACCGAATGGTGGCCCACCTGTTCCAGCGCCTGCTCGGAGATCAGCCGCGCCAGCGCCTCGCGCACCGGCGTCGGGCTGATGCCCATCTCGGCCGCCAGGTCGCGCAGCTTCAACTTCTCGCCTGGCGCGAATCGGCCCGCCTTGAGGTCTCGGCACAGCCGCGCATAGGCCTGGCCGTTGAGGCTGTCACGGGTGAGCGGGGTGTCGTCCATGGTCGGGATGGGCCGGATAGCCCTCAATCTGCAATAGGTTATATCGTATGCCGGCTTGGCACCGGGTCAGCGGCCCGTGAAGTTCGGCGCGCGCTTTTCCAGGAAATGCGCCACGCCTTCCTTGAAGTCCTCGCTGTCGAAGGACGCCACCATCGCCTCGTCGGCGCGGCGCCAGGCCTCGTCCAGGTCCTGGAAGAGGCTGTCGTACACCTGCCGCTTGATCACGCCGATGGAGCGCGGCGAGGCGCTGTGCACCAGTTCGCGCGCGATCCCCTGCACCGCCGCCAGGAAGCCGTCGCCCGGCAGTGCCCTCACGAGGCCGAGCTGCGCGGCCTCGGACGTGATCAGCGTGCGGGCCGACATGAGCAGGTCGAGCGCGTTCGTCACACCCACCAGCCGCGGCAGCATCCATGAGGCGCCGTGCTCGGCGATCAGGCCGCGCTTGGCGAAGGCGGTGGTCAGCTTCTGGCCCTCGGCCATGTAGCGGAAGTCGCAGAAGAGCGCCATGCACAGGCCGATGCCGGCGATAGGGCCGTTGATGGCCGCGAAGATGGGCTTGCGCACCTTCAGCAGGTAGCTGAATCGCCAGGCGTAGTTGCGATCGAGGCCTTCGAGCGCATCGGCCGCCGGGGCCGAGCGCGCGGCGTCGGCATCGCCGCTGCCCGATGCGCCGGCCTCGAGGATGTCCATGTCGGCGCCGGCGCAGAAGCCCCGGCCGGCGCCGGTGACGACGATGGCGCGCACGGCCGCATCGGCCTCGGCGCCGAGCACCGCCTCGCGGTACTCGTCTTCCATGCCCTGGTTCCAGGCGTTGAGCCGTTCCGGGCGGTTGAGGGTGATGGTGCACACGCCGTCCTGCGTGGCCACGGTGATGTTGCTGTACGCCATGGCTCAGCCCTCGTCGCCACCGCCGATGGTGGCGCCGCCGTCGATCACGATCGTGGTGCCGGTGATGAAGCGCCCGGCATCGGAGCCCAGGAGCAGTGCCGCACCGGCGATGTCCTCGGGCTCGCCGATCATGTTCAGCGGGCTGGACTTCAGCGCGTTCGCCAGCGTCTCGGGGTTGTCCCACAGCGCCTTGGCGAAGTCGGTCTTGATGAGGCCGGGCGCGATGCAGTTGGTGCGGATGCCCTGCTTGCCCCATTCCAGCGCGAGGCTGCGCGCGAGCGACATGTCGGCCGCCTTGGAAATGCCGTAGGCACCGAGCACGCGGGAGCCCGTGAGACCGGCGATCGAGCTGATGATGACCACCGACCCGCCGCCCTTGGCCGCCATGCCCGGCGCCGTGCGGTTGACCAGCCAGAGGTTGGAACGGATGTTGACGTCCATCACCTTGGAGAAGGCCTCGTCGGTGATGCCCGACATCGGGCCGTAGTACGGGTTCACGGCCGCATTGCACACCAGCACGTCGACCGTGCCGTAGACCTTCTCGGTCTGGTCGACCAGCCCCAGCACCTCGTCCTTGCGTGAGATGTTGCAGGCGATGGCGGTGGCCTCCAGCCCTTCGGATCGCAGCTGGTCGACGACGGCGGCGCAGGCGTCGGCCTTGCGGCTGGTGATGACCACGCGCGCGCCGGCGCGTGCGTAGGCCACCGCGATCGCGCGGCCGATGCCGCGCGAGGAGCCGGTGACGATGGCGGTCTTGTTCTTCAGTGACAGGCTGTCCATGGTGTCTCTCTCGTGTGTATGCGTTGTCGAATCAGCGGTTGGCGAACACGGGTGCACGCTTCTCGACGAAGGCGCGCGCCGCTTCGAGGTGGTCCTCGGTCATCGCGCAGCGGATGTGGCGGATGGCTTCGTGGTCCAGCGCCTGCGAGAGCGTGGCGCCCTGCTCGGCCGCGTTGAGGTTGGACTTGATGTGGCCCAGCGCGATCGTCGGCCCTTCGGCGAGCTCGCGCGCGAGCTGGCGGCCGGCGTCGTCGAGTTCCGCGTCGGGCACCACCCGCGTGGCCAGGCCCAGCTGCAGCGCCTCGTCGGCCTTCAGGACGGGCGAGAGCAGCGCGAAGGCGCGCGCCCGCGGACCCAGCAACTGCGTGAGGAACCAGGTGCTGCCGAAGTCGCCCGACAGGCCGACCTTGGCGAAGGCCGAGGTGAGCTTGAGCGTGTCCGACGCGATGAGCAGGTCGCAGGCCAGCGCCAGCGACAGGCCGGCGCCTGCGCAGGCGCCGCGCACCACGGCCAGCGTGGGCTTGGGCATCTCGCGCAGCAGGCGCGAACACTCCATGTGCTCGCGCAGCTGGTGCGTGCGCGCCTCCAGCGTGGCGGGCGGGCCGTCGCTGTCGGCCATCGCCTTCACGTCGCCACCGGCGCAGAAGCCGCGGCCCGCGCCGGTCAGCACCACGGCGCGCACGGCCGGGTCGATGGCGGCGCGGCGCAGCGCGGCGAGCAGGGCGTCGGTCATGCCGGGCGTGAGCGCGTTCAGGCGCTCCGGCCGGTTGAGCGTGAGGGTGAGCACGCCGCCGTCGCGTGCTTCGATGAGTTCGGTCGTCATGGGCTGGGTGTCTCCTGGTGCGGTGTCGTCAGAGCGCGCCGGCGGCCTGCAGGGCGGCCACACGGTCGGAGCCATGGCCCAGCCAGTCGGCCAGCACCTCGGCGTTGTGTTCGCCCACCCGCGGCAGCGGGCGGCGGATGGTGAGCGGCGTGTCCGACAGGTGGATCGTCACGCCCTGCATCGGTACGGCGCTGTCGCCGAAGGGCACGTCGCGGATGGCGCCGCGGTGCGCGAGCTGCGGGTTGTCGACCACTTCGTCGACGCGCGCGATCTTGGCGCAGGGCACGCCCTCGGCCTCGAGCCAGGCGACGATCTGGTCGGCGTCGTGCGCCAGCATCCAGTCGGCCACGAGGCCTTCGACGGCGTCGCGATGCTCGAGACGGCTCGCCATGGTGGCGAAGCGCGGGTCCTCGATGAGGGCGGGCCGCTTCATCGCGCGCAGCACGCGCGGGAACATGTTGTCGTCGCCGCCCACCATCAGCACGTAGCGGCCGTCGCCGGCCTGGAAGGTGTTGGACGGTGCGACGTAGCGGTCGCGGCTGCCCACGCGGGTCATGGTTTGCCCGAAAAGTTTCTGCTGTGGGATCGCCGTCATCAGCATCGACAGCGCGCTTTCGAGCAGCGACACGTCCACCAGCTGGCCGACGCCGGTGGTGTGGCGCGCGTTCAGCGCCGCCAGGATGCCCAGCGCCGCGTACATGCCGGTGGTGTAGTCGCACATGAACGAACCGATCATGGTCGGCGGCCCGTCGGGCTGGCCGGTCATGTCCATCAGGCCGCTCATGGCCTGGGCCACGCCGTCGAAGCACTGCTTCTGCGCCAGCGGGCCATCCTGCCCGAAGCCGGAGATGCGCGCCATGACCAGCCGCGGGTTGAGCGCGTGCACTGCGTCCCAGCCCAGCCCCATCTGCTCCATCGTACCGGGGCGGAAGTTCTCCACCAGCACGTCCGCCTTCGCGATCAGTGCCTTCAGCGTGGCCAGGCCCTCGGGGTGCCGCAGGTCGATGGCCAGGCTCTTCTTGTTGCGGTTGACGATGAAGGTATAGAGGCTCTGCCCCTGCACCGCGGGCAGCGCGCGGCGCGCGTACTCGCCTTCACCGGGCGGCTCGATCTTCACCACCTCGGCGCCCATGTCGCCGAGCATCATGGCGCAGTAGGGCCCGGCGATGAAGCGCGAGAGGTCGAGGACGTGCAGGCCGTCGAGGGAGGTCATGGGAACGGTGTCTCCTGGTGGTGCGCGCCGCTTGTCGTCCTCGGCTCATCAAGAGCGACGCGCTTTGTTTAATTTGTTATATCATATTTTCAGGAGACAAACCCATGACCCAGGCTCAGCCCGGCCGGCCGGACACCACGTCCGCAGGCGCACCCCATTTTCTGCGGCTGCGGCAGATTTGCCTCGTCGCGCGCGAACTCGACCCGGTCGTGGACGACCTGTGTGCCGTGTTCGGCGTGCAGGTCTGCCACCACGACCCGGAGGTCGGCCAGTTCGGCCTGCACAACGCGCTGATGCCCTTCGGTCGCCAGTTCATCGAAGTGGTGGCCCCGGTGCAGGACGGCACCACCGCCGGCCGCTACCTGGAACGCCGCGGTGGTGACGGCGGCTACATGGTGATCCTGGACAGCGAGTCGCTGCCGCGCTGGCGCAGCCATGTGGCGCAGGTGGGCGTGCGCGTGGCCGCGCCGCTGGCGCTGGGCGACTACGAAGGGCTGCAACTGCATCCACGGGACACCGGCGGCGCCCTGCTGGAGATCAACTGCACGAAGAACGGCGCCAGCCTCGACGGCCCTTACTGGCCGGCCGGCCCGCACTGGCAGCGGCATGTCTCGACCGAGCGCGTCACCGGCCTGGCCGGCGCCGCGCTGCAGGCCGGCGAGCCGGCAAGGCTGGCGCAGCGCTGGGCCGGCATCCTGCAGCGACCGGTCGAAGGCGGCACACAGGTGCCGCTCGACAACGCCCGGTTGCAGTTCGTGCCAGACACCGACGGCCGCGGCGAAGGCCTGGCAGCGGTGGTGCTGCAGGTGCGCGATGCGGCGGCCATCCGCGCTGCCGCGCGTGCGCGGGGCCTGCCCGAAGCCGGCGACCGCGTGACGGTCGGCGGCGTGCATTTCATCTTCTCACCGGCCTGAGCGGCCTCACGAGGACAGCCATGGAACTTGCCTTTACCCCCGAGGAACAAGCCTTTGCCGACGAGGTGCGCGCCTTCATCCGGGACAACCTCCCGGCCGACATCTCGCGGCGCGTCGAGCACGACCTGCACATGCAACGCGAAGACTCCATGCGCTGGCAGCAGATCCTGGGCCGCCGCGGCTGGCATGCCTACACCTGGCCCGTGTCGCAGGGCGGCCCGGGCTGGACGGCCACGCAGCGCTACCTCTTCGAGACCATCAGCGGCGAGATGAACTGCCCGACCATCCAGCCCTTCGGGCCGCGCATGGTGGGCCCGGTGATCTACAACTTCGGCTCCGAGGCCCAACAGGCACAGCACTTGCCCGGCATCCGTGATTCGACGGTGTGGTGGTGCCAGGGCTATTCGGAACCGCAGTCGGGCTCGGACCTCGCCTCGCTCGCCACCCGCGCCGATGACCACGGCGACCACTACCTCGTCAACGGCCAGAAGATCTGGACGTCCTACGCCCACCATGCCGACTGGATGTTCTGCCTCGTGCGCACCAGCCGCGAGGGCCGCAAGCAGGAAGGCATCTCCTTCCTGTTGATCGACATGAAGACGCCCGGCATCGAGGTCCAGCCGATCCCGATGCTGGAGGGCACGCATTCGTTCAACGCGGTGTTCTTCACCGACGTGAAGGTGCCCAAGGCCAACCTCGTGGGCGAGGAAGGCCGCGGTTGGCACTACGCGAAGTTCCTGCTCGAGCACGAGCGGGTCGAGAACTCGAACATCGGCTTCTCGACCTTCGCGCTGCGCCGGCTGCATCGCATGGCGCGCACGGTGCAGCACCGGGGCCGGCCGCTGATCGAGCAGCCGCTGTTCCGCGCGAAGGTGGCGCGCGTGGAAGCGCAGCTCAAGGCGTTGGAGATGAACACGCTGCGCGCACTGTCGAGCATGGGCAGCGGCAGTTCCCCGGGCGCGGGGCTGGCGTCGTCGCTGAAGATCCGCGGCACCGAGATCGGGCAGCGACTGACCGAGCTGCTGTACGAGGCCGCCGGGCCCGCGGGCCAGCGCCTGGACGTGGCACTGGCGCACGGCGAGGGCGACATGGACGGCATCGACGCCAGCGTGCGCGGCGCACCCGCCAATTACTTCTGGCGGCGGGCGATGTCGATCTACGGCGGCAGCAACGAGATCCAGCGCAACATCATCGCCAAGCAGGTGCTCGGCCTCTGAAGGCGCCGGGCGCACCGCGTCAGCCGTCCTGCGCCAACCAGGCGCGCAGCGCGGAACGGCTGCCGACGCCGGCACGCGCATAGACATTGCGAAGGTGCACGCGCACCGTCGCCGGCGACAGGCCCAGGCGCAGGCCGATGTCCTTGCTGCTGTAGCCGTCGCTGTAGGCACGCGCCACCTCGGCCTGGCGCGGCGTGAGCAGGGCCGCGGCGCCGCGCACCCGCCTGCGCTGCAGGGCGACGCGCAGGTTCGGGCCGTCGGCAGCAACCTCGAGCGTCCAGCCGGCCGCGGCCAGGCGACGGTGCTTTGCAGTGCTCAGTGACAGCCAGTCCGCCGGCAACTGAGGCGCTTGTGCGTGGGCCAGGTCCGCGAGCTCGGGCCAGGCCGTGCAGAAGGCCCGGTTGGCGAAGAGGATCCAGCCCTGTGGGTCGACCAGTGCCATGGGCCGCGATTGCTCGTCCAGGCCCTGCCGCGCATGCGCATAGAGCCGGTTGACGAGCAGTGCCTCGCGGATGTGCGAGGTCAGTGCGGTGAGCGCGCGCGCATCGTGCGGCGTGAGCGGTGGCGAGGCCGGGCCGCGGTTGAGGTACAGGTGCGCGAAGGTCTCGCTGCCCTCGAAGGGAATGGCGACGCCCATCTGGTGGACGATGCCATGCCGCGTGAGGAAAGCACGCCAGGCCGGCGGCGCGTGCTGCCAGCGCGGATCGTCGGCGTTGGCGAAGTCGGCCTGCTCCGGCTGCGCGCGCATGGCGAAGGTGATGAAGTCCATCGCGCCGCCGCCGATGCGGTTCCACTCCGCGCTCATGGCGGCGAGGTCGTAGCCGATGCCGACCGAGGACACGAAGCAGCGCGGATGCCAGGTGTTGATGGCGCCATGGTCGGCACCGAACAACTCGAGCAGCCGGTGCAGCAGGGCCTGCTGGAAATGCTCGCTGCCGGTGGTGCGCGCCAGGCGCAGGAGCGCCACGGGCCCGCCGTCGGCAATGCGCGGGCCGTGCGGAGCGGGCGATGGTGTGCGAACGGCAGGCATGGCACGCGAAAAGGCGCGCGAGGCTACCACAAAGCGCGGTATCGGCGCAGGCCCGCGCGGGCCCAGCATTCGGCGGGCGGCGGCATGCCGCGACGAGCGAGGAGCGCCCCGATGAAACCCATGAGACCCCTGAGCGGCCACCCACTTGCGGCCGCCCTGTTGTGCTGCACGCTGGCCAGTGCCGCGGACCGGCTGCACGCGCAGGTCATCAACCCCAATGTGTGCCCCGGCGGCACGCTCTATGGGAGCCGCGACGAGAACGCCTATTCGGGCTTCAGTACCGCGGCCAACGTGGTCCAGGCCGACTGCACCAGCAACATCGCCGGCGGTGCCGAATCGATGGCCGGCATCGACCTCACCACCGGGAACACGGCGATCGGCCGCAGCACGACCGCCAGCGGCGGCAGCGCTTCGGCCTATGGCGTCCGTGCACAGGCATCCGGCAACGGGGCCAGCGCACTCGGCGTGAACAGCCGGGCGAGCGCCAACTCGGCCACCGCCGTGGGCTCCAACACACAGGCCAGCGGCGGATCGTCGCTGGCGGCCGGCAACGTCGCCAACGCGAGCGGCGAGTCCTCCGTCGCGATCGGCTACCGCAGCGTGGCCGAGGGCGAACGTGCGGTGGCGAGCGGTGCCGACGCCAGCGCCGCGGGGCAGTTCGCCACGGCCCTGGGTACGCGCAGCCAGGCGCGCGCCGAGCGCAGCACGGCCCTCGGCGCCGACAGCGATGCGCGGGCCTTCGACAGCACGGCGCTGGGCTCGGCGGCGCGCGCAGCGGCCACGGGCAGCCTGGCCGTCGGCTACGCCGCCTCTGCATTCGGCGACAACGGGGTGGCACTGGGCCGCTCGAGTCAGGCGTACGCACAGCAATCGATCGCCATCGGCTGGAGCGCGTTCGCGGGGGCCTCGCAGTCGATGGCGTTCGGCGCGGGAAGCTCAACCACCGGCGCCGGCTCCGTGGCACTCGGCGCCGGCAGCAGCGACGACGGCCGCAGCAACGTCGTGTCCCTGGGCAGCAGCGGCAGCCCCCGCACGCTCACCCACGTGGCCGACATTGAGGCCAGCGGGCAAGTGAGCGCCGGGAGCCTGGGCGTCGCCGGCGCCGCGGTCATCGGCGGGCAGTTGGTCACGCAAGGCGGCATCGACAACCGCGGCGCCGGCATCGTGAACGCGGGGCGCATCGGCGGTGTCACGGCAGGCGAACTGAGCGCCACCTCGACCGATGCCGTCAACGGCGCGCAGCTGTACGGCGTGCGCAGCACCGCCGAGCAGGCGCTGAGCCTGGCGACGACGCAAGGCGCCCAGGTGATCGACATGACCCAGCAATTGAACACGCAGGGCTCGCAGATCCAGGCGCAGTCGGTGCAGTTGCAGGCCATCGTCAACGGCCAGTTGGGCGTCTGCACCGTCGACGGCGGCGCCCTGCGCTGCTCGGTCGCGGGCCGGGCGGCGGCGGCGGCCAGCGGCGAAGGGGCGATCGCCGTGGGCATCGGCGCTTCCGCACAGGGCGATGGGGCGCAGGCCTTCGGACGGCAGGCGCAGGCCTTGCACGCCGGCTCCCTGGCCATCGGCGACGGTGCCCGCGCACTGGGCGATCCCACCGTCGCCATCGGCGCCGGCTCACTCGCGAGCGGCAGCAACGCCGTGGCCCTGGGCGCCAATGCGCAGGCCCTGGCGCCCAACTCGGTGGCGCTCGGGCAGGGGTCCATCGCGGACCGCCCGGCGAGCGTGAGCGTGGGCAGCGCCGGCGCACCGCGGCAGATCACCAATGTGGCGCCCGGCACGGCGCCCACGGATGCGGTCAACCGCGCACAGCTCGACACGGCCGGCGCTCAACTCGCGGCGCGCCTGAGCACGCAGTTCGGCGCCGACCTGCAAGGTGTGCGAGACATGGCCGCGCGCGGCGTGGCCCAGGCGATGGCGATGCCTTCGGTGCCCGGCCTGCAGGCCGGGCGGCGCTGGGTCGGCGCGGCGGTGGCCAACTATGCAGGGCAGAGTGCGCTGGGCCTGGGCTTCGCGTACCAGCTCGACGCGAACTGGCAGGTTGGCGGTGGCCTGTCGATGGCCACCGGCAGCGGCACGCAGGTGGGCGCCCGCGTGCAGGCGGGCTACCAGTGGTGAGCCGGCCCGGGGACCGGCGGCAGGCCCGCGCCGTTCAGCGCGTGGTTCAGGGCGCCGTGCTGGGCGACAGCCCCGTCGGCGGCCACGGCATCTCGCTGGCCACCAGCGGCTTGCCGATGGGTGCCGACGCCTTGCCCTGGCGCACCGCAGCCATGTCCTGCTCGTTGGGGTACTGGTCCATGAGCCAGTAGTCGAAGGCACGGCGCACCATCGGGGCGGCGGCCGCGGCGCCGAAGCCTGCGTTCTCCACGATCACGGCGATGGCGATCTTCGGGTCTTCGGCCGGCGCAAAGGCGGCGAACAGCGAGTGGTCGCGCTGGTGTTCCTCCAGCGCCTTGGCGTTGTACTTCACGCCCTGGCCGAGCGACACCGCCTGCGCCGTCCCGGTCTTGCCGGCCGAGGAATAGCCGGCACCGGCGAACACGCGCGTGCCCGTGCCGCCCTTGTTCACCGCCACCAGCGCGCTGCGCACGATGTCGACGTTCTTCGGCAGCCAGCCCAGGTCGTCGGCCGGCGGCTGGGGCACCAGTTCGACCTTGCCGCTCACCGTGTCCTTGATGGCGCGCACCAGGTGCGGCCGGTGCTTGAGGCCGCCGTTGGCGAGCGTGGCCTCGGCCACCGCCAGCTGCAGCATGGTGAAGTTGTTGTAGCCCTGGCCGATGCCCAGCGACACCGTCTCGCCGGAGTACCAGCGCTTCATCTCGGCGCGCTTGTAGGTGTTGCGCTTCCACTCGGTGCTCGGCAGCGTGCCGCGCACCTCGCCGCCGAGGTCGATGCCGGTGAGCTGGCCGAAACCGATGGGCTTCATGAAGTCGTGGATGGCGTCCACGCCCATGTCGACGGCCAGCGAATAGAAGTAGGTGTTGCTCGAGAACTGGATGGCGCGGTGCATGTCCAGCGCGCCCAGCCCGCCTTCGTGGCTGCGGAAGGTATGGCCGCCATAGGTGTAGTAACCCGGGTCGTTCACGATCATGCTGGGCGAGCGCTTGCCCAGCTGCAGCGCGGCCATGGCCATGAAGGGCTTGTAGGTCGAGCCGGGCGGGTAGGTGCCGCGCAGCGCGCGGTTGAGCAGGGGCTTGTCGATCGACTCGTTGAGTGCGGCCCAGCTTTCGGAATCGATGCCCTCGACGAAGAGGTTCGGGTCGAAGGTGGGCTTGGAGACGAAAGCCAGCACCTCGCCGGTCTTGGGGTCGATGGCCACCATGGCGCCGCGGCGCTCGCCGAACATGTCCTCGATCAGCTTCTGCAGCTTGATGTCGAGGGTCAGCATCACGGTGTTGCCGGGCGTGGCCGGGTGGCTGCCCAGCTTGCGCACCGCGCGCCCGCCGGCGGACGTCTCCATCTGCTCGACGCCGGTCTGGCCGTGCAGCACCTTCTCGTAGCTCTGCTCGACGCCCAGCTTGCCGATGTAGTCGGTGCCCTTGTAGTTGGCCTGGTCCTCCTCGTCCCAGTCCTCCATCGCGGCCTTCTCGCGCTGGTTGATGCGGCCGATGTAGCCCAGCACGTGGCTGCCCAGTTCGCCGAAGGGGTAGTTGCGGAACAGCCGTGCCTTGATCTCCACCCCGGGGAAACGGTAGCGCTGGGCAGCGAAGCGGGCCACCTCCTCATCGGTCAGCCGGGTGCGGATGGGCACCGAGTCGAAGCTGCGCGAATCCTCGCGCAGGCGCTTGAAGCGGCGCCGGTCGCGCGGCTGGATGTCGACCAGCTGCGACAGCTGGTCGATGGTGTCCTCGACGTCGCCGGCCTTGGAGGGCGTGATCTCCAGCGTGTAGGCCGAGTAGTTGGAGGCCAGCGTGATGCCGTTGCGGTCGAGGATGAGGCCGCGGTTGGGCACCACCGGCACCACGGCCGTGCGGTTGCTCTCGGCCTGCTCGGCCAGGTCCTCGTGGCGAGTGACCTGCAGGTAGAACAGGCGCGTGCCCAGCAGCGCGAAGGCGCCCAGCACGACCAGCGCGATCACCAGCACGCGGCGCTTGAAGCGCACAAGTTCGGCGGCGACGTTGCGGATTTCGGTCATGGGTGTGAACGCAGGCGTGGCGCAGCTTAGGCGCGCGGCAGTTTCAAGGCAAATCGGCCTGCAGCGCCCGTCCCGCCTGCGCAACGCGCTATGAAATCAATAGTATTCATTGGAGCGGCCGACCGCAGGACGAGAACACAGGGGCCACACATCACAAAGGGCGGTTCTCGTCCGGCTCCGGGGTGCGGCGCTGCGGCGCCAGCAGCAGCACCGTGACCAGCGGCCACAGGGCAGCCTCGATGACCGGCGCCACCAGCATCGTCCAGCCCGGGAACACGCCGCCGCCGATCATCCGGATCGCCAGTTCGATCAGGTGCGAGACGGCGAACAGCGGCACCAGCTGCAGCGCCTGGGACACCACCGGGTACCACAGCAGCCGCCGGTGGACGGTGACGGCGAAGAAACTCAGTGTGGCGTAGCTCAGCGCGTGCTGGCCCAGCAACGCCGACTGGTGCACGTCCATCACCAGTCCGAAGACGAAGGCAGCGCCCATGCCGATGCGCGCCGGCTGGTGCACCCCCCAGAACACGATCACCAGGGCCAGCAGGTCGGGCGTCCAGGCCAGGCGGCCCAGGGGCAGCAAGTTGACCATCAGCGCGGCCAGCAGGCTGCACCACATGAAGACGGGGCTGACGGGCAGCAGCAACTGCTCCTGGCCGGGGCGCATGATCATCGCGGCGCCCCCTCCTGGCGGGCCGGGCGGCCGGGGCCGGACTTCCTGTCCTTGTTGTCGCTCTTCCTGGCCTCGGCCTTCTTGGACGAGGGCGCCGGCGCGGCGGAGGGCGCCAGCGCAGCGGCCGGCGTGCCCACGGGCGCCAGCACCATCACGTAGCGCGCCGCGTTCACCCGCGCCAGCGGCGTGCAGTGGATGCGCGCGAAGGCCGAATCGGCCCGGCGGTCGATGCGGTCGACCCGGGCCACGGGCAGCCCGGCCGGGTAGACGCCGTCGACCCCGCTGGTGGCGAGCACGTCGCCCTCCTGGATGTCGGAATTCGCGGCGATGAAGCGCAGCTCCATGCCGCCACCGTGCGTGGTGGCGTCGCCGAAGGCCACGCTGCGCACGCCGGTGCGGGTGTTCTGCACGGGGATCGACAGGTCGCGGTCGATGACCAGCGTCACCTCGCTGGAAAACGGCTGCACCAGCGTCACCTGGCCCAGCACGCCCTGTTCGTCGATCACCGGCGAGCCGGGCGCGATGCCCTGCGTGAGGCCCTGGTCGATCACGACCTTGCGTGTGTACGGGTCGGCGGTGTCGAACAGCACCTCGGCGGCGCGGCCCGGCGCGGGCGAGTTCTGCCGCAGTTCCAGCAGGGCACGCAGGCGCGCGTTCTCGCGCGCCAGGGTGTCGGCCTGGCTGGCCCGCTCGGCCTGCAGCGCGAGTGCACGGCGTGCTTCGGCCTCGTTCGACTGCGCCGTGCGCAGGTCCTCCAGGTACTGGCTGGCGCCGGCGACGGCCTGCACGGGCTTCATCGCGATCCACTGGATCGGATAGAGCACCGCGCTCACGGCGGTGCGCAGCGGATTGACCACGTCGAAGCGGGCGTCCGCCACCATCAGGAAGAGCGCCAGCGCGCTGAAGAAGATCAGCTTCGACAGCGCCGAGGGCCCCTGGTTGAACAGGGGCGGCGCAGAGCGGTCGAGCGTGCCGAGCGGCATGGAGGGACGAGGAGAAGCGCTAGGTCAGATGGCAAAAAGCCGGCCTGGGTGGCCGGCTTGCGAGACTAGCGTGCAATCACTCGCTCGTGAAGATGCTGCCCAGGCGGTCCATGCGTTCCAGCGCGATGCCGCAGCCCCGGACCACGCAGGTCAGCGGGTCTTCGGCCACCAGCACCGGCAGGCCGGTCTCCTCGGCCAGCAGGCGATCCAGGTCGCGCAGCAGCGCGCCGCCGCCGGTGAGCATCATGCCGCGCTCGGCGATGTCGGCGCCCAGTTCGGGCGGCGTCTGCTCGAGCGCGTTCTTGACGGCCGAGACGATGTTGTTGAGCGGATCGGTCAGCGCTTCCAGCACCTCGTTGGAGCTGATGGTGAAGCTGCGCGGCACGCCTTCGGAGAGATTGCGGCCCTTGACCTCCATCTCCTTGACCTCGGAGCCGGGGAAGGCCGAGCCGATGCTCTTCTTGATGATCTCGGCCGTCGGCTCGCCGATCAGCATGCCGTAGTTGCGGCGGATGTAGTTGATGATGGCGTCGTCGAAGCGGTCGCCGCCCACGCGCACCGAGCCCTTGTAGACCATGCCGCCCAGCGAGATGACGCCCACCTCGGTGGTGCCGCCGCCGATGTCGACCACCATGGAGCCGCTGGCCTCGCTCACCGGCAGGCCGGCGCCGATCGCGGCGGCCATGGGTTCCTCGATGAGGTAGACCGAGGTGGCGCCCGCGGCCTCGGCCGCGTCCTTGATGGCGCGGCGCTCGACCTGGGTCGACCCACAGGGCACGCAGATGATGATGCGCGGGCTGGGCGTGAGCAGCGTGCGCGGGTGCACCATCTTGATGAACTGCTTGATCATCTGCTCGGTGATCACGAAGTCGGCGATCACGCCGTCCTTCATCGGGCGGATGGCCTCGATGTTGCCGGGCACCTTGCCCAGCATGGCCTTGGCCTCGGCGCCGACCGCCTGGATGACCTTCTTGCCGTGCGGCCCGCCTTCGTGCCGGATCGCGACGACCGAGGGCTCGTCGAGCACGATGCCCTTGTTGCGGGCGAAGATCAGGGTGTTGGCGGTGCCGAGGTCGATCGCAAGGTCGGTGGAGAAGTACCGACGGAAGGCTCCAAACATGGCGAGAGTCCTTGGGGGCACGGCGGCGCTTCGACCGGGCGTCGCCCCTTGTTATTGGGTGGGAGAAGTAAGCAGATTTTGGGCAGGTTTTGCGGCCAGACGGGCCCTTGAACCTGCGCGATCGCGCGCGTTGCGGCAAAGGCGGGATAATACCCGAATCCCCCCTGGATCCCGTGTTTTCCCGCCCCTCCGGAGCGTGGAGCGGCGACCTGTTTCGCGCCCTCCCGGGCGCCTTCTTCCGATGGCACTGACTTCCACCGACATCGCGCGCATCGCCTCGCTGGCGAGGCTGCAACTGGCTCCTGACGAAAGCGAGCGCATGCTCAGCCAGATCAACGGCTTCTTCGACCTGGTCGAACGCATGCGCGCCGTCGACACTGCCGGCGTCGAGCCGCTGGCCCACCCCGTCGCGGCCATCGAGGACATCACCCTTCGCCTGCGCGAGGACGTCGTGACCGAGCCCGACAACCGCGCCGCCAACCAGAAGAGCGCCCCCGCTGTCGAGGCGGGCCTGTTCCTCGTGCCGAAGGTGATCGAATGAGCGCGCTGCACGAAAAAGGCGTCGCAGGCCTGGCGAAGGCACTGGCCGCGCGCGAGGTGTCGGCCGTCGAGACGGCGCAGCACTTCCTGGCCCGCATGAAGGCGCACCAGGACATCGCCGCCTTCGTCGCCGTCGACGAAGACGCCACGCTGGCCCAGGCCCGTGCCGCCGACGCCGCCCTGGCCGCCGGCAACGCCCCGGCGCTGGCCGGCGTGCCCGTTGCGCACAAGGACATCTTCGTCACCACCGCCTTCCCGACCACCGCCGGCTCGAAGATCCTGGCCGGCTACCAGTCGCCCTTTGACGCCACCGTCGTGCGCAAGCTGGCCGACGCAGGCATGGTGAGCCTGGGCAAGCTCAGCTGCGACGAGTTCGCGATGGGCTCGGCCAACGAGAACGTCGCCGTGCCGGCCGTGGGTGCCAGGCAGGCCACACCGGTGCGCAACCCCTGGGACCCGGCCCGCATCCCCGGCGGCTCTTCGGGCGGCAGCGCGGCCGCGGTCGCCGCCCGCCTCGCGCCCGCCGCCACCGGCACCGACACCGGCGGCTCGATCCGCCAGCCCGCGAGCTTCTGCGGCGTGACGGGCATCAAGCCCACCTATGGCCGCGCCTCGCGCTACGGCATGGTGGCCTTCGCCTCCAGCCTGGACCAGGCCGGCCCGATGGCCCGCTCGGCCGAGGACTGCGCGCTGCTGCTGTCGGCGATGTGCGGCCCCGACCCGGATCGCGACTCGACCTCGCTGGACCGGCCGGCCGAGGACTTCACGCGCGACCTGAACGGCTCGCTCGAAGGCCTGCGCATCGGCGTTCCGAAGGAATTCCTCGGCGAGGGCGTCGCGCCCGGCGTGCGCGCCGCCGTCGACGCGGCCCTGAAGGAATACGAGAAGCTGGGCGCCAAGCGCGTCGAGGTGAGCCTGCCGCGCACCGAGCTGTCGATCCCGGTCTACTACATCTGCGCCGCCGCCGAGGCCAGCTCGAACCTCAGCCGCTTCGACGGCGTGAAGTTCGGCCACCGCGCCGCGCAGTACAAGGACCTGGCCGACATGTACGCGAAGACGCGCGAGGAAGGCTTCGGCGACGAGGTCAAGCGCCGCATCATGATCGGCACCTACGTGCTGAGCCACGGCTACTACGACGCCTACTACCTGCAGGCGCAGAAGGTGCGCCGCATGATCGCCGACGACTTCCAGAACGCCTTCAAGGACTGCGACCTCATCGCCGGCCCGGCCGCGCCCACCGTCGCCTGGAAGATCGGCGAGCACGGCGACGACCCCGTGGCCGACTACCTGGCCGACATCTTCACCCTGCCCGGCTCGCTGGCCGGCCTGCCCGGCATGAGCGTGCCGGCGGGCTTCGATGCGGGCCTGCCCGTGGGCCTGCAGCTCATCGGCAACTACTTCGCCGAAGCGAAGCTGCTCAACGCGGCCCACCGCTTCCAGCAGGCCACCGACTGGCACGCGCGCGTGCCGCAGGGTTACTGAAAACAAACTTCCGGACGCAGAGGACGCCAAGGTTTCGCAGAAGACGCAAAAGGATTCAATGAAAAGAACTTCGTTGGCTGGTCTTTTGCGTCCTCTGCGTGATCTCTGCGTCCTCTGCGTCCGGAAGTCCGCATTCCAAGCACCATGACCACCCCGCCCCTCGTCCAAGGCTACGAAGTCGTGATCGGCTTCGAGACCCACGCCCAGCTCTCCACCGCGAGCAAGATCTTCAGCCGCGCCAGCACGGCCTTCGGCGCCGAGCCGAACACGCAGGCCTGCGCGGTGGACCTGGCCCTGCCCGGCACGCTGCCGGTGATGAACAAGGGCGCCGTCGAGCGCGCCATCAGGCTCGGGCTGGCGCTGGGCTCGCACATCGCGCCGCGCTCGGTGTTCGCCCGCAAGAACTACTTCTACCCCGACCTGCCCAAGGGCTACCAGATCAGCCAGTTCGAGATCCCGGTCGTGCAGGGCGGTTCGGTGAGCTTCTACCTGGGTGACGAACTCAAGACCGTGCGCCTGGTGCGCGCACACCTCGAGGAAGACGCCGGCAAGTCGCTGCACGAGGACTTCGTCGGCCAGTCGGGCATCGACCTCAACCGCGCCGGTACCCCACTGCTGGAGATCGTGACCGAGCCCGACATGCGCTCCACCGCCGAGGCCGTGGCCTACGCGAAGGAACTGCACAAGATCGTGACCTGGATCGGCATCTGCGACGGCAACATGCAGGAAGGCTCCTTCCGCTGCGACGCCAACGTGTCGGTGCGCAAGCCGGGTCAGCCGCTGGGCACGCGGCGCGAGATCAAGAACCTCAACAGCTTCCGCTTCATGCAGCAGGCGATCGACTTCGAGATCCGCTGGCAGATCGAGCAGCTGGAAGACGGCCATGCGATCCAGCAGGCCACGGTACTGTTCGACCCCGACACAGGCGAGACGCGCGCCATGCGCACCAAGGAAGATGCGGCCGACTATCGCTACTTCCCCGACCCCGACCTGCCGCCGCTGGTGATCGCCGCCGAGTGGATCGAGCGCGTGAAGAGCGAGATGCCCGAGCTGCCGCGCGCCATGGCCGCGCGCTACGTGCGCGACCATGGCCTGTCCGAATACGACGCGACGCAGCTCACGCAAAGCCCGGCGTACGCCGCCTACTTCGATGCGGCGGTGGCAGCCGGCGCGGCGCCCAAGCTGGCCAGCAACTGGCTGCAGGGCGAGGTCTCCAAGCGCCTCAACGCGCAGGAACTCGGCATCGAAGCCGCCCCGGTGAGCGCCGTACAGCTGGCGCAGCTCATCGGCCGCATCGCCGACGGCACGATCTCCAACAACGCCGCGCGCCAGGTCTTCGAGGCATTGTGGACCGGCGAAGGCCAGGACGTCGACGCCCTCATCGAGGCCAAGGGCCTCAAGCAGATGAGCGACACCGGCGCATTGGAGAAGATCGTCGACGAGGTGCTGGCGAAGAACGAGAAGAACATCGCCGAGTACCGCGCCGGCAAGGACAAGGCCTTCAACGCGCTGGTCGGCCAGGTGATGAAGGCCAGCGCCGGCAAGGCCAATCCGGCACAGGTCAATGCGCTGATCAAGGCGAAGCTGGGCTGACCAGCTTGCTCGGCACTTTCAAGCAAAAAGTGCCTGTAACGCCCGCCGGGCGGGCGCGAGCAGCTATCAAAAAGTGAGCAAAGCGCGGCGCAGGCCGGCCCGGCTCACGGCGCCGGGCGCTGCGCCGTGCCGCCGTTTTCGGGTGACCACAGCTGCACCAGGCGCGCACGCTCCTCGTCGAAGCGGGCGTTCACCCGGCGCTTCTCGGCGTCCTGTTCGCCGATGAAGCGGTTCTGCACCGCCACGCTCTGGTCGTTGTCGTCGACCTGGCGGCGCAGCGACGCCGGCGCCTTGCTCGGGTCCTTCTTGTAGAACTCCATCTCGCCGTCGATCTTGCGGCGCTCTTCGGCCAGTTCGCTCAGGCGTTTGCGCGCGGCACCGATCACGGCGTCGATCTGCGTCATTGCTTCGGCACGCTCGCGTTCATGCGTCGCGACGTTGGGGTAGCGGATGAGCAGCGCGCGCTCGCGGCGCCGCTCCTCGCGCGCACGCAGGGCTGCCTGGTCGGCCTCGCGCTGGCGCGCCTCGCGCTGTTCCAGCTCGCGCGCCGTGTAGCGCGGCTCGATGCGGCGGCGCACGGTGCCGCTGGGCGTGAGTTCGACCTGTTCCCGGTCGAAGCAGGACGGGATGGGCCGGTCGGAGGTGATGGTGCGACCGCTGGCGTCCACGCAGCTGTAGATGCCGCCGGCGTTGGCCGGCCCCTGGTTCTGCTGCGCCCAGGCAGCCCCCTGGATCAGCAGGGCACAGGCTCCCAGCGCGAGGCCATGAACGGAAAGGACGGGACGGTCGTTGAGCGGCACGGTGTCTCCGGGTCAGGACGGCATCAGGCCGCGCCGTAGCGCGAGCGGTACGCCAACACTCCCTCGCGATGGGCACGCAGTTCGTCGCTCGCGTGCTGGTCCAGATACTCTAGCAAGTCGTCCAGCGTGGCGATGGCAATCACCTGCATGCCGAGTTGATTGCGGACATATTGCACGGCACTGTGCGGCACGTCCACCCCGTTCTCGGTCGCCATCTCCTGGCGGTCGAGCGCGATGGCGACCGCGTGCGGCGTGGCGCCGGCGGCGCGGATGGTCGCGATCGACTCGCGCACGGCCGTCCCGGCCGACATCACGTCGTCGACGATGAGCACGCGTCCCTGCAGGGACGCACCGACGAGCGTGCCGCCCTCGCCATGGTCCTTGGCTTCCTTGCGGTTGTAGGCGAAGGGCACGTTGCGGCCCCGGCGCGCCAACTCGGCCGCCACGGTGGCGCCCAGCGGGATGCCCTTGTACGCGGGGCCGAAGATCATGTCGAACTCGAGGCCCGATGCGATCAGGCGCGCTGCATAGAATTCCGCCAGCCGCGCGATGCGGGCGCCGTCGTTGAACAGCCCCGCGTTGAAGAAATAGGGGCTCATGCGCCCGGCCTTGGTCTTGAACTGGCCGAAGCGCAGCACACCGGCATCGAGCGCGAACTGCACGAAGTCCTGCGCCAGCGCCCCATCCGTTTTCACCTCAGCCATCGGGAATTCCTCGTCGTGTTCAAACTGACCAGCCTCAACCTCAACGGCCTGCGCTCGGCCGCCACCAAGGGCGTGGCCGACTGGGTCGCCGAAACGGCGCCGGATTGTATTTGCATGCAGGAGATCCGCGTCTCGGCCAGCGACGTGGAGGGCCGCTTCGAAGAAATGGCCGGGCTCAAGGGCCACTTCCACTTCGCCGAGAAGAAGGGCTACGCCGGCACGGCGATCTACACCAAGCACGCTCCCAGCGACGTCGTCGTCGGCTGGGGCGACGCCGAGTTCGATGCCGAAGGCCGCTACCTGGAGCTGCGCTTCGACACGCCCACGCGCAAGCTGTCGATCATCAGCTGCTACTTCCCCAGCGGCAGTTCGGGCGAGGAGCGGCAGGCCGCCAAGTTCCGCTTCCTCGCAGGCTTCATGCCCTACCTCGTCGCGCTCAAGCAGGGCCGCGAGTTCATCCTGTGCGGCGACATCAACATCGCCCACAAGGAGGCCGACCTCAAGAACTGGAAAGGCAACCAGAAGAACAGCGGCTTCCTGCCCGAGGAGCGCGCCTGGATGACGCGCCTGCTCGACGCCGGTGCCGAAGGCGCCGGCCTGGTCGACGTGTACCGGCACCTGCAGCCCGACACCACCGACGCCTGCTACACGTGGTGGAGCAACCGCGGCCAGGCCTACGCAAAGAACGTGGGCTGGCGGCTGGACTACCACCTCGCCACCCCGGCGCTGGCGCAGCTCGCGCGCAGCGAGCACATCTTCAAGACCATCAAGTTCAGCGACCACGCGCCGATCACGGTGGACTACGCGTTCACGGTCTAGGGATGTTCATCCCCTAGCGCGACAGCGCAGGCAGCGCCTTCGCCAGCGCCGCGCTGAACGCGCGCATCGCATCGGTCTCGTGGACCCCCCGCTTGGTGAGGCGGTAGAACTCCATGCTCACCCGCGGCTTCGCCAGAACCGCCGTGTGCACCCGGTGCCGGCGGCACGCGGCCATCGCGAAGGTGGGCATCACCGCGGTGCCGAAGCCCGCTTCAACCATCGAGATGAGGGTGCCGAAGAAATTGAAGGCGCCGGCCTGCGCGCCGGCCAGTCCCAGTTCGGCGAGCTGACGGTCGATCACCTTCTGGATCGGGTTGCCGGCCGGCAGGCCGATGAGCGGCACGCCCCGCAGCGAAGACCACGGCACCGTGGCCGCGGCGCGACCCTCGCCGGTGCGCGCGCCCTCACCGAGGGGTGAGACGCGCATCAGCTCGAAGCGCCCGACCGGCACCCGTTCCAGACCGGGCCCTGCGCGGAAGAAGAAACCCAGGCCCAGGTCCGCATCGCCGCTGGCCACCAGCGTCTCGACATCCCGCAGGTCGGCATCGAACAGGCGCAGCGTGGTGCCCGGGTGCGCCGCGCGAAAGGCCGCGAAGACCTGCGGCAGCAGATGCGAGGACACCAGCGGCGTGGCCGCCACCCGCAGCGTCTGGCGCGCGGCGTCGCCCTCGGCCCCGAGTTGCGTGGCCACCTCGTCGAGTTCGGTGACCAGCCGCTCCACCACCGGCAGCAGGCGCCGCCCGGCGGCCGTGAGGCTGACCATGCGCGTGGTGCGATCGAACAGGCGCGCGCCGAGCTGGCGCTCCATCTCGCGAATCAGGATGCTCAGGCCCGCCTGCGTGATGTGGGCCTGCTCGGCGGCCCGGGTGAAGTTGCCCACCCGCGCAACCTCGAGGAAGGCCCGCATCTGCCGGGTGCTCATGTTCATAACCGTTCATGATAAATCCATATCACATCTAAATTTCCCATATGGCTCATTTCCGGTCCCAATACGGCCAGAGACATCGCTGCGCCCGCCGGCGCGCCGCAAACCCCACATCCGCCATGAACCCCTCCTCCTCTTCCGCCTTGCCGGCGAACCCGTCGGTGCTCATCCTCGGCGCCGGCATCGGCGGCCTGACCCTCGCGCTGAGCCTGCACCAGGCCGGCATCCCCTGCCGCGTGTACGAAGCGGTGCCCGAGCTGCGGCCCCTGGGCGTGGGCATCAACCTGCTGCCGCATGCCGTGCGCGAGCTGGCCGAGCTGGGCCTGCTCGATGCACTCGATGCCGTGGGCGTGCGCACGCGCGAATCGATCTTCTTCACCGAGCACGGGCAACTCGTCTTTCGCGAAGCGGCCGGGCAGCATGCGGGCTACGACTGGCCGCAGTATTCGATCCACCGCGGCGACCTGCAGACGGTGCTGCTGCGCGAAACGCTCGCCCGCCTCGGCCCCGACAGCGTGATGTGCAACCACCGATGCACCGGCGTCACGCAGGACGACGGCGGCGTGACGGTGCACTTCGCCGATGGCCACGCGCCGGTGCGCGGTGCGGTGGCGGTGGGCTGCGACGGCATCCATTCGGTGCTGCGCAAGCAGCTCTACCCCGACGAGGGCGCGCCACGCTACTCGGGCGTCAACATGTGGCGCGGCACGGCGGTGTGGGAGCCCTTCCTGTCGGGCGCGAGCATGGTGCGCGCAGGCTGGCTCGCGGTCGGCAAGATGGTCATCTACCCGATCCGCGACAACGTCGACGGCCAGGGCCGCCAGCTGGTGAACTGGGTGGCAGAGATCCACGCGGACCAGCCCGCGATGCGCGACTGGAGCCGTGCGGGCCGCCTGGAGGACTTCCTGCCCGTGTTCGCCGACTGGCACTTCGACTGGCTGGACGTGCCGGCGCTGATCCGCGCCTCGGACACCATCCTCGAGTACCCGATGGTCGACCAGGACCCGCTGCCACGCTGGACGCACGGCCGTATGACGCTGCTGGGCGACGCAGCGCACCCCATGGTGCCGCGCGGCTCCAACGGCGCCGGCCAGGCCATCATCGATGCGCGGGTGCTGGCTGGTGCCCTCAAGCGCGAAGGCGTGGGCGCCGCGGCGCTGCACAGCTACGACACGGAACGCGTGCCGGCCACCACCAACGTGGTGCTCACCAACCGCACCAACCCGCCCGACGCCATCCTGCGCGAGGTGTACGAACGCGCCCGCGGCCAGCGCTTCGACAACCTCGACGCCGTCGTGAGCCAGGCCGAACTGCAGGCCATCTCGGACAACTACAAGCGCGTGGCCGGCTACGCGCCGGCCGCCCTGCGCGAACGCGCGTCCTACCTCTGACGCATCGCGTCCCATTTTTCGAAGAACGGAGACAACGAACCATGCGCCTTCTCGTCCGCGCCCTCGCCGCCCTCGTCACTGCCGCCGGTGCGATGGTTGCCCATGCCTGGCCAGACCAGCCCATCACGCTGGTGGTGCCCTACACGCCGGGCACCGGCATCGACCTCATCGCCCGCCAGCTGTCGGCGCAGCTGCCGCAGGCACTGGGCCAGCCGGTGGTGGTTGACAACATCCCCGGCGCGAGCGGCAACATCGGCAGCGAGAAGGTGGCCCGCGCCAAACCCGACGGCTACACCCTGATGGTGCAGGTCAACACGCTGGTGATGAACAAAAGCCTGTACAAGTCGCTGGCCTACGACCCCGTCGCCGACTTCACGCCCGTCACCCTCACCTCCTGGGGCACGCTGCTGCTGGTGACCAACCCGCAGACGCAGAAGGCCACCACCCTGGCGCAGCTGATCGCCTCCGCCAAGGCACAGCCCGGCAAGCTGACCTACGCCACACCGGGCGTCGGCACGCCGCACCATCTGTCGATGGCGCTGCTCATGCAGGGCACCGGCACCGAGTTGCTGCACGTGCCCTACAAGGGCACCGCCGGCGCCGTGACCGACCTGCTCGGCGGCCGCATCGACGCCATGTTCCTGCCGGTGCACGTGGCGCTGCCGCACATCCAGGCGGGCAAGCTCAGGGCCCTGGCGACGGGCAGCGCGAAGCGCCTGCCGCAGCTGCCCGAGGTGCCCACGCTGGCCGAGGCCGGCGTGGCCGTCGACAACGTCGACATGTGGTACGGCGTGCTCGCACCCAAGGGCACGCCGCCGGACGTGGTGCAGCGGTTGAACCGCGAGATCACTGCGGTGCTCAAGCAGCCGCAGGTCGCCAAGTCCTTCGAGGCACAGGGCATGGTGCCGGCCAGTTCGACACCGGCGGAGTTCGCAACGCTCATCCAGAAGGACGCCCAGCGCTGGGCCGGCGTGGTCCAGCGCGGCCACATCAGCGCGGAGTGAGCACCGTGTCCCGCTTCGATGGCCGCGCACTGGCGCGCGCCGCCGCCTCGCTGGGCCTGGCCCTGTCGCTGGGACTGCCCTCGCTTGCCAACGCGCAGGCACCGTCCGCCAACAACCGGTTCGTGCGCGTCGCGCCGCGCGTGGCCGGCGTGCTCTACACGCCGCCGGCCGGCGTGGCGCCGCGCCGCGTGGCGGTCGTCGTGATGCACGACAACAACGACTTCCTCGACCATCCATCGACCCTGCAGCTCGCCTCGCGCGGCTTCACGGTGCTGGCCGCCAATCCGCGCCATGCGCCCGACCTCGACGACCGCGACATGGACTGGGATGCGGCGCTGCTCGATCTCGGCTCGGCCATGCGCTACGCGCGCACGCTGCCGGGCATCGAGCACGTGGTGCTGCTGGGCCACAGCTCGGGCGCACCGCTGGCGGCCGCCTACCAGAACATCGCCGAGAACGGCGTCAAGGCCTGCCAGGGCCCGGAGAAGATCGTCCCCTGCCCCGACACGCTGTCGACGCTGCGCCCGGCCGACGCACTGGTCCTGCTCGATCCGATCTTCGGCCTTGGCGCCAACGTGCTGACCTCGGTCGACCCATCGCTCGCCGACGGCGCCATGCCGGCCGACGCATCGCTCGACATCTACGCGCCGGCCAACGGCTTCACGCCCACGGGCGCCAGCTATTCTGCCGCCTTTCGCCAGCGCTTCCTGCAGGCACAGGCCGCGCGCAACACCGTGCTGGTGGACCGTGCCATCGCGCGGCGCCAGGCGATCGCCGAGGGCCGGAGCACCTTTGCGGACGACGAGCCCTTCGTCGTGCCGGGCGCCACGCGCACGCCCCGGCTGTGGCGCCCCGACCTCGGCCTGCTCTCGCACACGCAGGGCCGCTACACGCTCCTGCGCGGCGACGGAACGCGCAGCACCGAGGTGATCCACTCGTTGCGCGTGCCCTCGGGCCTGACGCCCGCCGTGGTCGCGCGCAACGACCGCGAGGCCGCACGGCCTGCCGGCGCAGCCTCGGGTGCGGTCACCGATGCGGCGACCGCGCGCGCGAGGCCGCTGCTGCTCGGAGGTTCGCTCGACACCACCGTGAAGCGCTTCCTGAGCACCTTCGCGACGCGCACGACCGCCGACTACGGCATCACCGAAGACTCGGTCAGCGGCATCGCCTGGAACTCGTCGTACACCAGCACGCCCGGCAACGTCGAGGGCGTGAAGGTGCCGCTGCTCGTGATGGGCATGACCGGCCACTACTGGCTGGTCTCGGCCGAGACCGCCTACCGGCATGCAGCCAGCCAGGACAAATCGATCGCGTTCGTCGAAGGCGCGACACACGGCTTCGCGCCCTGCCAGCCCTGTGCGAAGACGCCGGGACAGTTCGGCGACACCACAGGCCGCGCCTTCGCCTACGTCGCCGACTGGATCGGCGCGCGCTTCTGATCCGGGGACCGGGTACAGGCATCCCCGACCGGTCCCGCCGCGTCGAAGGCCTGGACGGTCGGGCCGCCCGGGGGCCACACCCCGACCCGGCGCACGCGGCGATGCGCAGCATCGCGTGCCGCGGCCCGGCTCAGCGCGCTGCGCGGCCCGCGTGGCGCGCCAGATGCACCTGGTGCAAGGTGATCTTGCGCACTTCCGACTGGCTGGTCTCGATGTGCGCGCGCAGCAGCATCGCGGCCTGGTCGCCGCGGTTGGCGCGGATGGCCTTGAGGATCTTGGCGTGCTCGTCGTAGGTGGCGTCGATGCGCGGCTGCTGCGTGAAATCGAGCCGCCGGATGATGCGGATGCGCTCGGTCACGTCGCGGTGCACGCGGGCCATCTCGGCGTTGCCGGCCGCCTCGACCAGCGCGCAGTGAAAGCCCTCGTCCCACTGCGCCACCTGCACGCCGTCAGCGCTGCGATCGGCCGCAGGCACCAGCCAGATGCCCATCAGCGAATCCAGCAGCGCGCGGTCGATGCGGCGGTCGCTCTCGCAGAGGCGGTGCGCCGCGGTGGTCTCCAGCACCATGCGCAGGTCGTAGAGCTGCTCGAACTGGTCGAAGTCGAAGGGCAGCACACGCCAGCCGCTGCGAAACAGCACCTCGACGAAGCCTTCCTGCTGCAGGCGGAACAGCGCCTGGCGCACCGGCGTGCGCGACACGCCGAGGCGTTCGCTGATCTCGTTCTCGGTGAAGCGGTCGCCCGGCACGAACTTGAATTCGGCCACGTCGCGCTTGAGCTGGGCGTAGACCTCGTCGGCGCGCGAGCGGAAGGCGCCGCTGTCGTCCGGGGTCGATCGGCGGGGAGGGCGCAGGACGGTGGACACCACGGGATGGTACGCGCTCAGCCCGCGGCCAAGGCGGCATGCAGCGCGGCGCTGGGCGCCGTCCAGCCGACGATCGCGCCCTGCGCGCGGATCATCTCGACGGCCGCCGCCTTGAAGTGGGGAAAGTAGCTCTCGGTGCAGTCCTCCAGCAGCAGGCCCTCGTAGCCGCGGTCGTTGGCCTCGCGCATGGAGGTCTGCACGCACACCTCGGTCGTCACGCCGCCGAACAGCAGGTGCGTGATGCCGCGCGAGCGCAGCATCTCGTGCAGGCCGGTGGCGTAGAACATGCCCTTGCCCGGCTTGTCGATGACGAGCTCGCCCTCGACCGGCGCAAGCGCATCGATGATCTGGTTGCCCGGCTCGCCGGCGACGAGGATGCGCCCCATCGGGCCCACGTCGCCGATGCGCAAGGTGGGGTTGCCGCGCGTGCGCTTGGCCGGCGGGCAGTCCGACAGATCGGGCCGGTGCGCCTCGCGCGTGTGCACGACGAAGCCGCCCGCCGCGCGCCAGGCCGCAAGCACGGCCTGGGTCGCGGGCACGATGGCCTCGAGCAGCGCGACGTCGTTGCCCAGCGTCTCGCCGAAGCCGCCGGGTTCGATGAAGTCGCGCTGCATGTCGATGAGCACCAGCGCCGTATGCGGCAGCTCGAACTCGTAGGCGAAGGGTTGCGCATCGATCTTCATTCAGTGCGCTCCTCCGCCCATGAAGGCACCGAGTTCGTGCCGGTCTGCGGTCGCGGCGACGGTCTCGTGCACGATGCGCCCTTCGCTCATGACGACGATGCGGTCCGACAGCTCCAGCAGCTCGTCCAGGTCCTCGCTCACCAGCAGCACCGCGCCGCCCTGGTTGCGCACCTGCACGATGCGGCCGTGGATCTCGGCCACGGCGGCGAAGTCGAGGCCAAACACCGGGTTGGCGGCGATGAGCACGTTGATCTCGCCGGCCAGCTCGCGCGCCAGCACGGCGCGCTGCACGTTGCCGCCCGACAGGCTCTTGATCGGCGCGCCCTCGCCCTGCGTCTTCACGCCGTACTCGGCGATCCACTCGCGCGCCCGGCGCTTCCACTGGCCGAAACGCAGCAGCCCGCCGGAAGCGAGCGGCGGCTGGTCGAAGTCGCGCAGCGCCATGTTCTCGGCCACGCTCAGGTCGCCCACACAGGCGTTGCGCAGCGGCTCCTCGGGCAGGCTGCGCACCTTGAGCGCGCGGTTTTCGGCCCGCCGGGCCGTGTAGGGCTGCCCCATGACACGCACCGTGCCGCCGGCGCGCGGGCGCTGGCCCACCAGGGCCTCGACCAGTTCGCGCTGGCCGTTGCCCGACACGCCTGCCACGCCGAGGATCTCGCCGGGGCGCACCGCGAGGCTGAGGCCGTCGACGGCCAGGGTGCCGCGGTCGCCTTCAGCTTTCAGGCCCTCGACCGCGAGGGCCGGCGCCGCGGTGTTTGCTCCTGATTTGATAGCTGTTTGCGCTGGCAGGACGGGCGCTGCGGCCCGATTTGGCATGGAATCCGCAGCATGGTGCTCGGCCGCCGTCTCGCCCTCGGGCGGCGGCTGGACCGCCTCCTGGCCCTCGCCCATCATGGCCTGCGCCAGGCGGCGCGGGTCGGTGTCGGCCACGCGCGCGTGGTGCACCGCCTTGCCCCGACGCAGCACCGTCACCGCATCGGCGTAGCCCATCACCTCGCGGAACTTGTGCGTGATGATGAGCACGGTGCACAGCCCGCTGCGGGCGAACTCGCGCACGTGGCCCAGCACCTCGTCGGCCTCCTGCGGCGTCAGCACCGAGGTCGGCTCGTCCAGGATCAGCAGGCGCGGCTTGAGGTAGAGCTGCTTGAGCAGCTCGAGCTTCTGCTTCTCGCCCGCGGCCAGCTCGGACGGCCGGGCGTCCAGGTCGAGCGTGAAGGGCGTGGTCGCGAGGAACTCCTTCAGCCCGGCGCGCTGCGCCTTCCAGTCGATCAGCGCCGGTGTCTTGCCGCCGGCCAGCAGCAGGTTCTCGGCCACCGTCATGCCCGGTGCCAGCGTGAAGTGCTGGTAGACCATGCCGATGCCCAGCTGGCGCGCGACGATCGGATTGGCGATGTCCTGCTCGCGCCCGTCGATGAGGATGCTGCCCTCCTCCGCGCGCTGGAAGCCGGCCACGCATTTCACGAGCGTGCTCTTGCCCGCGCCGTTCTCGCCCAGCAGCGCGTGCACGGTGCCGGGCTCCACGTGCATCGTCACGCGGTCCATGGCGGTGAAGCTGCCGAAGCGCTTGGTCAGTTCGTAGGTGTCGAGCGCGAGCGCACCGGCGGCGCGTGCGGGAGCGGCGACGGGCGCGATCATGGCGTCAAGGCCTTGATGAGGGCATCCGATGTGCCATGCGCGCCGAACACCCCACCCTGCATCGTGATCATCTTCAGCGCCGCTGCGTGGTTGCCCGGGTCGGTCGCCGCCGTGCAGTCCGACAGCAGCAGGCATTCGAAGCCGCGGTCGTTGGCGTCGCGCATCGTCGTGTGCACGCACACGTCGGTCGTGATGCCCGTCAGCACGATGTTACGGATGCCGCGGGTGCGCAGCACCATCTCCAGGTCGGTGGCGTAGAAGGAGCCCTTGCCCGGCTTGTCGATCACCACCTCGCCGTCGACGGGTGCCAGCTCGGGGATGATCTCCCAGCCCGGCTCCCCGCGGATGAGGATGCGCCCGCACGGGCCGTCGTCGCCGATGCCCACGCCGTCCTGCCCGATCTGGCGCGAGCGCCAGCGCTTGTTGGCCGGCAGGTCCGACAGGTCGGGCCGGTGGCCTTCGCGGGTGTGGATGATGGTGTAGCCCAGCGGCCGCATCACGGCCAGCAGGCGGCGGATCGGCTCGATCGGCGCCTGCGTGAGCGAGATGTCGTAGCCCATCACGTCGACGTACCCGCCCTTGCCGCAGAAGTCGGTCTGCATGTCGATGACGACGAGCGCCGTGTTGTCGGGACGCAGGTCGCCGTCGTAGGGCCAGCGGTAGGGCTCGGCGGCGGCGAAGCGCGGCGCGGCGGTGGTCAGTGTCGTCGTGGCATCCATCTTGGGTCAATCCAGTGTCTTGAGCCGTTCCCTCTCGGGCACGTCGGGCGCGGGCGGCGGCACCAGCGGGTGCGAGCCCGCGCCGCCGTACAGCCGCACCGGCGCCGGGAAGCCGCAGGACGTGCCGTCCGTGACCTGCACCTTGTCGCTCCACGGCAGCCGGTAGCGGCCGGCCGCCATGTCCTGCATGTAGGTGTAGGGGCAGTCCTGGGCGCCACCCTTCACCGCCACGTAGCCGCGGTGGTAGAGCTGGTAGATGTTGTTCTCCACGCCCCAGCCGGTGCGCGCCTCGCGCACCAGGTCGGGCCGCAGCTCGGCGGTGATGATCTCGTCGGGCCGGCCGCCGCCCTCCACCATAACGGTGCCATCGAAGCTGCAGAACATGCCCTCGCCCATGGAGTCGAAGGTGCCGTCGCTGCCGCACATGCAGACGCTCGCGGTGTAGGCCAGGTTGCAGAAGGCGTTGGCCTGGTTGGTGATCTTCCAGGCATGGCGGATCGGCGCCGTGTAGCCGGCGGTGCGCAGGATGATCTCGGCGCCCTTGTACGCCGCCTCGCGCGCCATCTCGGGGAACATGCCGTCGTGGCAGATGATGAGCGACAGCTTGCTGCCGTTGGGCCCGTCGCACACCGGCACGCCCAGGTTGCCGGGCTCCCACGGTTCCACCGGCACCCAGGGATGCAGCTTGCGGTAGTACAGGCGGATGGCGCCCTGGTCGTCGATGACAAGGCCGCTGTTGTACGGGTTGCCGCCGGGGTTGGCTTCCATGATGGAGAAGCAGCCCCAGATGCGGTGCTCGACGCAAGCCGCGCGGAAGGCCGCCACCTCCGGGCCGTCGAGGCTGCACATGATCTCGGGATTGGTGTCCATCGAGAGGCCGTGCAGCGAATACTCGGGAAAGACCACCAGGTCCATCGTCTGCTGGTTGCGGCGGGCCTTGCCCACCAGCTCGCAGATGCGCTGCGTCTGTGCCGCCAGTTGCTCGCGCGTGGCAACGACCGGCAGCTGCAGCTGCACCAGCCCCACCACCACGCCGTTCGCCGATTTGTTGAGACCGCCCAGACCGCTCATGGATGCATTCCTTGTGTGGTGTTCATCGCGTCGAAGACAGCTCGCCCGGGCTGCCGGCCGCGACCTTGCCCGGCCTGCAGGTGGCCACGAGGATGACCAGCGTGAGCACGTACGGCACAGTGTTGAAGAGGTGGTAGCCCCAGCCCACTCCGATGGACTGCAGGGCCGGCCCGATGGCCCCGGCGCCGCCGAAGAGCAGCGCCGCGTAGACGCAGCGCAGGGGGCTCCAGCGCGCGAAGATCACCAGCGCCACCGCGATCAAGCCCTGGCCGCTGGAGATGCCCTCGTTCCAGCTGCCGGGATAGAAGAGCGTCAGCGACGCGCCGCCCAAGCCGGCGATCGCACCGCCGACGGTGGTGGCCGCGATGCGCAGTCCCGACACCGAGTAGCCGAGCGCCCGCGTGGCGTTGGCCGAGTCGCCCGCCATGCGCACCAGCAGGCCGGCGCGCGTGCGGGCAAAACCCCACCACAGGCCCAGCGCCAACAGCAGGCCGATGGGCACCAGCGCGTTGACCTGCAGCGCCGCGCGCACCGCGCTGTTGTCGCTCCAGTTGCCCAGGGCGATGGCGGGCAGCTGCGGCGCCTGCGGCTGGATCAGCGGCTTGCCCAGGTAGAAGGCCAGCCCGGTGCCCAGCAGCATCAGCGCGATGCCGGTGGCCACGTCGTTGACGCCGTTGAGCGAGCACAGCAGTCCGTGCAGCAGCGCCAGCATCGCGCCCGCGAAGGCGCCCACCAGCACGCCGATCCAGGGCGAGCCGCTCCAGTACGCACCGCCGAAGGCCGCCATGGCCGAGAGCACCAGCACGCCTTCGAGGCCGAGGTTGATGCGGCCCGACTTCTCGGTCAGGCACTCGCCCAGGCTGACGAACAGGAAAGGTGCGCCCACGCGCAGCGCACCGCCGACGATCGCGGCGACCAGCGCCACCCATTGATCCGCGGTCATGCGAACACCTCCTTGCGGGACGAGGGCGCCTCGCGCTTCTGTGGCGCGCCTGCCTCGGGCGCGGCCGCGCGCGGCGGCAGCTGTTCCAGTTCCTCGAAGGGCCGTGCGAAGAGCTTGGCGGCCACTGCCTTGCCCGTGGTGCCGCGCAGCGCCTCGCTGGCCAGGATCAACACGAAGGCGATGCCCTGCAGCACCTGCACCGACGCGTCGGGCAGGCCCAGCCGGCGCTGCAGCAGGCTGCCGGCGGCGCCGAAGCCGCCGAAGAGGATGGCCACCGGGATGACGGCCAGCGGGTTCTGCCGCGCGATGAACGCGACCAGGATGCCCGCATAGCCGTAGCCCGCGATCAGCGAGGCATTGGCATTGGTGTGTACCGCCGCCACCTCGACCGCACCCGCGAGGCCGGCGCAGGCGCCACCCAGCGCGCAGGCCAGCAGGATCAGGCGGTTGGCCGGCAGGCCCACCAGCTGGGCGGTGCGCGGGTTGCCGCCCACCACGCGGATCGAGAAGCCCGAGGCGGTGACCCGCAGCCACAGCCCCAGGCCGATGCAGGCCAGCACACCGAGCACCAGGCCCCAGTGCACGTCCGAGCCGCCGATGCCGCCGATGCGCAGGCCCTCGGCCAGCGCATAGGTCGACGGCTTGTTGAGACTGGCCGGATCGCGCAGCACGCCCTCGACCAGGTGCTTGAAGATGCCGATGGCGATGTAGGCCAGCAGCAGGCTGCTGATGGTCTCGTTGATGCCGCGGTACTGCCGCAGCCAGCCTGCGAGCATGATCCACAGCGCCCCCGCCACGGCACCGGCGAGGCAGACCGCGGCGGTGCCGACGAGGGTCGCGGGCAGCGGCACCAGGTAGGCCATGGCCGCGCAGGCCAGCCCGCCCAGCACCAGCGCCCCTTCGCCGCCGATGATGACCAGACCCGCGCGCGCCGGAATGGCGACGCACAGCGCGGTGAGCATCAGCGGCGCCGCGCGCTGCAGCGTGTTCTGCCACGAGAACCAGCTGCCGAAGGCGCCCTGGAACAGCACCGACCAGGCTTCCACCGGATCGGCGCCCGCGGCGATGGCCACGAACAGGCCGAACACCAGCAGTGCGGCCGCGATGGCCAGCACCGGCAGCAGGGCTTCACGCAGGGCGGCGCGCATCCCGGTCATTCCGCCTGAGATCGATCAACCAATCGAACCCATTACGCCTTCGACCAGGTAGTTCATCTTTTCGAGCTCCAGGTCGGTCTGCTTCTGCACCTGACCGGCGGCGATGACTTCCTTGCCCTTGTTGTCCTTGAGCGGGCCCTTGAAGATGTCGAAGCTGCCCGCGACCATCTTCGCCTTGATGTCGTCGGCCTGCTTCTTGGCCGCGTCGGTCACCATGGGGCCGTAGGCGGAAGTCTTCACGTAGCCCTCCTTCAGGCCACCGCGCAGGAAGTTCGGGTGCGGCTTGCCGGCGCGCGCCGCATCGATGATGGTCTTGTACGCGGTGAGCCAGTTCCACTCGGCCCCGGTGAGGTAGGCGTTGGGCGCCAGCTTGGCCTGGCTGGCGTGGTAGCCGCACACCATCTTGCCGCGTTTGGCTGCCGTCTCGACCACCACCTTGGGGCCGTCCACGTGCATCGTGAACACGTCGCAGCCCTGGTCGGCCAGGCTGTTGGTGGCTTCGGCCTCCTTCACCGCCATCGACCAGTCGCCGGTGAAGATCACGCTGCAGGTGATGCCGGGCTTGACCGAGCGCGCACCCAGTGTGAAGGCGTTGATGTTGCGCAGCACCTGCGGGATCGGCTTGGCGGCCACGAAGGCGATCTTGTTGCTCTTGGTCATGTGGGCCGCGACCACGCCATTGAGAAACTGGCACTCGTCGATGTAGCCGAAGAAGCTGCCCACGTTCTTGGGGTTTTTCTCGGTCCACAGGCCGCCGCAATGCGAGAAACGCACGTCGGGGTACTTGGGCGCCACGGCGAGGATGTGCGGATCGAAGTAGCCGAAGGAGGTGGGGAACAGCAGCGACGCGCCGTCCTGCTGGATCATCCCGCCCATCGTCTTCTGCACGGCCGCGGTCTCGGGCACGTTCTCTTCCTCGACCACCTTCACGCCAGGCATCTTCTTGACCTCGGCGGCCGCCTGCGCATGCGCCTGGTTGTAGCCGTAGTCGTCGCGCGGGCCGACGTAGATCACGCCCACGGTGAGCGGCTTCTGTGCCCGCGCCAGCGGACTGAGCATGCCGAGGCTGCCGGCGGCGCCGAGGGCGGCCAGGGACTTGAGGGAATCGCGACGGTTGAACTGGCTCATGGAGTGGCTCCGGAAGAAGAATGCGCCGACGGCGCGGAACGGTTCAATCTTGGATACAAGGCAGTACGCATAACGCGTGCCAGCCTGGCACGGCTCAGCACGGGCGTGTGTCAGTCCAGCAGGCTCACGTGCGCCGCCACCACGCGCCAGCCTTGTGCGGTGCGCATCCAGGTCTGGCTCTGGCGCCCCGTTCGGGTGCCGCCTTCGCGGCGGAATTCGCAGTTGGCCGTCGCACAGTCGCGGCCGTAGGTGGTGATCTCCACGCGCAGCAGGTCGCGCATCAGCCCCTGCGCGGGCCGGGCGGCGCGGAAGGCGGCGATGGCCTCGTAGCCGTAGAGGTTCTCGGTGGCGCCGTAGCGCAGGGTGTGCGGGCTGTTCCAGAACAGGGCATCGAGGATCTCGACCTTGTTGTGCACCAGGGCGTCCTCGTACAGCGCGAAGGCGGCGCGCACCTCGGCCACCACGTCGGGCAGGTTGATATCGGCGATGTCGATCATGTCGGGCTCTTTTCCAGGTCGGCGACTGGCGCCTGGGTGACGCCGGCACGTTCCAGTGCGGCGGCAACGCGCAGCGCAAGGTCCTCGCGCCAGGGCGCGGCAATCACCTGCACACCGATGGGCAGCGCGGCATGCGCGCCCCACACCGGCACCGCCGCAACGGGCAGGCCGATGCAGGAGATGGGCTGCGTCAACACGCCCATGTTGGGGCGCACCGGCAGGCGCTGGCCGTCGAGTTCGAAGTACTCGGCGCCGATGGGCGTGGCCGCGCAGGGCGTGGCCGGCGCCAGCAGGATGTCGAAGCGGCCGAAGACGCGCGCCGCCTCTTCGGCGTAGCGCTGGCGCACGCGCTGCGCGCGCGCCACCCAGGCCGCGGGCAGCAGCGCGCCGGCCAGGAAGCGGTCGCGCGACAGCGGTTCGAAGTCCTGCGGCCGGCGGCGCAGGTCGGGCAGGTGCAATGCGGCACCTTCGGCGTTGGTGATGAGGAAGGCCGCCGCGCGGCCAGCCTCGACCAGTGGCAGCTCGACCATCTGCCGGGCACCCAGCGCCTGGGCCACGGTGTCGACGGCGGCGATGGCCTCGGGCTGCGCCCACTGGCGGAACCAGCCGCCGAGCACGCCGATGCGCAGGCCCTGCGCGCCACGCTCGAGCAGCGGCGCGACGGCTTCGACAGGCCGCTGTGCGCAACCGGGATCGCGCGGGACGCGCACTTCCGGGCCCTGCAGGGCGTCGTAGCACAGGGCCAGGTCACGCACCGAGCGGGCGAAGGGCCCCAGGTGGTCGAGGCTGGCGACGAAGGGGTAGCTGCCCGTTCGCGGCAGCCGGCCGAACGTGGGCTTGAGGCCGTACACGCCGTTGAGCGAGGCCGGCACGCGGATCGAGCCGTTGGTGTCGGAGCCCAGCGCCAGCGGCACCTGCCCCGCCGCGACCGCAGCGCCCGAGCCACCCGAGGAGCCGCCGGCGATGCGCGTCGGGTCGTGGGGATTGCGGCAGGGGCCGGCGTGGCTGTTCTCGGTGGTGAAGCCGTAGGCGTACTCGTCCATGTTGAGCGCACCGACCAGCACCGCGCCGGCCTGCTCCAGCCGCCGCACCAGCAGGCCGTCTGCCTGCGCGGGTGCCGCCGTGCGCTCGATCTTCGAGCCGGCCAGCGTGGGCAGGCCCGCGACGTCGAACAGGTTCTTGACCGCGAAGGGCACGCCCAGCAGCGGCAGCGCGCGTGCCCGTTGGGCCGACGGGCCGGCCAGCGCGGCATCGACCTGCGCGGCCCGGCGCAGCGCGCGTGAGCCCACGACGTCGGTGAAGGCGTTGACGCGGGCATCGGTCGCGTCGATGCGCGAGAGCGCCGCCTCGGCCAGCGCCACGGCGCTCAGTGCGCCGCTGCGCACCGCCTCGGCCATGGCGGCCGCATCCTGGCGCAGCCACTCCGCGGGCGTCATTCGGCGGGCTCCGGCGGCAGGGGCACGAAAGTCGCCGCGCTCTCGTGGTGCGGCTCGAGCGGCACGGCCTCGACCAGGGCCGCGAAGCCGGCGGCCAAGCCGAAGTAGCGCAGCACGCCGGGGCGGTGGTCGCTGCGCAGTGGCAAGCCCAGCGCCGCGGCGGTCGCGTCCACGTACTTCTCGGCCTCTTGGGGTGTCATCGCCGCACCTCGCGCTGGAAGATCTCCAGGCTCAGCTTCTTCATCGCGACGAAGCTGGGCGAGCTGAGCGTCTCGAGGGTGCGCGGGCGCGCATCGGTGTAGCTGAGGATCTCGGCCACCTTGGTCGGCCGCTTGGTCAGCAGCAGCACCTGGTCGGCCAAGTACACGGCCTCCTCCAGGTCGTGCGAGACCAGCAGCATGGTGGTGCCGGTCTGCATGAACACCTCCTGCAGCTTCTCGCGGATGAAGAGCGTCATCTCGAAGTCGAGCGCCGAGAAGGGCTCGTCGAGGAACAGCACCTCGGGGTTGGGCGCCAGCGCCCGCATGATCGATGCCGTCTGCTGCTGCCCGCCCGAGAGCTCGTAGGGGTAGCGGTGGAGGTCGAACTTGACGTCGAAGCTCGCCACCAGCTCGGCCATGCGGCGGTCGACCTCGGCCTTGCTGCGGCCTTCCAGCTTGAGCGGGTAGGCGATGTTGTCGATGGTGCGCATCCACGGGAACATCGCCTCGCGGTAGTTCTGGAACACGTAGCCGATCTTGGTGTCCTTCAGGCTCTTGCCGTCGAACAGGATCTCGCCGCGGTCGATGGGAATGAGCCCCGCGATCATGTTGATCAGCGTCGACTTGCCGCAGCCGTTGGGCCCGAAGACCGAGACGATCGCGTGCTTGGGGATGTCGAGGTCGAAGTTCTCGTACAGCGGCCAGCCCGCGAAGTATTTCGTCAAGCCGCGGATGGTGATGTGCGTGCCGGCGGGGCCGGGCGCGAACTTCGGCTTGGGGACGTCCGCGTAGACCGGACCGTTCAACACGATGTCTGCAGCCATTTTCATCTTCCGCTCCAGTGGACGATCTTGCGTTCCATCAACAGGAACAGGATGTTCAGCGCATAGCCCAGCGCCCCGGCCGCGAGGATCGAGGCGTACATGCTCTTGACGTTGAGCACCTGCTGCGAGTTGATGATGCGGTTGCCCAGGCCCGAATCCGCGCCGATGAACATCTCCGCCACGATCACGATGACCAGGGCCATCGACACCGCCGAGCGCAGGCCCACGAAGCTGGGCTGCAGGCTTTCCCACACCAGCACGTCGCGAAAGGTCTGCCAGCGGGTGGCGCCCATCACCTTGGCCGCCATCACGCGCTGCTTGCGTGCGTTGATGACGCCGTAGGCGCTGTTGAAGACCACGATCAGCAGCGCACCGAAGGCCGCGATGGCGACCTTGTTCACGTCGGAGGTGCCGAAGATCATGAGGAACAGCGGGATCAGCGCCGAGCTGGGCGTGGAGCGGAAGAAGTCGATCAGGAACTCCACGCTGCGGTACGCCTTCTCGTTGCTGCCCAGCAGCACGCCCAGCGGCACGCCGACGACGGCGGCGATCAGGAAGGCCTGCAGCGTGCGCCACACCGTCACCAGGAAGTCCGACAGCAGCGGCCCGCCGGCCAGGCCGGTGATGAGCGTGCTCACGGTGTCGGCCGGTGCCGGCAGCAGGATGGGCTTGATGAAGCCCAGCCGCACGACCAGGTCCCAGACGATGAAGAGCGCCACCGGTCCGATCGCCGGCAGCAGGCGCTGCACGAGCGGCGTCTTCGGCACGGCGCTGGCCGTGGCAGCGGGCGGTGTCCAGGGCGTGGCGGTGGGGGTGCTCGCGTCGGCCATGGTGATCAGCCCTTGTAGAGCAGGCCGTCCACCACGACCTTCTTCTCGAAGATGCCCTTTTCGGTGAACAGGTCGTAGAACTTCTGGAAGTAGGCCGCGTCGCTGGTCTTGAACTCGTTGTAGAGCATGTACGAGGCGAGCGGCACCTCGTTGGTGAGCGCGCCCTCGATGGCGGTGTAGCCCTTCATGTACTGCCGCGCCTCGGCCGGCTGCGTGCGCACGAAGTCCACGCCCTTGGCATAGGCGGCGACGTACTTCTTCGCGAGTTCCGGGTTCTTCTTGATGAACTCGTTCGTGAGGCTGGCCGCGCCGCCGTGCCACGGCGCCATCGGGTCGCCGAGGATGTAGTGCGCCACCACGCCGGCTTCCAGCACGCGGGTGGTGCCGTTGAGGCGGCCGATCGTGCCCGTGGGCTCGAGCGTGTAGCAGGCATCGACCTGGCCGGCGGCGAGCGCCGCGACATGCTGGCCGATGGGCAGCTCGACCACGTTCATCGCGCCGGCGCCGGCGCGCTCCAGCATGGTCTTGGCCAGCGTCACGTTCTGGATGCCCGGGCCCGAGGCGACCTTCTTGCCCTTGAGCTCGGCCACGCTCTTGATCGGGCTGTTCTTGGGCACGAGGAACTCCTCCAGCACGAACTTGGCGTTGCTCGGGTTGGTGCAGAAGATCTTGAACAGGCCCGGCTGCGCGATCTCGCCGATGGCAAGGTTGGCCGAGCCGGTGCCGTTGGCGCTGCCGTCGCCGCGGCCGGAGAGCATGGCCTCCATGACCTGCTGCGCACCCGCGAACTTCAGCGGCTCGACCTCCAGCCCCGCCTCCTTGAAGAAGCCCTTCTCCACCGCGGCGAAGAAGGGAAGGCCGGCGGCCACCGGCCAGTAGCCGATGCGGATCTTCGGCGTCTGCGCGCGCACGATGGCGGGCGCGGCCAGCACGGCCAGTGCGGCGCTGCCGGTCTGCAGCAGCTGCCGGCGCGAGGGACGGGAAAGGGACATGACAAGGACTCCTGTGCGGTTGTGTGTGTGTGAAAGGAGGAAGGCGGCGGCGCCTCAGGCGGCCGGGCGGCTGCCCATGTAGGCGCGCCAGCCGCCGTGGTGGGTGATGTCCTGCGCGCCGGCCAGCGCCTGCGCCTCGCAGAGAAAGCCCTGCACGGCCGAGCCGTCGGCCAGCGTCAGCGTGCCGATGCCCAGCGGCGCCGGGATGAGCGCGACGAAGCTGCCGTAGTGCGCGGCGGGCAGCTCCCAGACCTCCAGCGCGATGGCGGCGCCCTCGCCCGCCGCGGCGCGGACCAGGCCGGGCTTGGGCGGCGTGGTGCCGGGCAGCGCGAAGAGGCGGTAGTCCGGCGCCGTGTGCGTGGCCTGCAGCAGCCGGCCGCCGCGCTCCTGCAGCTGCACGTTCAGCGGCATGCCCGACAGGTGCGCACCGACCACGGCCACGCGCACCGTCGGCCCGGCGCCGGGCGGCTGGAGCAGTGCCTGCGCGGGCGGCAACGGCTGGCCGGTGGCGCCCAAGGGCAGCCCGGTGGCCTGGTGGTAGCGCTGGCCCAGCGCCGCGAGCGCGAAGTCGCTGCCGGCCGGGCCGATGAAGGTCACGCCGAAGGGCAGCCCGTCGGGCCGCAGGCTGCTGGGCACCGAGATCGCGGCGTAGTCCAGCAGGTTGACGAAATTGGTGTACGCGCCCATGCGGCTGTTGCGCGCCACCGGGTCGGCCTGCATGTCGGCGATGGTGCAGTGCGTAGGGGCGGTGGGCACCATCAGCACGTCGATGCCGGCCCACATGGCGGCGGCGCGCTGGCCCAGCGCCCGCAGGCGGGTCAGCGCGTCGACGTGATCGGCGGCGCTGTAGCGGGTGCCCTGCGCGAGGATGCCGCGCACCGGCTCGATCACCGCCTCGGGGTGTGCGTCGAAGAAGGGCCGCACGGCGGCATAGCGCTCGGCCACCAGGGCGCTGTCGTAGAGCAGCGCCGCGGCCTCGGCCAGCGGCGCGTAGTCGATCTCCACCGGCGTGCCGCCCAGCGCCTGCAGCTGCTCGAGCGCCGCATCCCAGGCCGCCTCGGCCTGCGCGTCGCCGAAGAAGGCACGCATGGAGGGCACGCCGAAGCGGAATCGCGCCGGCCAGTGCGCCGGCGCCAGGGGCAGCGTGCGCGAATAGGGATCGCCGGCATCGGGCCCCAGGGCCGCGGCGAGCACCTGCACGGCCAGCTCGACCGTGCGCGCGAAGATGGAGACGCAGTCCACGCTCTGCGCCGCCGGCACCACGCCACGCGCACTCAGGAGGCCGCGCGTGGGCTTGATGCCGACGATGTTGTTCAGCCCCGCCGGCACGCGACCGGAGCCGGCCGTGTCGGTGCCGAGCGCGAAGTCGACCTCGCCGGTGGCGACCACGTAGGCCGAGCCGGAGCTGGAGCCGCCCGAGACGTAGCGCGCGTCGAAGCTGTTGGGCACCGCGCCATAGGGCGAGCGCGTGCCGTTCAGGCCGCAGGCGAACTGGTCGAGGTTGGTCTTGCCGGACACCGATGCACCGGCTGCCAGCAGTCGCTGCACCACGGTGGCGTGGGCCGATGGAAGGTAGGCGAAAGCCGGGCATGCCGCCGTGGTCGGCAGGCCGGCGACGTCGATGTTGTCCTTGACGCCGAAGCGCAGCCCGGCGAGCGGGCCCGAGGCCGCGCCGGCGACGGGCGCGACCGGTCGGCTGATCCACGCCGCCTCGGGGCGGCCGTCGGGCGCGACGTCAGGGGGAGGGACCGAGGCAGGCGTCGGCTTCGGGTCGAGGAAAGGAACTTCGTGCACCATATCAAGGCATCCAGACTTGGATACAAGATGTGATGCAAGCGGCGTGCCATGCGTGGCCGCCGTGCGCCGTGGGTTGCAGCGTGTCCTGGCCGATCCACTGCGCGCCCGCAGGCGCAGCGGCGCCGTGGTGGCGCGAACGCCCGGCTGTCGTGACCGCCGGGCGCGGCGCCGGGGTTCAGTCCAGCTTCACGCCGGCGGCGCGGACCACCTTGCCCCACATGGCGCGGTCGGCCTGGATGAAAGCCGTGAATTCGGCTGGCGTGTTGCAGCGCAGCTCGCCGCCGTAGTCGCGCCACTTCTTCGCCAGCTCGGGCGACTGGCAGACCTTCGCCATGGCCCCGCTGAGCTTCTCCAGGATGGCTGGCGACGTGCCCGCAGGAGCCAGCAGGCCCTGCCAGGCGATGGGCGTGTAGTCGGGCAGGCCCTGCTCGGCGAAGGTGGGCACGTTCGGAAAACTCGGATGCCGCTCGAGCCCGGTGATGCCCAGCAACTTGAGCTTGCCGGCCTGCACGTTGCTGGCCGCCGCGGGCAGGCCATCGAACATGAGCTGGATCTGGCCAGCCAGCAGGTCGGCGTAGGGGCTGTTGCTGTTGTAGGGCACCAGGTTCGACTTCACGCCGGCCACGCTGTTGAACCACACGGCCGACAGGTGCGAATAGCTGCCGATGCCCGCCGTGGCCACAGTCACCGAATCGGGCCTGGCCTTGAGTTGCGCGACCAGCTCGCGCGCGTCCTTCGCCGCGACCGAGGGCGTGGCGATGAGGCCCGTGTTGAGCACACCCAGCAGGCTGATGGGCGCGAAGTCGCGCTCGGCATTGAAGGGCAGCTTGCCGTAGAGGTGCGGCACGACCGACAGCGAACTGGTGGTGCCGATGTAGAGCGAATAGCCATCGTTGGGCGCCTTGGCCGCCACCTCGGTGCCGATGATGTTGGAGGCCCCCGGGCGGTTCTCCACATAGAAGGACTGGCCGAGGATCTTCGTCAGTTCCGCCGCCAGCTCGCGGGCATTGGCGTCGGGGCCGCTGCCCGCCGGGAAGGGGGCAATGATGCGCACCGGCTTGGTGGGGTAGTCAGCCTGGGCGCCGGCACCGGTGGGCACCAGGGTCAGGGCCGCCACGAGCGGCAGCGCAGACACGCCGGCGGCGAGCCTCTTGAGGATGGTCATGAATGTCTCCGTTTGCGAACACGTGCCAATTGCACCGCGTCGAATCATACGAATACATCGTCTATTGTCAAAATACGATAATAACAATATCATTTGATCGATCGACGAGTTCGCGATGCGCCTCGTTGTCGTCAGGAGACAAAGTTGAGCCCTCACTCCCCCTTGCAGCTGCAGTTCAGCCACATCGGCCTGTACGTCACCGATCTCGCCCGAATGGCCGGCTTCTACAAGCGCGCCCTGCGCTTCACCCAGACCGATGCGGGCGAGCTCGGCCCTGTGCAACTGGTCTTCCTGAGCCGCGATCCGAACGAGCACCACCAGCTGGTGCTGGCGACGGGCCGGCCGGCGGACATGGCCTTCAACGTGGTCAACCAGCTGTCCTTCCGCGTGCCCGACCTGGCCACGCTGCGCGCCTTCCACGACCGGCTGCTGGCCGAAGGTGCGAGCGAGATGCTTCCGGTGACGCACGGCAATGCCGTCTCGGTCTATTGCCGCGATCCGGAGGGCAACCGGCTGGAGCTGTTCATGGACACGCGCTGGTACTGCGACCAGCCGCTGCGCGAGCCCATCGACCTGGCCCAGAGCGACGAGGCCATCCTGGCGCAGGCCGAAGCCATTGCGAAGCGCTTCCCCAAATTCATGAGCCGCGCTGATTGGCAAGCCGAGGTCGCCCGCCGCATGCAGGAAGACCAGCGTGTCTGAGCCGGCGACCGTGTACGACGTGGCCATCGTGGGCCTGGGCCCCACGGGTGCCACGCTGGCCAACCTGCTGGGTGCCGCCGGGCACTCGGTGCTGGTGGTCGAAAAAGAACCTGGCATCTTTCCGCTGCCGCGGGCCATCCACTACGACGGCGAGGTGCTGCGCATCTTCCAGGCGGCGGGCCTGCGCGAACAGGTGCTGGCCATCTCGCGGCCCGGCACGCAGGGCATGCATTTCGTCAATGCCGCGGGCCAGACCCTGCTCATCCGCGGCGGCACCGCCGCGCTCGGGCCGCACGGCTGCGCCAACAACTACTACTTCCATCAACCCGAGCTGGAGGCCGTGCTGCGCGAGGGCCTGACGCGCTTCCCGCGCGTGGACGTGCGGCTCGAGACCGCCGTATCGGCCGTCGAGCACGATGCCGAAGGGGCCACGCTGCTGTGTGAGCACACCCGCGATGGCACGCGCTTCGAGGCCCGCGCCCGCTGGGTGGTGGGCTGCGACGGCGCCCGCTCGCCGGTGCGCCAGCACATGGGCAGCCCGATGGTGGACCTGGGCCTGCGCCAGCCCTGGCTGGTGTTCGACGTGGTGCTGACCGAGCCGGTGGACCTGCCGCCGCACACCGTGCAGCACTGCGACCCGCGCCGGCCCATGACCTACTGCAACGTGGTGGGCCACCGCCGGCGCTGGGAGATCATGGTGCTGCCGGACGACGACCGCGAGTCACTGGTGCGGCCCGAGAAGCTGTGGAAGCTGGTCGCACCCTGGGTGCGCCCCGACCAGGCCCGGCTGGAGCGCGCGGCCATCTACACCTTCCATTCGGTGATCGCCGACGGCTGGCGCCAGGGCCGCCTTCTGCTGGCCGGCGATGCCTGCCACCAGACGCCGCCTTTCCTCGGCCAGGGCATGTGCGCGGGCATCCGCGATGCGTCCAACCTGGCCTGGAAACTCGACGCGGTGCTCGCCGGCCGCGCGCCCGATACGCTGCTGGACACCTACGAGTCCGAGCGCAAGCCGCATGTGCGCGCCCTGATCGAGCTGGCCGTGCGCCTGGGCGGCATCATCCAGACCACCGACCCCGCCGCAGCCGCTGAACGCGACGCGCGCTTCGCCAGCGGCAAACCGGAGATCTTCGAGCTGCCGCCACAGTTGCTCGGCGAAGGCGCCTTCGACGCGCGGCAGCGCGACCTGGCGGGCCGCCCCTTTCCCCAGCCGCGGCTGGACGACGGCCGCCTGCTGGACGAGCTGCTGGGCCGCCGCAGCGCCGTGATCGGCCGGCGCGAGCTGCTCGCCGAAGCCGCCCCCGGCACGGCCGAGCGCTGGGCCCGCAGCCAGGCGCTGGTGATCGACGAACCCGACGCGCCGTTGGCAGACTGGCTGCGCAGCCACGACGCGGGCGCCGTGATACTACGGCCCGACCGCTACATCGTCGGCGTGGCGCGCACGGGCTCCGAGCTGGACCGCATCTCCCAGTACCTCCCGGTGGCGCCATGACGACCCACACCCCGGGGATCCGCCTTGTCCGAACCTTCGTCCTCGTCCAGCCTGGAACGCATGCTGGGCGTGCTCGACCTCTTCGACGACCACCACGTCACGCGAACGGCGGAGGACATCGCGAAGGCGCTGGATGTGTCGCTGCCCACCAGCTACCGCTACGTGCGCCAGCTGCTGCAGGTGGGCCTCTTGCAGCGCGTGGAGGATTCGCACTACGCGCTGGGGCCGCGCATCATCCTGCTGGACCACTACATCCGCCGCGCCGATCCGGTGCTCAAGGTGGGCCTGCCGGTGCTGCGCGAGCTGGTCGATGCCACCGGCTTCGACTGCGTGGTGACCGAGGCCTTCGGCCAGCAGGTGCTGGACACGCACCGCGAGATGGGTGGCGCACCCGCCACGCTGGCCTACACGCGCGGCCGGCCGCGGCCGCTGTTCCAGGGCGCTGCCCCCAAGGTGCTGCTCGCCACGCTGGGCACGGCCCCGCTGAAGAAGCTCTTCGACGCACGCCGCGACGAGGCCGTGCGCTGCGGGCTGCCCGGCGACTGGCCCGAATTCCGGCGCTACTTCGCGGCCGTCCGCAAGGCAGGCCACTACATCTCCAAGGGCGAGCTGGAGCCGCAGCTGGCGGCCGTGGCCGCGCCCGTTCTCAAGTCGGATGGCGGTGCCTGGGCCGCCATCTCGCTCGTGTTCGATACCTCGCGCCTGGCGATCGTCGACCTTGAAAAGATGGTCCGTCTGATCACCGAGGCCGCGACGCGGATCGGAGGTCGGCTGGCCTAGCACCACCCTCCTCTCCCCTTCCCAAGGAATCACCATGAGACTCATCAGCTACCAGTACAACGGCCAGGACGGCTACGGCGCCGTCGTCGGCGACCGCGTGGTCGACCTGCGCGCGGTGTTCGGCGCGCAGGCGCCGGACCTCAAGGCCTTCATCGCCGCGGGTCTGGTGACCCAGGCCGCCGCCCATGTCGAGGCCGCACGCGCCACGCTGCCGCTGTCCGAGCTGCGGCTGCTGCCGGTCATTCCCAATCCGGGCAAGATCTTCTGCATCGGCCTGAACTACGGCGAACACATCCGCGAGACCGGCAAGACCGAGACCGAGAAGCCGGTGATCTTCCTGCGCGTGGCCGACTCGCAGCTGGCCCATGGCGAGGACATCGTGCGCCCCAAGGCCTCCGAGCGCCTCGACTACGAGGGCGAGATCGCCATCGTCATCGGCCAGGGCGGGCGCCACATCAGCGAGGCGGATTCGTGGTCGCACATCGCCGGCTACAGCTGCTACAACGACGGCAGCGTGCGCGACTGGCAGGTGCACACCTCGCAGTGGGCCCCGGGGAAGAACTTCTGGAAGACCGGCGCGTTCGGCCCCTGGATGGTGACGGCCGACGAGATCGCGCCCGACCGGAAGATGACGCTCGTCACCCGCCTCAACGGCCAGGAGATGCAGCGCGCCACCACCGACATGATGGTGCACAGCATCCCGCGCCAGATCGCCTACATCTCCGCCTTCATCCCGCTGGAGCCGGGCGACGTGATCGTCACCGGCACGCCCGGCGGCGTGGGCAACAAGCGCACACCGCCCGTGTTCATGAAGCCGGGCGACGTGTGCGAGATCGAGGTCGACGCCATCGGCGTGCTGCGCAACGGCATCCGCGACGAATAAGGGCGGCGCGCCATGACCGCCCTGCTGTCCCGCGGCGGCCATGCCGCGTTCGGCCTGCTGCTGGCCGCCCTGTCGCTCTGCGCCCTGGCGCAGGACTATCCCCAGCGCCCCGTGCAGATGGTGGTGCCCTTCGCTGCCGGCGGCGGGCTCGACCTCAATGCGCGCAACCTGGCCGAAGCGCTGTCCGACCCGCTGGGCCAACCGGTGGTGGTGATCAACCGCGAGGGCGCGGCCGGCGCCATCGGTCTCAACGCCGTGGCGGCGGCCCGGCCCGACGGCTACACGCTGGCCTTCACGCCGGCCGTGCCGCTGTCGAGCGAGCCACACCGACTCAAGCTGGGCTACGGGCTCGACAGCTTCCGGCCGGTCTGCCAGGTGTTCGACAACATCTTCGCCATCGCGGTGCCGGCCGCCTCGCCGTGGCGCAACGTGGCCGACCTGCTGGTGGCCGCCCGCAAGGCGCCGGGCGACATCAGCTACGGCACCTCCGGCACCGGCTCCATCCCGCACCTGGGCACCGCCGACATCGAGGCGGCGGCGCAGGTCAGCCTGACCCATGTGCCCTACAAGGGCGACGCGCCCATGCTGCAGGACCTGACGGCCGGGCGCCTGGGCTTCGGCGCGGTGCTGGTCAGCTCCATCACGGGCCAGCTCGGCGCCGGCAGCCTGCGCCTGCTGGCGGTATATGCCGAGCGACGCCATCCCGCCTTTGCCGCGGTGCCCACGCTCCGGGAATCCGGCGTGGACGTGGTGCAGGCCAGCTTCGGCGGCGTGCTGGCACCGGCCCGCACGCCCGACGCCGTGGTGCGGCGGCTGGAGGCCGCCTGCCGCCAGGCCGTGGCTTCGCCCCGCTACCAAGACTGGGCCCGCCGCGTGAACCAGGTGGTGGACTTCCGCCCGGCCGCCGAGTTCGAGCGCAACCTGCGCGAGGACAGCCGCCTCAAGGCGGCAACCCTGCGCCGGCTGGGGCTGGCGGCGCCCTGAGTCGCCGGCGCGGCGGCATCACGTCGAGCGGCGGGCCGCCGGCCGGCGCAGCGATCGCGACAATGGCCGGCTTCGATTCCCGCAAGCCCGTGCCATGCTGAAGTACCAGACCGTCCCCGTCACTCCGTTCCAGCAGAACTGCTCCATCCTCTGGTGCGACGCGACGATGAAGGCCGCCGTGGTCGATCCGGGCGGCGAGCTGGAGCGCCTGATTGCCGCGGCGCAGGCGCTGGGCGTCACGCTCGAGCAGATCTGGCTCACGCACGCCCACATCGACCATGCGGGCGGCACCGGCGAGCTGGCACGGCGCCTGGGGCTGCCCATCGTCGGCCCGCACCCGGGCGACCAGTTCTGGATCGACGGCCTGGTGCAGCAGAGCGCGATGTTCGGCTTTCCGCCGGCCGAACCCTTCGCGCCGACGCGCTGGCTGCACGACGGCGACACCGTCACGCTGGGCGAGGAGACGCTCGCGGTGCGCCACTGTCCGGGCCACACACCGGGCCATGTGGTCTTCCATTCGGCGACGGCCGAACGCGCCTTCGTCGGCGACGTGCTCTTCGCCGGCAGCATCGGCCGCACCGACTTTCCCGGCGGCAACCACGACCAGCTGATCGCCAGCATCACCGAGCGGCTGTGGCCCATGGGCGACGCGACCGTGTTCATCCCCGGCCACGGGCCCGAAAGCAGCTTCGGGCGCGAGCGACGCAGCAACCCCTACGTCATGGGCACCTGAGCGGCAGCGCTGCAGGTTTCAAGCCAAATTGGCCTGTAGCGCCCGCCGGACGGGCGCGAGCAGCTATCAAAACAGTAGCAGAAGCGAATCAGATCACGCGGAAATGGTGTGTGCCGTCGCGGCCCAGTTGCGCGACCAGGCCGAACTCCCAGTCCAGATACGCCTGCATGGCCTCGCGTGGTGCGTCGGTGCCCTCGTAGGGGCGGCGGTAGCGGTCGGTGCGCGGGGTCGCGAGCCTGGCCTCGCCCGATTCCTCGGGCAGGCCGGCAGCGAACCAGGCGGCGTTGCCGCCGTCGAGCACGCGCAGCGCGCGTGCATCGCCCTGTGCGTCGAGCCACTCGCGCACGTCGTCGGCCGCGTAGCGCGCCAGCAGGCTGCTGCCGCAGGTGAGCACCAGCGTGCCCGTGCGCGGCAGCTGCGCCAGCACCTGCGGCAGCTGGGCCCGCACCGCGAACCAGGCGCCGGGAATGTGGCGCTTGACGTAATTCGCGCTGGCACCCACGTCGACCAGCACCGCGTCGCCCGCCTGCAGCAGCGCGGCCAGCGCGGCCAGGGCGGCCGGGGCGATGCCGTCGACGTCGTGGCGGTGGGGCGGCAGCTCGGCGACGGGCACGCCGGCTTCGCCCAACTCGGCCGGGCCTTGCAGCACGTGCACGTCCCAGCCCATCTGGGCCAGCCACGAGGCGGTCATGGGGGCGCGCACGCCCTCGCCCTCGTCGGACAGCACGATGCGTGCGCCGCGCACCGGCACGTGGTGGTCGGTCTCCTGCACCAGCTGGCCACCGGGCGCGCTCGCGAAGCCGGGGCGGTGGCCGGCGGCGTATTCCTCGGGCGTGCGCACGTCGAAGCGGTACACGGTGCGGCCGGGCACGCGCAGCGAATCCAGCGCGTCGGCGGCGATCCAGCGCACGCCGGCGCGCTCGGCCACGCGGCGTGCATCGGCCTGCGCCTGCGCGCGAACCGCCGGGTCGATGTCTGCAGGTGCGCGGCGGTCGGCACCGTGGTCCAGCGCCTGGCCGGCGAGCGTCCAGCCGATGGTGCCGTTGCGCAGCGCGGCGATCGGGTTGGGCAGGCCCGCGTTCACCAGCGACTGCGTGCCGATGATGCTGCGCGTGCGGCCGGCGCAGTTGACGACGATGCGCGTGCGCGGATCGGGCGCCAGCGCGCGGGCCCGCAGCACCAGCTCGGCGCCCGGCACGCTGGTGGCCGTGGGGATGCTCATGGTCTGGTATTCGTCGAAGCGGCGCGCGTCGAGCACCACCACGTCGGCCTTGGCGTCGATCAGCGCCTTGACCTCCTCAGCCGCCAGCGAGGGCGTGTGCCGCTCGTGCTCCACCAGCTCGCCGAAGGCCTTGCTGGGCACGTTGACGTCGCGGAACAGCTCGCCGCCCGCGGCACGCCAGCCGTCCAGTCCACCTTCGAGCGCATGCACCTGCGTGTAGCCCAGGCGCTGCAGCACCGCGGCCGCGCGCGGCGCGAGGTCCTCGCCGGCGTGCACACCGAAGAGCACGATGCGCGTGTCGCGGCGCGGGATGCGGCGCCAGGCTTCCAGCTCGATGCGCGACAGCGGCAGGTTGGCGGCCCACAGAGGATGGGCCTGCGCGTAGGGGTCTTCCTCGCGCACGTCGAGCAGGGCGATCTCGGTGTCATGGGCGAGCAGGTGCGCACGCACCCGGGCGGCGCTCAGCGTGGTGACGGCGGGGGCGGCGGCGGGGCTCGGTGCCGTAGCGTTCGAGGGGTCGGTCATGCGCAATGGCGGATCGCAGCGAGGCGCTGCGGTCGTGGAGATGGGCAACAGGAGGGGAGGCCCGACTCGCGAGGGCGAGCCGTGCCGCGCGGGTGCTCGAGTATGGCCGCGCCCGGCGACCGCGGGCTCACCCGGGCGCCGCAGACGGTCGGCCAGTGCTAGTCTCCACGCAACCTTTTGTTGCAAGGAGCGGCCTTGAAGTCTTTCGGCAGGAAGCGCGACGGCTACAGCCGTTTCCGGCGCCATCGCAGTCGGCGCAGCCGCCGGCGCGCCTGGATGCGGGGCATCGCCTTCGCGGTGGCGGTGCTCGCGATCGGGGCTATCGCCTGGTACTTCGCCGAGTCGCCGCCCGAGAGTGCCCCACGCCTGGCGCGGGCCGATGCGCCGACGCCCACGGCGACGCCCACGCCGGTGCCGGGCGAGCGCACCGCCGCCCTTCCCCCGCTGAACCTGCCCGCCGACGAGGCGCCGCACGGCTCGGCCATGGAATGGTGGTACTACAACGGCATCCTCGACGCCGATGGCGGCCCGCGCTATGCCTTCCATGTGGCGGTGTTCGTCGCCAGCAGTTTGGTGCGCCACACGGTGATGCACGTGGCGCTGACCGACCTGCGCACCGGCAAGCGCTACGACGGCCAGTACAAGACGGCCGGCGTCGCGAGCACCCCGGTGCGCGACGGCTTCGACTTCCGCCAGGGCAGCTGGCGCTTTGCCAGCCTGGGCGGCACGCACGTGCTGCAGGCCAGCCTGGACGGCGGCGCGGCCTTCGCGCTCGACCTGGGCGACGCGCCGCCGCTGGTCGCGCACCGCGCGGCCGACTCGGCCACGCCGGGGCTGCTGGACTTCGGCAGCAGCGGCATCAGCTACTACTACTCGCGCCCACGCCTGCCCGCCACCGGCACGGTGGCCATCGGCGGGCAGAACACGCCCGTGCGCGGCACCGTCTGGTTCGACCACCAGTGGGGCGAATTCGACGTGCTGGAGCTGGGCTGGAACTGGTTCGCGCTGCACCTTTCGGACGGCTCCGACCTCATGATCTACGAGCTGTTCGACCGCGTGGGCCGCCCGGTGATGACCGCCGGCACCCACACGCGGGCCGACGGCACGTCGACCCCGCTCACGCGCGAGTCCGTGCAGCTGCAGCCCGTGCGGCAATGGACCAGCCCCGCCACCGGCATCAGGTACCCGGTGGCCTGGCGCGTGAAAGTGCCGGCCGGCACGCTGGACGTCGAGCCCTTCGTGCCCAACGCCGAGTTCGACGCCGGCACCACCAGCGCCAACGTGTACTGGGAAGGCGCCGTGAAGGCCAGCGGCGCGCTCACGGGCCAGGGCTTCCTGGAGCTGAGCGGCTACGAGCGGCTCAAGGGGCTGCCGGTGCGTGCGCCTTAAAGGCGCCGCCCCGACGACAGCGCGACCGCGCCGGGTCGAAATGCGCGCAGTGTGCAGTGGCGCCCGCCTTTCTCTCCGCCGATGAGTCTGGCTGTCGCCGGAGCTAAACGGCTCACCCTCTTTTGCCGCGGTCCGCGGCGCTTAGCGGCCGCCCCTGCGCATCGCCCTCGCGCAAAGCCTCGACGATGAGGCGTGCGCACACCTGAGCGGCCCCGCTGAGCGCGCGACCACGTAGGGTCACGACGCAGATCTTGCGGCTCGGGATGCGGGGACGCAGCGGCACCACCTGGTAGGCCTCGTGCGGCCCGGGCGGCACGCAGATCGTCGGCAGCACGGTCACGCCCAGACCGGCGGCCACCATGTTGAGCAACGTCTGGTGGTGCGCCACCTCGATGACGGGGTGGAAGTCGAAGCCCTTGCTGCGGAAGACGCCCTCGACGGTGGTGCGCACGGCGGTATCGGCGGGCTGGGCCAACTGCGGGTGACGGGCCAGTTCGGCAAGGGTGATGCCCCGGGCGCCGACGGCGATTGCTCGCGGGAGGATCGCCACCAAGGGGTCGGACAGCACCGGATCGAGCGCCAGGTCTTTGTGCGACCCGAACTCCGGTGCGATCGCGAAGTCCGTCACGCGCTCGCGCAGGTCGTCATGGATGCGGCTGACCGAGCCTTCGTGCAGCTCCACGGTGATGCCCGGATGCAGCGCCTTGAATGCCGCCAGCGCGTGCGGCAGGCGGTGGCTGGACACCGAAGGCACCGTGCCAATCGACACGTGGCCGGATCTGAGCTGCGAGCGTTCCACCATCTCGCGGCTGACGTCGTCGAGTTCGGTCATCACCACGCGGCAGCGCGCCAACAGGATGCGGCCTTCGGGCGTGAGCGCGACACGGCGCGTCGTGCGCTCCAGCAGGCGCACACCCAGGCCAGCCTCGAGCTTCTGCACATGCGTGCTGACCGCCGCCTGTGAGCGGTGCAGCCGCGCCGCCGCGGCCGAGAAGCTGCCCAGCTCGGCAATGACCATGAAGGTCTCGAGTTGCCGCAGGTCCATTGTTCAATTCTGTGGATAAATGCTTTCGATATTACCGATTATCAAAAGTACCGTCGCGTGCTCGAATGAGCCGCAGAAGGAGACACACATGCCCATCGAATTCAGACCGCTGTCCTACGCGCTCGGCGCGGAAGTGCTTGGCGTCGACCTGCGCGAGCCCTGCCCGCCCGACACGTGGCAGGCCATCCACGCCGCATACCTGCAGCACGGGGTGCTGCTGTTCCGCGGCCAGACGATCAGCCGCGAGCAGCACATCGCCTTCAGCCGCCTGTTCGGCGAGCTGGACCGGCACGATTCGCTGCCAATGGACCGCGACGCGACGCACCCCGAGCTGCTGATGGTGACCAACGACGCCAAGCCCGACGGCAGCCCGTCGAACTCGAAGTACACGGGCCAGATGTGGCATTCGGACATGTCGTTCACCCTGGCGCCTGCGCTCGGGTCGCTGCTGCGCGGCGTGTCGGTGCCGCCGGTCGGGGGCGACACGCTGTTCTCGAACATGTACCTGGCCTACGACGCCCTGTCGGCGAAGATGAAAGCGCTGATCGCCGACCTGCACGGTGTGCACCATGCCGAGCGCAAGAACGCGGGCATGTCGGCCCAGTGGGAGGCCGAGAACCGGCGCCTGAACCCGCCGGTGGCTCAGCCGCTGGTGCGCGTGCACCCCGAGACCGGCCGCAAGGCCCTGTACATCGGCGAGAAGGTCAAGCAGATCGAGGGCATGACGATCGAGGAGAGCCAGCCGCTGGTCGACTTTCTGGTGCGCCATGCCACGCGCCCACAGTTCACCTACCGCCACCAATGGCGCAACGATGATTTGCTCATCTGGGACAACCGCTGCACGTCGCATCTGGCCATGGGCGACTACGACCCGCGCCATCGGCGCCACCTCGAGCGCACCACTGTGCTGGGCACGCCCTCGGGGCATGTGGCGCAGCTGGAGCTGAGCGCATGACACGGCTGTCGCGCCGCGCCGTGCTGGCCCAGGGGCTGGCGGCTGCCGGCGCGCTGTCGTTCGGCACCGCTCGGGCCCAAGGCTTTCCGTCGAAGCCGCTGCGCATCGTCGTGCCCTTTGCGCCGGGTGGCTCGACCGACCTGCTGGCGCGCATCGTCGCCGTGCCGCTCGGCGAGCGGCTGAAGCAGCCCGTGGTGGTGGAGAACCGCACCGGCGCGGGCGGCAACATCGCCGCCGACCTGGTCGCCAAGTCGGCACCCGACGGCCACACGCTGGTGATGGGCTCCATCGGCACGCACGCCACCAACGCCTTGATCTACACCAGCATGCCCTACGACCCGGTGAAGGACTTCGCGCCGGTCCAGCTGGTCGGCGTGGCCACGCTGGTGCTGGTGGTGCACCCGTCGCTGCCGGCCAAGAACGTGAAGGAGCTGATCGAGCTGCTGCGCCAGAAGCCCGAGGGCTACAGCTACGCATCGGGCGGCGTGGGTGCGTCACAGCACCTGGCTGCGGAGATGTTCAAGCACCTGACGAAGACGCAGATGCAGCACGTGCCCTACAAGGGCAGCGCCGGCGCCCTGGCCGACCTCATGGGCGGCCGCGTGCCGATCATGTTTGCCGACCTGCCCCTGGTGCTGCAGCACATCCAGAGCGGCGCCCTGCGCCTTCTGGCCGTGGCCGACCCCGAGCGCACCCCGTTGCTGCCCGATGTGCCGACCGTGGCCGAGGCCGGCGTGCCCGGCTACGCCGCGACCGCCTGGTACGGCCTGTTCGCGCCGGCACGTACGCCAGCGCCGGTGCTGCAGCGGCTGGAGAGCGAGCTGGGCGAGATCCTGGCCGACGGTGCGGTGCGCAAGGCGATTTCCGATCTGGGGGCGCGGCCGGGTGGGCCGGCCGGCGAGGCGTTCAGGCGTTTTCAGCTGTCGGAGATCAAGCGCTGGGGTGAAGTGGTAAAGGCGGCGCAGATCAAGATGGATGGGTGAGGTGTTCGGCGGCGAACGCTAGACCACCTTGGCTCGTCCGTTGACACGGCATGGTGACCTTCGCCATAAGTGGCGGATGGAAGGGGACCGTAGTCCTGACTTGGTGAATGGGGGCGCGCTTGGCTGGTAGAAGCCCGGCCGATTCCATCAGCGAATTCTCTCGGTCGGTCCGCCGTCGCGCATTCACTGTTCGGTGACAATCAATCCATGGGGCTTGAGGTCGCCTTTCAGTCGAAGGAGTTGCGTTCTACATGCGAGAGCCCCGCGAGGGCAAAGCGTGAGCATGGGGATAGCGCTGCCGCCGCCTTGCGCAGGCATCTCGCTGATCTCGAAGCCGTTGAAACGCTGGGGGAGCTGGCGGAGGTGGGGCTATCGTTTGAAATTTGCGGGTCGAAAGTGGGACTGATACGCTTTGACCTCAGCGACGGGCTGTACCTGTACTGTGAAGCGAATCACCACCATGTCCCAATGAACGGTGCAGTTGTCGACTGGTCCAAAGTCACGAGGCTGAAGGTCATTCAAATTGGAGGCGATCTATGACTCGCTCCACTGAGTTCCACCCTGCTTGGGCATCGCCCCCGGGGGAAACCGTACGGGAACTAGCCGCTAAGAGGCGCTTGCGAGCGAACGACCTCGCTAAAGCACTTGGGCTGCCACACGAAGGCCTCTCAAAACTTGTGAGCGGCGAGCTCGCTATTACGACTGCCCGTGCGAAACGCCTCGCCGAAGTGGTGGGGGCTAGCGAACGATTCTGGCTGGCCCGTGAAGGTCAGTACAGGCGCGATCTTCAAGCGCTGCAGAACGATCGCAAGCAATGGGTATCAAGCCTCCCGTTCGCTGATATGGCGCGATATGGATGGATCGACGCAGCAACTTCAACCGATGAAAAATTCCGGCAAGCTCTGGAGTTCTTCGAGGTCAGTAGTGTTGACGAGTGGCGTGACGCGTGGCTTTCGGATCAAGCTGGACTAACAGCGTATCGCACCTCGCCCATTTTTTCGGCTCAATCGGCGTCGGTCGCCGCGTGGCTTAGACAAGGCGAGCTGACGGCGGAAAAGCTGCCTGTGAGCACTTGGTCCCGCAAGCGCTTTGAACGCCTGCTGCCATCATTAAAGCCCTTGACTCGTATCCACGAACCCGCTGAGTTCATCCCGAAGTTGCAGGAGCAGTGCGCAGCATGCGGCGTTGCCGTGGTTATCGTCCGCGCGCCCAAAGGCTGCCCCGCCAGCGGCGCAACCCGAGTCAAGGGCGACACGGCAATACTGCAACTTAGCGGCCGCTATCTGCGTGACGACAGCTTTTGGTTCACGTTCTTCCACGAAGCAGGCCATCTGGTTCTTCACGAAGATCGACTGTTCCTCGAGTGGCCTAGCAGGCGTGAACTCAATAGCCACGAGGAGGACGAGGCGAACAAGTTTGCGGGCGAGGCTCTCATTCCGCCCTCAGAGGAAGTTGCATTGCGCGCGCTGCCTCACGAGTATCGAAGCATCATGAGATTCGCAAAGAAATTGTCCATCTCGCCAGGCATAGTTGTCGGGCAGTTGCAGCATCGGGGACTGGTGCGGCTAGACAAGTTGAACTTCCTCAAAAAGCGGTACTCCTGGACCGAACAAGCCTAGCCTCGGAAGGGCAGGTAGCGATTCGGGCTCTTCTGCCAGTTGCACATGGCGTCTTCCATAACTTGCATGCCGACTCCGAGGTGGCGCTCCAAGGCTGCTACATGCGCCTCTAGCGTGCGGGCGTCGGTGTTTGAGTCGATCTGACCATCGAACAGTAGCCTGGCGCCGCGCTTGGGGCCAGTTGCCTCGTTCATGTACGTCGAGTCCGCTTCGATATCTGCGAGCCCAACCTTGCCGAGCATGGTGAGGTAGTCAAAACGGCCAGTGCGGCCGAAGCGGCGGACCGTCCGCATTTGCTCATAAAGCAGGCCGAATGCGCGACGTGCGCTCCCGTTGGAGGCTGCCCGTGCTTGAGCCACCATTGCCGCGTGAGACCCATAGCTATTGATCCAATCGAGGTAGCTCCGGACTACCGCACCAGGTCCCTTAGATCCCGGCTTCAGCGACTCGTACTTTCGGTGGTTCCCAAACTTGCCGCCGAAAGTTTCGTGACGATCCTCCAGCCAGTCCGTATACGCCGTCGGATTACTTAGAACGCGCGTCCAAGACCACGGCAGTTCTTCTGAGGCTCCATACAGCTCAGCCGCAAGTTGCCACGCGGTCCGAAGATTGCGACCGCAATGAGTCGCAAGGAACACTAGCCAAAAGGCCTCTTCTGACTGGTCCACGGCATAGGCCACAGCCGCGCGAATTGGGTCGAAGAGTGGGCTTCGTGGATCGGCGCGTGCAGCACTAATAGGTCGATCGCGGATGGCATGTACGTACTCGACCCGCTGAATGCTATCAATAAGCTGCGCGACGAATGCAAGCATGTTTTCAGGTGGCGCTACACCGTGAAGAGGCATGGAACGCTGGTGAAAGTCGAGAAGCTGTGCTTCCAGCTGCAAGGCCCGCTGTTCTTTTTCGTACGCGTTCATGCTGAAGCCCCAGATGCGTCGCTACCCTTATCGAAGATCGTTGCCTGATCTTTGACCGAAGGCATTACTCCGTAGCGCTTGTTGATGTACATAGCGTAAACGTCGTTGTCTAGGCGCCTCTTTAAGCGCTTGATCTCATTTTGGTTGCCAGTTTTCTTCCCAGCTTTGTAAACGGCCAAGAGGATTGCTAGATCCGCCCAGTATGGCTCCATTGACACCCGTGGATCGGCAGCACCTGCATCCCCGTTCCTCACCTCCTCTTCAAATTTGAGAAGGTTCCGCACAGAAGGCCATGGGTCGCCCTGGGGCATCGGCGGCATGGGCCGGCCAAGCTGCCAGCCCTCCTCAAGATAGCGAATGGCCTTCTTCTCGTCACGCTCGTATAGGTGCAAGCTGCCGACACAGTGCCGGTACTCTCCCAATTCGACGCCCAACGACCTCGCGACAAGCTCCTGAATCATGGTGAATGCGAAAACGTCGTGCGGCAAGCCAAGCCAAGCGTCGTTGGAACGCATGGACGTCAGCATGTGCAGTCGGCGCCCTCGGATGACGAATTGCAGCGTACAAGTGCATGGAATATCACTGTGATATTTGAGCGTATCGCGCCGGTCGAAGAGCTGCACTACAGCTTGGCGCGAATCAGACTTGCTCTTCAACGCCGAAATGACGCGCGCCAATTGGTCGTTCGGACGCTTGCCAAACATACGCGGACCATACGCGCCAAAGATGGTCTGCATGTCGTCAGAGGACTTCGCGTAGTGGGCGATGTAGTGTTCGATGAAATCAAGCGCATTGCTGCCCGCGAGTATCCAGAGTAGTTCGCCAAGACAACTGAAGAGAATGCCCCGCGATTCGGTACGGCTGAGCCGCAAGCGCGGCGTGGAGAGTTTGAGCAGCACCCCATAGATTTCACGCGCCGGTCCTTTCGTAGGCTCAATGCGAGTTCCACGCGCGAGAAGCTGGCGATAAACCTTGGCAAGAAGGTCGTCCAAGGAGTCTGCGCGAACGTACACAGGACTTGAATGCCCTAGGTAAAGAGAGCAAGTTGCGTCGCCCTTTCGGACGCTGCGACAGATGGCACGGATGTGAAGACCTGCCGAGCAACACGCACGATCTCTCGGGGGCTGACGGCTCTTGCACCACCGCTAAGCGCGCTCGAACGCTGGGCGGCAGTGATGTCGTAGTGAGGGTGGCGGGCGCCACGATGAAAGGCACGGGCAGGTAGCCCGATTTGGGCCGCGAAAGCGTGAAGCTCATCAAAGCTGTCCGCCGTCAGGTGGAACCAGCAAATACCGTGCTTCGGGACTTCGGCGTTGTCGACGTATACCAATTTCCCCTCCTAAGTTTTGCCTCTGGAAAATGTAACACGATCGTCACACATTAACTATTGCAAGTCTCCAAGCTTCCAATGCAGCCCGCCCGCGCCAGAGGCTGAGTACAACGCATAGCCGAAGACTCTGCCCAGCCAAACCTCACATCAGTTGGTCAACACCTCACACCCCTTCCCAATCACCGCCACCATGTGCTCCCACTGCGCCGGCAGCGACCGGTCCTTGGTGACCACGGTCCAGCCGTCGGTCAGGTTGCGGATGTCGCGGGCGCCGGCGTTGAGCATGGGCTCGATGGTGAAGACCATACCGGGCTCGAGCACGAGGCCTTCGCCGCGGCGGCCGTCCTGCAGCACGTTGGGTTCGTCGTGGTCGATGCGGCCGATGCCGTGGCCGCAGAACTCGCGCACGATGCTGAAGCGCTCGCGCTGCGCCACCGACTGGATGGCGTGGCCGACGTCGATGTTGGGCTGCACCACGTTCATTTTTCCGAATGAGGTCGAGGCAGCCCGGAGAATCGCCGCCTCTCCCCGATCCATGGAGCGTGACCGCATGCTGATCGTCCTCGCCGGCCTGCCCGGCACCGGCAAGACCACCCTGGGCCGCACGTTGGCGGCACGCCTGCACGCGGCTTACCTGCGCATCGACGTGATCGAACAGGCGCTGCGCGACGCGGGCGGCGGCGGCCCCGGCGCGCCTCAGGACGTGGGCGCGTGCGGCTACCGGGTGGCGTATGCGCTCGCGGGGTCCAACCTGTCGCTGGGGCGCCCGGTGGTGGCGGATTGCGTGAACCCGCTGGGCGCAACGCGCGCGGCCTGGCATGCCGTGGCGGCCCAGGCCGGGGTGGCCGTGGTCGATGTGGAGCTGGTGTGTTCCGATGCCGCCGAGCACCGCCGGCGCGTAGAGCAGCGCAGTGCCGACATTGCCGGCTTCACCCTGCCCACCTGGGCCGACGTGATGGCCCGCGACTACGCGGCCTGGGCGACCGACCGGCTGGTGATCGACACGGCACATCGCAGCACGGACGAGAGCCTGGCGCACATCGAAGCGCATCTGGCGCGGCGCGGCGCGCGCGGCTGAGCGCCGTGCGCGCAGGCCTCAGGCCGCCGAATGCCACAACGCCGCAAAAAAGTGGCACGTGCTCCCGCCCAGCACGAACAGGTGCCACACGAAGTGCGCATACCGCACCCGTGAATCGAGCAGGAACACCACCGCCCCGAGCGTGTACGACACGCCCCCCGCCAGCAGCCACCACAGGCCCGCGGCCGACATGCGTTCCATCAGCGGCACGGCGGCCACCACGGCCACCCAGCCCATGGCGACATACAGCCCCGTGGACCACAGCGGGTGCTTCAGCCGGTCGAGCAGCTTGGCGCCCACGCCGATGGCGGCGGCGGCCCACACGATGGCGAACAAGGACCAGCCCCACGCGCCCTTGAGCACGCCCAGCACGAAGGGCATGTAGCTGCCGGCGATGAAGAGGTAGATCGACGCGTGGTCGAGCCGGTTGAACCAGCCCTTGGCGCGGCCGGCCGGCAGCGCGTGGTACAGGGTGGAGACGAGGTACAGCAGGATGGCCGTGCCGGCGAACACGCTGGCCGCCACGACCTGCGCCGGGTCGCCGCGCTGCGCGGCGTGCTGCACGAGGATGGGCAGCGACGCGATGGCCAGCAGGCAGCCCAGGCCGTGGCTGATGGCGTTGGCGATTTCTTCGCCAGGGGTCTGGTCACGGATGAGGGGGACGGCCATGAGGGGAAGACGGGCGGGCGTGTGCGTTTTGCAAGCTGACAAGCAACACGCGGGCCATGCCCGGGCGGCTGCGGCGGGACTGGCGATGCTAGCGGGGTGGCGTGACAGCGCAGAGTCGATGTCCACACCGACGCGCTGGTGGTCAGCCCTGCCGGTGGCGGTGCATTCAAGGCCGTCACAAACCCCAACCCGTTCGGGCTGAGCTTGTCGAAGCCTTGCGCGGCGCTTCGACAAGCTCAGCGTGAACGGGGGTGGGGAAAAAGGGGAACGGTGGCGTAGAGACGAGCTTCGCGGCGGCGGCGGCGGGGCTGCGTGCCCTCACCCCGACCCTCTCCCAGGGGGAGAGGGAGGCAGACCAGAGCCCGGCCCTGGCGGAGGCGGGCCGGGGCTCAGCCCTTACCGGTGGCGGCGCGGTACAGGCCCTCGACCTTGGGCACGTTGGCTTCCAGCCGCTTGATGCGGTCGGGGCCGGTGGGGTGGGTCGACAGAAAGCTCAGCGCACCGGGCGTGCCCTTGCCGTTGCCGACCTTGGCCATCTTGTTCCACAGGCTGACGGAGGCCTTGGGGTCGTAGCCGGCGCGGGCGGCCAGTTCCAGGCCGACCAAGTCGGCCTCGGTCTCGTCGTCGCGGCTGAACTTCAGCGCGAGCAGCTGCGAGCTGCCGCGCGCCGCCAGGTCGCCCCACTGGCCCAGGCCGAGCATGGCGGCGCCCATCTGCAGCGCGGCGCTGGTGCCGGTGGTCTTGGCCAGGCGCTCGCGGGCGTGCTCGCGCAGGGCATGCGCCATTTCGTGGCCCATGACCATGGCGATCTCGTCGTCGCTGAGCTTCAACTGGTCGAGGATGCCGGTGAAGAAGGCGATCTTGCCGCCGGGCATGCAGAAGGCGTTGACCTGCTGGCTGCCGATGAGGTTGACCTCCCACTTCCAGCCCGCGGCGCGCTCGTTCCATTTCTGGGTGAAGGGGATGAGCTTCTTCGCGATGGTGCGCAGCTTCTGCAGCTGGGGGTTGTTCTCGGCGGCCAGGGCCTTCTTGGCCTGGGCCTGCTGCAGGAGTTGGCCGTATTGCTGCACGGCGGCTTTCTCCAGCGCCTCGGCAGGGACGAGGGTGCGCGTCATCGACGGCTTGCCGACGTCGACCTGGGCCAGGGCGGGCGTGGCGGCCGCAGCGGCGGCCGCGAGCAGGAAGGCGCGGCGGGCCTGCCACGGAGGATGGGCCGAAGACGATGAAGAGAAAGAAGAGAGGGCGGAGGCGCAGCGCAGGCACATGGGCGGAAAGATAGAGGCGCCACGACGAAAACCCAAGCGATGGGTGGGTGGGGGCAAGGGCATTGGTGGGGCCGCCCCTGGGCTTTGATCGTGCGGGTGCTGGTGCAGAGGGTGTGTGCCCTCACCCCGGCCCTCTCCCAGGGGGAGAGGGAGCAATGCGGGGACACGGTCAGGCCGAGGGCCGCACGGCTCGGGGAGAATGGCGGCCCATGTCCGTTCCCCCACGCAGCGCCGCCGACACGGCGGCCTCACGCGCCGAGCCGGCCGCATCCGCCGACGCGCCGGCCAGGCTCCCCTGGCACGAAACGCTCAAGGTGTATCTCGAACCCGCGACGCTGCGCATGTTCGCGCTGGGCTTCGCGGCCGGGCTGCCGCTGCTGCTGGTGCTGGGCACGCTGAGTTTTCGGCTGCGCGAGGCGGGCATCGACCGCGCCACCATCGGCTACCTGAGCTGGGTGGGCCTGGCGTACGGCTTCAAGTGGGTGTGGGCGCCGCTGGTCGACCGGCTGCCGCTGCCGCCACTGACCACCCTGCTGGGGCGCCGGCGCGGCTGGCTGCTGTTTGCGCAGGCGATGGTCATCGTGGGGCTGGTGGGCATGGCACTGAACGACCCGCGCGCCGGGCTGGAGCCGCTGGTGTGGTGCGCGCTGCTGGTGGCCTTCGGCTCGGCCACGCAGGACATCGCGCTGGATGCCTTCCGCATCGAATCGGCCGAGACGCGCAAGCAGGCGGCGCTGGCGGCGGCCTATCAGACGGGCTACCGCCTCGCAATGATCTGGGCCGGCGCGGGCGTGCTGTGGGTGGCGGCCTGGGCCGAGACGTCGGCCGCCCCGACCACCGCCGCCGGCTACCAGGACGGCGCCTGGCGCACGGCCTACCTGGTGATGGCCGCGTCGATGGCGGTGGGGGTGCTGACGGTGCTGTTCTCGCCCGAGCCGGCGCGGCGCGCACTGCCGCCCGCCAGGAACGCGGCCGACTGGCTGCGCACCGCGCTGGTCGAGCCCTTTGCCGACTTCATCCGCCGCTACCGCTGGCAGGCGGCGCTGATCCTGGCGCTGATCGCCATCTACCGCATCAGCGACGTGGTGATGGGCATCATGGCCAACCCCTTCTACGTGGACATGGGCTTCACCAAGGACGAGGTCGCCACGGTGAGCAAGATCTACGGCGTGGTGATGACGCTCGTGGGCGCCTTCGTGGGCGGCGTGCTGTCGATGCGCCTGGGCGTGATGCGGGTGTTGATGCTGGGCGCGGTGCTCAGCGCCGCGAGCAACCTGCTCTTCGCCTGGCTGGGCACGCGCGGGCACGACGTGACGGCGCTGGTGGCGGTGGTGTCGGCCGACAACCTGGCCGGGGGCATCGCGTCGGCGGCCTTCATCGCCTACCTGTCGAGCCTGACGAACGTGAGCTACTCGGCCACGCAGTACGCGCTGTTCAGCTCGATGATGCTGCTGCTGCCGAAGTTCATCGCGGGCTACTCGGGCGTGTTCGTCGATGCTTTTGGTTACCAGATGTTCTTCGTCGGCACGGCCCTGCTGGGGGTTCCGGTGCTGCTGCTGGTGGCCCTGGCTTCTCGAGCCAAAAAGGCCTGAACCGCCCGCCAGCCGGGCGCGAGCAGCTATCGATTCGATAGCGCTTCGGCCCGCTGTGTTTCGCGCTGTGCGCCGACAGCCGGCGGCAGGCGGGCTGGTACGCTCGGCGCTCCCCTTCCCGGCCACATTCCTGACACATCGATCGTGCCCCAGCGAATCCCTCCCCTGAAGATCAGCGCCTTCACGGCCACCACCGCCCTGGGCACCGGCAAGGCCGCATTGCTCGAAGGACTCGAACACTCCAGAAGCGGCCTGCGGGCCAACGATTTCGGCGAACCGGCCGAGCAGCGACTGGCCACCTTCATCGGCCGCGTCGACGGCGTCGAAGACGTGGCCCTGCCGCCCGAGCTGGCCAGCTGGGACTGCCGCAACAACCGCCTGGCCTGGAAGGGCCTGAACGCCGACGGCTTCATCGAGGCGGCGCGCGCCGCCCGCGAGCGCTACGGCGCGCACCGCGTGGCGGTGATCGTGGGCACCTCCACCTCCAGCATCGGCGACACCGAGCTGGCCTACACGCAGATGGACGCCGAGGGGCGCTTTCCCGAACGCATGCGCCACAGCGAACTGCACACCACGCACTCGCTGGGCCTGTTCGTGGCCGCCGCGCTGGGCCTGGAAGGGCCGAACGAGACGCTGTCGACGGCCTGCTCGTCGAGCGCCAAGGTGTTCGCGTCGGCCGAGCGGCTGATGCGCCTGGGCCTGATCGACGCGGCGGTGGTCGGCGGCGTCGACACGCTGTGCGGCAGCGTGCTCTTCGGTTTCAACTCGCTGGAGCTGGTGTCGAACAAGCCCTGCCAGCCCTTCGACGTGGACCGCGGCGGCATCTCGCTGGGCGAGGCGGCCGGCTTCGCGCTCCTCGAAAGAGGTGAAGGTGCGCTGGAGCTGCTGGGCTACGGCGAGGCCAGTGACGCGCACCACATGTCGACGCCGCACCCCGAGGGCGCCGGCGCCGAGCGCGCGCTCAACGATGCGCTGGCCCGTGCCGGCCTGGCGCCCGACGCGATCGACTACATCAACATGCACGGTACCGCGAGCGCCAAGAACGACGAGGTGGAGGCCGCGCTGGTGGCGCGCCGCTTCCCGGCGCGCACGCATGCCAGCTCGACCAAGGGCTTCACCGGCCACACGCTGGGCGCGGCGGGCATCGTCGAGGCGGTGGTCAGCCTGCTGGCGCTGGAAACGGGCCTGATGCCCGGCACGGTGAACAGCGTGACGCCCGACCCGGTGTGCGGCCCGCAGATCCGGCTGCAGCCCGCCAGGGGCGAGGTGCGCTATGCGCTGTCGAATTCCTTCGGCTTCGGCGGCAACAACTGCGCGCTGATCTTCGGCAAGGGAGCGGCGGCATGAGCGCCGCACGGCCGCCCGAAGGCGCTCGCACCGAAGCCGCAGGCGAAGGTCGTCCAATGAGCGCGGCGGGCACACCTACGCTCTACATCGAAGGAATCGCCTTCTGGGCCCCCACCCTGCCGGGCTGGGACATCGCCCGCGCCGCCTTCCGCGGCGAAGGCGCGCCGGCCGACCCGCCGGCCAAGCGGCCGTCGCCGCAGGTGCTGGCCCCGGCCGAACGCCGCCGCGCGCCCGACACGGTGGCGCTGGCGCTCGAAGTGGCCGGCGCGAGCGTGGCGGCCTCGGGCCGCTCGGCCGCCGACCTGCCGTGCGTCTTCGCCTCGGCGCACGGCGACCTGGCCATCAACGACTACATGTGCGCCACCCTCGCCACGGCGCCCACGCAGCTGTCGCCGATCAAGTTCCACAACTCGGTGCACAACGCCGCGGTGGGCTACTGGACGATCGGCACCGGTTGCCAGCAGGCCAGCAACTCGCTCAGCGCCTTCGAGAACACCTTCGCCGCCGCGCTGCTGGAAGCGGCCGCCCAGTGCGCCACCGACACGCAGCCGCTGCTGCTGGTGGGCTTCGACGCCGAGGCGGTGGGCCCGCTCAAGCAGGTGCATGTGAGCGAAGGCCTGCTGGCGGGCGGCTTCGTGCTGGCGCCGGAACGCACCGAACGCACCGTGGCGACGGTGGACTGGTCGCTGGTCCACGGACCGAGCGCGCGCGCGCAGCCGCAGTCGGCCGCCGCGCGGGCGCTGCCGCCCAACGCGATCGCCGACCTGCTGCCGCTGTTCGAATCCCTGGCCACGCTGGGGCCCGACAGTGTGACGCTGCGCATGCCGCTGTCGCCGCAGCTCGCGCTCGAACTGAACCTCCGACCCGCCTAGGACACGCCATGCCCGCTGCCGCCCTCGACCACCACGACGTGATCATCATGGGCGGCGGGCTGGCGGGCCTGACGCTGGCGCTGCAGCTGAAGCAGCGCTTCGAGGGCATCGACGTGCTGGTGCTGGAGCGCCGCGCGCACCCGGTGCCGCATGCGGCGCACAAGGTCGGCGAATCGTCGGTCGAGATCGGCGCGCACTACTTCGACACGGTGCTGGGCCTGAAGGACCACCTCGACAACGCGCAGCTGCGCAAGTTCGGCTTCCGCTTCTTCTTCAGCGAGGGGCGGCGCGACATCGACCGTGTGACCGAGATCGGCGCCAGCCGCGTGCTGGCCACGCCCAGCTACCAGATCGACCGCGGCATCTTCGAGAACTACCTGGGCGAGGAGGCTGCCGCGCGCGGCGTACGCTTCGTCGACGGCGCGCTGGTGCGCAGCATCTCGCTCGACGCCGCCGCGGGCCGGCACCGCATCGGCTGGACCGAGAACGACGAATCGCACGAAGCCGAATGCCGCTGGCTCATCGACGCCTGCGGGCGCGCCGGGCTGCTCAAGCGCAAACTGGGCCTGGCCGAGCCCAACGCGCACGACGCGAATGCGGTGTGGTTCCGCATCGGCGAGCGCATCGCCATCGACGACTGGAGCGACGACCCGGCCTGGCGCGCCCGCTGCGAGCCCGAGGGCCGGCGCTGGCTGTCGACCAACCACCTGTGCGGCGCGGGCTACTGGGTGTGGCTGATCCCGCTGGCCTCGGGCTCGCACTCGGTGGGCATCGTGGCCGACCCCAAGCTGCACCCGCTGGACACGATGGACAGCTTCGACAAGGCGATGGAGTGGCTGCGCACGTACCAGCCGCGCCTGTTCGACGCGCTCGACGACAAGCGCCACCTGCTGCAGGACTTCGCGTTCTTCCGCAAGTTCTCGTACGGCTGCAAGCAGGTCTTCAGCGGCGAGCGCTGGGCGCTCACGGGCGAGGCGGGGCTCTTCCTCGACCCGTTCTATTCGCCGGGCAGCGACTTCATCGCGATGAGCAACACCTACATCTGCGACCTGATCGCGCACGACCGCGCGGGCCGGTCGGTGGACGCCAGGGCGCAGCTGTACGACCAGATCTACCACTCGTTCTACGAAAGCACGCTGGCGCTCTATCAAGACCAGTACCCGCTCTTCGGCGACCCCGAGGTGCTGCCGGTCAAGGTGATCTGGGACTACACCTACTACTGGGGCGTGTTGTCGCAACTGTTCTTCCAGGATCGGCTGACCGACCTGGGCTCGCTGGGCAACCTGCGCGAGGAGCTGCAGCACTGCCAACGGCTGAACATCGCGATGCAGGCCTTCCTGCGCGACTGGTCGGCGGTGAGCGATCGCGCCAACCCGCCGGCGATGCTCGACCAGGCCTCGCTGCCATGGTTTGCCGAACTCAACGCCAGCCTGCGCCGCCCCTGCGTCGACGGCCGCGAGTTCCAGGCCCGGATTCGTGCCTGCGTGGCCCAGCTGCGCACGCTGGCCGCGCAGATCCGCGACGAGGCGCAAGGCGCCCACCCCCAGCTGCAGGCCGTGGCGCTCGATGCACTGCTTGAGCAAAACATGCCCGCAACGCCCGTGGATCGGGCGCAGGGCGCTATGCTTTTTGCAGCAAGCTGAGCGCGGGCGCAGCGGCGCTTTACGGCAGCTTTACAGGGCATTCAAGACCCCTTGCCCGCGCCCGGGCAGCATGACCGCATTCGGCCTGGCACAGCGGGCCGTGAAAGAGACCGCATGACGACGCCCCAACTCCTGATGATCGAAGACGACGCGCGCCTGGCGCAGATGGTGAGCGAGTACCTCACGCAGTCGGGCTTCGAGGTGGTGCACGCCGGCGACGGCGCCAAGGGCCTGGAACAGCTGCAGGCCCGCACGCCCGACCTGGTGATCCTCGACCTCATGCTGCCCGACACCGACGGGCTGGACGTATGCCGCCGCATTCGCGCGCTGCCGGGCGCACAGGCCAAGGTGCCGGTGCTGATGCTCACCGCCAAGGGCGACCCGATGGACCGCATCATCGGCCTGGAGCTGGGTGCCGACGACTACCTGCCCAAGCCCTTCGAGCCGCGCGAGCTGCTGGCGCGCATCCGCGCGGTGCTGCGCCGGCGTGGCGAAGGCGCGCAGGCCGCGGCTGCGGCGCCGGCCACGCTGATCCGCTTCGGGTCGCTCGAGATCGACCGCGATGCCCGCACGGTGACGGTGGGCGGCCAGGCGGCCGAGCTCACTTCGTACCAGTTCGACCTGCTCGTGACCATGGCCGAGCGCGCCGGCCGCGTGCTCACGCGCGACCAGATCATGGAAGCCGTGCGCGGCCGCGAGCTCGAAGCCTTCGACCGCAGCATCGATGTGCACATGGGCCGCATCCGCGCCGCCATCGAGGCCGACCCCAAGAACCCCAAGCGCATCCTGACGGTGCGCGGGGTGGGCTACGTGTTCGCCAAGCAGCAGGATTGACGTTGCCCGACTGACGCACCGCCCCACCGACCCACCTCGCGCACCACCCCCGCCCGTTCGGGCTGAGCCTGTCGAAGCCCCGGCCCCGCCTTCGACAGGCCCAGGCCGAACGGCCTGGGATCGACCCGAACGAATACGACACCCACCTACTCCCCGGATGATCAAGCTCTTTACCCGCCACCTCTACGTGCGCATCTGGCTGGCCGTGCTGGCCGGGGTGGCCGTGGTCGTGTTCGCGGCCGGGTGGGCCTGGCGCGAGGCGGACGAGCAGCGCACGCAGCCCCTGCCGCGCGACGTGACGCTGCGCGACACACAGGACCAGCTCATCGGCACCGGCAAGTCGCTGCGCACCAGCCGGCCGGGCGAGCCGCTGGAGTTCACGATCACGCTCAACAACGGCCAGCAGTTCGTGATGGAGCTGGGCCCGCGCGGCGAGCGGCGCCCGTCGCCGCCGCCCTGGCTGCACCCGCGCACCGGCATCTTCTGGCTGCTGGGCATGGTCGGCCTGGCGACGGCGCTGGGGCTGTTCCCCATCGTGCGCCGGCTCACGCAGCGGCTGGAGAGCGTGCAGCGCAGCGTGCAGCGCTTCGGCGAGGGCGACCTGAGCGCCCGCGCGCGCGACGACGGCGAGGACGAGGTGGCCGACCTGGCGCGGCGCTTCAACGACGCGGCGACGCGCATCGAGCAGCTCATCCGCTCGCACAAGTCCTTGCTGGCGAACGCCTCGCACGAGCTGCGCTCGCCGCTCACCCGAATCCGCATGGGCCTCGAACTCATGGGCGACAAGCCCAGCCCCACGGCCAAGGCCGAGATCTCGCGCAACATCGCCGAGCTGGACCAGCTGATCGACGAGATCCTGCTGTCCAGCCGCCTCGATGCGCGCGAGGCCGACATGGGCACCGTCGAGACGGTGGACCTGATGGGCCTGGCCGCCGAGGAATGCGCCCGCGTGGCGGCCGACCTGGACATCGCCGAGGGCACCGACCTCGCCGCGCTCACCGTGCGCGGCGTGCCGCGGCTGCTGCGTCGCGCGGTGCGCAACCTGCTGGAGAACGCGCGCCGCTACGGGGACGGCACCGCCATCGAGGCGCAGCTCGCCGCCAGCGCCGACGGCACGCGCGCCGTGGTGCGCGTGAACGACCGCGGCCCCGGCGTGCCGGCCGCCCTGCGCGAGCGCATCTTCGAGCCCTTCTACCGGCTGCCCGGCGCCAGCGAGCGCGAGGGCGGCGTGGGCCTGGGCCTGGCGCTGGTGAAGTCGATCGTGGAACGCCACGGCGGCCAGGTGCGTTGCGAGGACCGGCCGGGCGGCGGCGCGAGCTTCGTGATCGAGATCCCGCGGGGAGCCTGACGCGCGGGCACCGGTGCGCCTTCGCGCCGTGCGGGACGTGAGCAAGATTTCATGAATGAAATTGGCCTCCAGCGCCCGCCCTGACTGCGTAGTCAGCTACGTTTTCGATAGCAGGCCGACGAGGGCCACCGCCTAGAATCGCCGCCAACATGCGCAGACTTCTCCTCCCCCGCGCCGCAGCGTGCCTGTGGGGCGCGGTGGTCTTCATGCCGGTCGGCGTGAACTACCTCGGTTTCTTCCTGCTGCTGCTGGCCATGCTGGCGGCCGGCGACTGGCGCGAACGCGCGGCACGCGTGCGCAGCCATCCGCTGTGGTGGCCGGTGATGGCCTTCCTGGTGTGGCAGCTGGCGGTGCTGGCCTTCGGCCGCCACTACGCCGAGACGCCGGTCAACCTGTGGCACGGCCTGCGGCTCACGGCCACGATGCTCATGGCGCTGGCGCTCACACGCGACGAGGCGGTGTGGGCGATCCGCGGCTTCCTGGGCATCGCCTTCTTCAACATCGTGTACCTGGCGCTCTTCTACGCCATCCTGATGAAGACCGGCTACATGCCGCCGATGCCGGCGCTGCTCAAGCCGATGATCATGCTGGTGGGCAACAAGTCGATCAACAACGCGCTGCTGTTCACGGTGCTGGGCGCAGCCGCCGCCGCCTACGGGCTGCAGCTGCTCACGCAGCACCGGCCGTACCTGGCCGTGTCGGCTTTTGTGGTGACCGTCGCGACGCTGGTGATCGTCAACTTCAACCTGCCCTCGCGCACGTCGCTGCTGGCGCTGCTGATGGTGCTGCCGGCGATCTGCATCCACCAGTGGCGCAAGCGCTGGCGGGTGCTGGCGATGGTGCTGCTTGCAGGCGCCGCGGTGCTGGCCGTGGCCGTGTGGAACGCGCCGCCCTTCATCGAGCAGAAGCTCGCCACCGGCGTGCAGGAGATCGAGGCCGCCAAGGCCGGTGCCGTGTCCGAAGGCAGCTGGGTGGTGCGCTATTACATGTACACCGAGACGGCGCGGATGATCCTGGAGAAGCCGCTGACCGGCTGGGGCATCGGCGCCTGGAACAGCGAATGGCGGCTGCGCGGACCGGCCCTGCTGGCCGACTACAACATGCCGCACAACGACTACCTGTGGATGGGCTCGCAGACCGGCTTCCCGGGCCTGCTGGCGCTGCTGGCCATCGTGCTCACGGGCGTCTGGCAGGGGTGGAAGCGGACCGACCTGACAGGGCGCATCGCCTTCGCGGCCATGCTGATCCTGCTGATGGCCACGAGCGTGAACTCGGCGCTGCGCGATGCGCAGATCGGCCTGTCGCTGCTGTGGATCGCGATGGTGTGCCTGCGGCTGGCGCGCGAGCCGGTCGACGCCGGCGAGCCATGGCGCGAGGTGCCGCCGCGGCGCTGGCAACGCGCGGCCTGAGGCCCACGCCCTGGCCTGACCTCGAGCGCCCGCCGTTGGCGCCTCGGCGCCGCACGCGCCATCCCGCCTGCGGCTGGGTCAAGAAATGGCAGCCGCTGGGTCAATGGCATCGGCTGGACTGTCCCTACGATGAAGGCCGGCCGCCCGAAGCACCGGCAGCGGCCACGATCGTGCCGCCTGGCAGTTCCCGGGCTGCCGCTTCCTTCATCGACCAACGTGCACCGGCCCAAGCCGGCGCCTGGAGACAGACATGCCTCGCTTCGTCATCACCCGCACGGCCCGCGCGGCCCTGTGCGTTGCGGCCCTCGCCGCCGGTTCGCTGGCCGGGGCCGCGGAAACCGTCAAGATCGCCTTCATCGAGGTGTTGTCGGGTCCCTTCGCCCAGACCGGCATCGGCTCGCTCAACCAGTTGCGCGACGTGGTGGCCCAGATCAACGCGTCTGCCGGCCCCGAGGATCCGAAGTTCGAGGTCGTGCCCTTCGACGGCAAGGGCACGCCCCAGGAGAGCACGACCGCCCTGCGCGCGGCCTACGACCAGAACATCCGCTTCGTGACGCAGGGCGGCGGCTCGGGGGTGGCGTTCGCGCTGGTCGATGCCATCAACAAGCAGGCCCGGCGCGACCCCAACGGGGCGGTGGTCTACCTCAACTATTCGGCCATGGACCCGGGGTTGACCAACGACAAGTGCAGCTTCTGGCACTTCCGCTTCTACCCGTCGAGCGAGATGAAGATCGAGGCGCTGACGTCCTACCTGCAGGGAAAGCCCGCGGTGAAGAAGGTGTACCTGCTGAACCAGAACTACACCCACGGGCAGCAGACCGCCAAGGCCGCGCGCGCGTATCTGGCGAAGAAGCGGCCCGACATCGAGATCGTGGGCGAGCAGTACGTGCCCATCGCCACGGTGCGCGACTTCGCGCCCTACGTCGCCAACATCGCCTCCTCGGGTGCCGACACCGTCATCACCTCCAACTGGGGCAGCGACCTGGGGCTGCTACTCAAGGCCGCCAAGGACTACGGTCTGAACATCAACTTCTACACCATGAACGCCAACAACCCGGGCATTCCGAGCCAGATGGGATCGTGGGGCGTGGACAAGGTGGGCGTGATCTGGAACTGGGGCTCGAACGCGCCCACGCCCGAGCTGGAAAAGATCGCCGTGGCGTACAAGGAAAAGCACGGCGAGGACTTCATCTACGCCGCCCACTGGAACAGCATGCACATGCTGAGCAATGCCATCCGCAAGGCCAAGTCCACGGACCCGAAGAAGGTGGCCTTCGCGCTCGAGGGCATGAAGTACCGCAGCCCGATGGGCGACATCGAGATGCGCAAGGACGACCACCAGCTCCAGGCGCCGCTGTACCTCGGCATCTGGGCCAAGCAGGGCAGCCCGGGCGTCAAGTACGAGGCCGAGCGCACCGGCTACGGCTTCCGCTCGGAAAAGGTCTGGAGCCCGGCCGAGAGCAGCCAGCCGACCACCTGCCAGATGGAGCGCCCGCCGGCCTGAGGACGCATCCATGACCGCTCACCCCTGGATCGGGGCCTACCCGCCCGGCACGCGCTGGGACGCGCCCCTGCACACCTGCATGCTCCCCGAGGTGCTGGACCGGGCCGCGGCGCGGTGGCCGGGGCGCACGGCGCTGCGCTTCGAAGGCGTCGCGCTGAGCTATGCACAGCTGGACGAGGCCTGCCATCGTCTCGCACGGGCGCTGGTGCGGCTGGGCGTTCGCCCCGGATCGCACGTCGGCCTGTACCTGCCCAATACGCCGCACTACGTGATCGGCTTCTTCGCGGTGTTGCGGGCGGGTGCCACGGTGGTCAACTACTCGCCGCTGGACGCCGGCGCCGTCCTGGCCCACAAGATCGAGGACAGCCGCACCGACGTGATCCTGACGCTGGACGTGCCGGAGCTGGCCGACCGGATGCGCGGCTTCCTGGACAGCACCCGGCTGTCGACGCTGGTCCTGGGCCAGGTGGACGACTTCCGGCCGGCCGCACCGGCCAGCCGCCCGCGCGCGGCCGACGGCGATGCGCGCTGCGTCCGCTTCGTCGACCTGCTCGCCGCAGAAGCCGATGCCCGGGCGCCGGGCGACGCGCTGCCGCCCGGCACGACGCGCGTGCCCGCCGACCCGCAGGCGCTGGCGGTGCTGCAGTACACCGGGGGCACCACCGGCCACCCCAAGGGCGCGATGCTCACGCACGCCAACCTGAGCAGCGCCCTGGGCCAGCTGCGTGCCATGTGGCTCGACGGCGGGCTCGTCGCCGAGGGCCAGGAACGCTTCCTCGTGGTGCTGCCCCTGTTCCATATCTATTCCCTCGTGGCCAACATGCTGTTCGGGCTGAGCGTGGGCGCCGAGTTGACCTTGCACCAGCGCTTCGACACGCTGAGCGCCGCGGACGCGATCGAGCGCGAGCGCATCACCGTGTTCTTCGGCGTGCCGACCCTGTTCGTCGCACTGTCCACGCACGACGCCGTGACGCACCGGCAATTGCGCTCGCTCAAGCTGTGCAACTCGGGCGGCGCGCCGCTCTCGCAGGAAAGCCATCGACGTTTCGTCGGCAAGGCGCGGTGCCGCCTGCTGGAAGGCTGGGGCATGACCGAGACCTGCGGGCTGGGCACGCTGTCGACGGGTGCCGGCGAGCATGCCGTCGGCTCGGCCGGCGTGCCGGTGGCCCGTGCCGAAGTCCTCTTCCTCGACACGCAGACCGGCCGGGAGGTGCCGCTGGGCGAGAAGGGCGAGCTGTGCATCCGCGGCCCCAACGTGATGGCGGGTTACTGGCAGCGCCCGGACGAGACGGCGCAGAGCTTTCACGGCGACGGCTACCTGCGAACCGGCGATGTCGGCTACATGACGGCGCAGGGCCTGGTCTACCTGGTGGACCGCACCAAGGACATGATGATCTGCGGCGGCTTCAACGTGTACCCGCGCCACATCGAGGAAGCGATCTACCAGCATCCGGCAGTGGAAGAGGTCATCGTGATCGGCGTTCCCGACGCCTACCGCGGCCAGACGCCCAAGGCCTTCGTCAAGCTCAAGACGGGCACTGCGCCGCTGTCGCTGGACGCCCTTCGGGCCTTCCTGCGGGACCGGCTCGGCAAGCACGAAATGCCGACGGCCCTGGAACTGCGCGACGCGCTGCCCAAGACACCGGTGGGCAAGCTGTCGAAGAAGGAGTTGCACGCGGAAGTGGCGGCGGCAGCAGCGACCACCGGTTGAGCGCCGCGCAGGCCGCGCGGCGCCCGGTCCTCAGTGCGAGGCCTTTCCCCTCGAGACCTCGGCGCGCAACTCTCCCGGCGTCACGCCGAAGCGGCGCTTGAAGCGACGCGAAAAATGGGAGGGATCGTTGAAGCCGGCTTCGTAGGCCAGCGTCTGGACGGGCACGCGCCGCCGACGCGCGTCGCTCAGCAGGCGGCGCGCGGTTTCCAGGCGCTCGTCGAAGATGGTGTCCTCCACGCCTGCATCGCGGCCGCGGAAGACCTCGTTCAGGTAGCCCAGCGAAATGCCGCAGGCCTGGGCCACCCGGGCAGGGGTCAGCTCGGGATCGCGCGCATGCAGGCGGATGTGGTCGAGCGCACGCTGCCGATGGCCGGCGCGCATGGAGGAATCGGATCCCGCGACCGCGCAATCGCCGGTGGTCAGGAACAGCGCCAGCAGGTCCAGGAGCTGACCGGAGAGGGTGTCGACCTCGTCATCGGACCAGGTGGCCGCGCCCTGTGCGACGTGCTGCGCGAACACGTTGACGAGGTCCAGACCGCCCGTGCTCTTCACACTGTCGGTCAACGCATAGAAGGGCCGCAATTCACGCACGCGCCGCCGCAGCAGGCTGCTCGGAAAGGCGATGCTGCGTGTCTTGTAGGCGCTGGGCGGCTCGGTGCGGTAAGGGGCGGCGTGGTCGAACAGGTACGACCGGCCGCCTTGCAGGTCGAGCGCCTGGCCGCCACGTTCCACGCGAAGACTGCACGAGGGCTGCGTCAACGACAGGGCGAACATTTCCTTGTCCATCCTCGCCACGTCCACCGGACGCCGCCACAGGCGCATGCCGCTGTAGCACATGTCGTAGAAGGCGATGGCGCCGCGGCGCACCAGCTTGAGTTCGCCCATGAACGGTTCGCCGGGGATCGGATCGACGCGGATCGGCCCTCCGATGTCCGAGAGGACCTGCTGCCACGCGTCGATGCGGTCACGCTCCGGAATGCGGCGGGTGTCGACGGCAAGGTTTTCCACGGCAACCATTCTTGCCCCGCCCCGTGCGACGCTGCACCGCGTTAACCCGACTGCCTCCCGACGCGCATGCGACAGGCGGCTGCGGGCATTTCTGCTCGCCCCGAGCTCCCGCAGAGCGCACGCCCGCCAAGCGAAACGGCTGCCTCCAGGCCCTTGCGAACCTGGAGCGCAGCCGCCGGTCGTGTGGGCGCGCGAAGGATGCGGGCCGGTCAGTGCGCCGCGCCGAAATGTTCCCCGGCCTTGAGCCGGTACACGGTGCCGCAGTACGGGCACTTGGCCTCGCCGGTACGGGCCACGTCCAGGTAGACCTTGGGGTGGCTGTTCCAGAGCTTCATGTCGGCCTTGGGGCTGGGGCAGAAGATGCCGCCCTGGTGGTTGAGGTCCTTGGCGGCCAGCTCGACCAGCGAGCGGCGGTCGGCGGACTGGACCTGGTCGACGAGCGTGCTGTTGTGGTTGGACATGGTGGTCAGACCTTGGTGAGCCAGTGGGCGTACTTGGGGTTCTTGCCGTTCACGATGTCGAAGAAGGCCGCCTGGACCTTCTCGGTGACCGGGCCGCGCGAGCCGATGCCGATCTCGACGCGGTCGAGTTCGCGGATGGGCGTGACTTCGGCGGCGGTGCCGGTGAAGAAGGCCTCGTCGGCGATGTAGACCTCGTCGCGCGTGATGCGCTTTTGCACGACCTCGATGCCGAGGTCCTTGGCGATGTGCAGGATGGTGTTGCGCGTGATGCCGTTCAGCGCGCCGGCCGACAGGTCGGGCGTGTAGATCACGCCGTTCTTGACGACGAAGATGTTCTCGCCCGCGCCTTCGGACACGAAGCCGGCCGAGTCGAGCAGCAGGGCCTCGTCGTAGCCGTCGTCCAGCGCTTCCATGTTGGCCAGGATGGAGTTGCTGTAGTTGCTCACCGCCTTGGCCTGCGTCATGGTGATGTTGACGTGGTGGCGCGTGTAGCTGCTGGTCTTGACGCGGATGCCGCGCTTGAGGCCTTCGTCGCCCAGGTAGGCGCCCCAGGCCCAGGCGGCGACCATGGCGTGGATGGTGTTGCCTCTGGGCGAGACGCCCAGCTTTTCGGAGCCGATCCACACCAGCGGGCGCAGGTAGCAGCTCTCGAGCTGGTTCTCGCGCACGACCTGCTTCTGCGCTTCGTTGAGCTGCTCCTTGCTGAAGGGGATCTTCATGCGCAGGATCTTGGCGCTGTTGAAGAGGCGCTCGGTGTGCTCTTCGAGGCGGAAGATGGCCGTGCCGTTCACCGTCTTGTACGCGCGCACGCCCTCGAAGGCGCCGCAGCCGTAGTGCAGCGTGTGGGTCAGCACGTGGATCTTGGCGTCGCGCCAGTCCACGAGTTCACCGTCCATCCAGATCTTGCCGTCACGGTCGGCCAGCGAGGGAATCGCGCTCATGTGTTGTCCTTGAGGGGTCTGCGGGGAGCCGGCGATTTTACGGCGCCCGACTTCCTGCACCTTTACTCGGACTTACAGGCCGGGCGGCGCGGCCGTCGGGCCGGCCCGACGGACAATCGCCCGCTTTTCACCGACACCGAGACCCCCTTCCCGTGCCCCGTTTCAAGAACGTCATCAGTTTCCGCATCGAACCGAGCTGGACGCCCGCGTTCGACGCCGCACAAGAACAGCTCGCCGCCGCGGCCTTCGTGCCCTGCGGCCCTTCGCAGGAAAGCGCCGCCGGCTGGGTGCCGCCGCGCGGGCAGGAACATGGTTTGCTGCTCGAATCCGTGGGCGGCCAGTGGCTGCTCGAGTACATGGTCGAGAGCAAGACGCTGCCCGCTTCGGTGATCCGCCGCAAGGTGGACGAACGCGCCGCGCAGATCGAGGCCACCACGGGCCGCGCGCCCGGCAAGAAGGAGAAGAAGCAGCTCAAGGAAGACGTCACGCACGAGCTGCTGCCGCTGGCCTTCACGCGGCATGCGCGCACCGCGGTGTGGATCGATCCCGACAAGCGCCGCCTCACGCTCGACACCTCGAACATGGCGCGCGCCGACTCGGTGGTCACCGCGCTGGTGCAGGCCATCTCCGGCTTTGCCGTGGGCGCCGTCAACACGCAGGTGGAGCCCGCCAGCGCGATGGCCGGCTGGCTGGCCACGCAGGAGCCACCCGCGGGCTTCAGCATCGACCGCGACTGCGAGCTCAAGGCGAGCGACGACTCCAAGGCCGTGGTGCGCTACGCCAAGCACCCGCTGGACATCGACGAGGTGCGCGAACACATCGCCGCCGGCAAGCGGCCCACGCGGCTGGCCATGACCTGGGAAGACCGCGTGTCCTTCGAGCTCACCGAAGGCGGCCAGCTGCGGAAGGTGGCCTTCCTCGAGGGCGTGTTCGACGGCGGCGAGTCGAAGGGCGGCAAGGGCAGCGACGAGAACTTCGACACCGACGCCGCCATCGTCACCGGCGAACTGGGCCAGCTGCTGCCCGCGCTGGTCGAGGCGCTGGGCGGCGAAATGGCCTTCGGCGCCGCGCCCGAGGCTGCGCGCGACCAGGCCACGCCGGCCGCCGCGACCGCAACGGAAGACGCGCCGTTCTGAACGAAAGCGCTCAGGCCGGTGGCAACTCGCCCATCGCGGTCGCCGGCGCGTCGGGCTCGTCCTGCGGCGGGCGCGTGAGCTGCCACTGCACCAGCTTGCCGTCGGCGAAGGTGGCGTCGACGCACGAGCCGCCGCCGTCGGTCCAGCGGTAGACCTCGGGCTGTTCGTCCTTGGGGGTGCGCTGCAGGCCGAGGGAGCGCGTCATGGCGACCACGTGCAGCAGCGTCATCTTGGGCTTGAGCTTGGCGTTGAGCATCACCGCGCTGCCCACGTAGCCCATCGGCCGGTCGGCCGCGCGCTTGAGCACCGTCATCGTGCGGTTGAAGTGCAGCAGCAGGAACATGACGATGCCGGTGGCCACGAACGCCACGCCCAGCCAGCCGTAGGAGCGCCAGGCCGCGATGAGCAGCCCGATGCCGACCAGCGGCGCGAGGATCTTCTGAAGGGTCATGGCGGCGATTGTCGCCGCGCCCCCGGGCGCACGGCGCGATACCCGGCCGGGCGCGCCAACCACGGGCCGACCGTCGCGATGCACGTTGGCGATTGAGCATCGAATCGGGCTGCAGCGCCCGCCCAGTGGGCGCGAACAGCTATCAATTCAATAGCATTTCAGTCGAGTGACCGCACGGCATCGAGCGCCTGCTCGATGCGCTCCACCGCGTGGATGGTCAGCCCTTCGATCGCGCCCTTCTTCGGCGCATTGGCCTTGGGCACGATGGCGACCGAGAAGCCGAGCTTGGCCGCTTCCTTGAGCCGCTCCTGCCCGCGCGGCGCGGGGCGCACCTCGCCGGCCAGGCCGACTTCACCGAAGGCGATGAAGCCCTTGGGCAGGGGCTTGCCGCGCAGGCTCGAGGCGATGGCCAGCATCACGGCCAGGTCGGCCGCCGGCTCGGTGATGCGCACGCCACCCACCGCGTTGACGAACACGTCCTGGTCCATGCAGGCCACGCCCGCATGCCGGTGCAGCACGGCCAGCAGCATCGCCAGGCGGTCGCGCTCCAGGCCGACCGACAGGCGCCGGGGGCTGGGGCCACCGTCGTCGACCAGGGCCTGGATCTCCACCAGCATCGGCCGCGTGCCCTCCAGCGTGACGAGCACCACGCTGCCGGGCACCGGTTCGCTGTGCTGGCTGAGGAAGATCGCGCTCGGGTTGGCCACGCCGCGCAGGCCGCGCTCGGTCATGGCGAAGACGCCGATCTCGTTGACGGCGCCGAAGCGGTTCTTGATGGCGCGCACGAGGCGGAAGCTCGAGTGCGTGTCGCCCTCGAAGTACAGCACCGTGTCGACCATGTGTTCGAGCACGCGCGGACCAGCCAGCGCGCCCTCCTTGGTCACGTGGCCGACCAGCACCACCGCCGTGCCGCTGGCCTTGGCGAAGCGCGTGAGGTGGGCCGCGCATTCGCGCACCTGCGCCACCGAGCCGGGCGCCGAGGTGAGCTGGTCCGAGTACACGGTCTGGATCGAGTCGATGACGGCGATGGCGGGCCGGTTCGCATCGAGCGTGGCGAGGATCTTCTCGAGCTGGATCTCGGCCATGACCTGCACCTGCGAGCGCTCCAGCCCGAGCCGGCGCGCGCGCATCGCGACCTGCGCGCCGCTCTCCTCACCGGTGACGTAGAGCGCGATCTGCCCGGCGTTCTGCAATGCATCGACCGCCTGCAGCAGCAGCGTGGACTTGCCGATGCCGGGGTCGCCGCCGATCAGCGTCACCCCGCCGGCCACGATGCCGCCGCCCAGCACGCGGTCGAGTTCGTCCAGACCGGTGGGCGTGCGCGCGACGTCGCTGGCCTCGATCTCCGACAGCACCGCCAGGTCCGACGCGCCCGCGAGCGCCGCGAACTGCGTGCCGAAGCGGTTCTGGCCGCCGCCCGCCGCCGCCGGTGAAGCGGCCTGCTCGATCAGCGTGTTCCAGGCACCGCAGCTCGGGCACTTGCCCAGCCACTTGGGGCTGGTGCCCCCGCATTCGGTGCAGACGTAGACGGACTTTTCCTTGGCCATCGGGCGAGTGTAGGGAGCGCGGGTAAACCCGGGGACTCGTCCTCTGCCTCATTCATTTAACATGTTAAATAAATCGAACGAGACGACACCGCTGTGGCCACCACCTTCACGCACCGCAACCTGCCGCGCCTGCTTTTGCAGGCGCGCGAAGCCGTGATGGCCCACACCCGGCCCAGCCTGCGCGAACATGCGCTGTCGGACCAGCAATGGCGCGTGCTGCGCGTGCTGGGCGAACACGGCGCGGTGGAGACCGGTCGCGTGGCACGCGAAGCCTTCATCCTCGGCCCCAGCCTGACCGGCGTGCTGGCGCGCATGGAGCGCGACGCGCTCATCACGCGCTACCGCGACCCCGAGGACCAGCGCCGCACCGTGATCGAGGCCACGCCCAAGGGCAAGCGCCTGGTCAAGCGCCTGTCGACCAGCATCGAGGCGCACTACCAGTGGCTCGAGAAGTCGCTGGGCAAGGCCAAGCTGACGCAGCTCTACGCGCTGCTGGACGACCTGATCGCCCTGGAACAGCCCACGACGGCTCCGGCCGCGCTGGCGGAGGAAGAAGAGGAATGAGCTATTTGCCCACTGGCACGGTGTACGGCGTGCTGCTGAACTTCCGCGAGGAAGTCCAGGAACTGGCACCGCAGATGGAGCAGTCGCCCTACAAGGCGCCGCCGAAGGCGCCCGTTCTGTACGTGAAGACCGCCAACACCTGGACACCCAGCGGCGGGGACGTGCCCGTGCCGACACGCGTGTCCGAGGTGGAAGTCGGCGCCACCGTCGGCATGGTGATGGGCGAGCGCGGCGCGGTGGCCGGTTATGTGCTGATGAACGACTTCTCGGTGCCGCACGCGAACTTCTTCCGCCCGCCGGTCAAGTTCAAGTGCCTCGACGGCTTTTTGGGCATCGGCGGCGCTCTGCGCTCGGGCGGCGACCCGTCCGGCTTCGTGGTCCAGGTGCGCATCAATGGAGAACTGCGCCACACCGCCGACTTCTCGCACCTGGTGCGGCCCGCCGAGCAATTGCTGGCCGACGTGGGCGAATTCATGACGCTGCATGCAGGCGACGTGCTCATGCTGGGCTGCAACGCGGGCCGGCCGCTGGCCCAGGCCGGGGACCGCATCGAGATCAGCGCGCCGGGCTTCGAGCCGCTGGCCAACACGCTGGTGCCGGAGGCCGCATGAAGAACGCACGTGTCATCTTCGAGTCGCGCACTTTCGACGCCACCGAGCGTGACGGGCAACTGCTGCTCGCCGACGGCCGCACCGCCGCCTTCGACGCCGTGACCTGGCTCCCCCCGCTGGCGCCGACGCCACGCCCCCGCACCATCCTCGCGCTGGGCCTGAACTACGCCGACCACGCGAAGGAACTCGAGTTCAAGGCACCCGAGGAGCCGCTGGTCTTCGTCAAGGGCGAAGGCACGCTGATCGGCCACCGGCAGGTCACGCGGCGCCCGCCCGGCGTGCAGTTCATGCACTACGAGTGCGAGCTCGCGATCGTCGTCGGCCGAACCGCACGCAAGGTGCGCCGCGGTGACGCCTACGACTTCATCGGCGGCTACACCGTCGCCAACGACTACGCGATCCGCGACTACCTCGAGAACTGGTACCGCCCCAACCTGCGCGTGAAGAACCGCGACACCTGCACGCCGATCGGCCCCTGGCTGGTGGACGCCGCCGATGTGCCCGACCCGATGAACCTGGCGCTGACGACCACCGTCAACGGCCAGGTCACGCAGCGCGGCAGCACGAAGGACATGATCTTCGATGCGCCCTTCCTCATCGAGTACTTCAGCGCCTTCATGACGCTGCAGCCGGGCGACCTGATCCTGACCGGTACGCCCGACGGCGTGGTGGACTGCAAGCATGGCGACGTCGTCGTCACCGAGATCGAGCGCATCGGCGCCCTGACCAACACCATCGAGGAATCCTGATGCGCATCGACCACCTCATCGCCGGCAAGTCCGTCGCCGGCAGCGACTACTTCCAGACCGTCAACCCCGCCACGCAGGAGGTGCTGGCCGAAGTGGCACAGGGCGGCGAGGCCGAGGTGAACGCGGCCGTAGCCGCTGCCAAGGAAGCCTTCCCGAAGTGGGCCAACACGCCCGCGCCCGAGCGGGCCAAGCTGATCCGCAAGCTGGGCGACCTGATCGCGAAGCACGTGCCCGAGATCGCGCAGACCGAGACCAACGACTGCGGCCAGGTGATCGCCCAGACCGGCAAGCAGCTGGTGCCGCGCGCGGCCGACAACTTCTACTACTTCGCCGAGATGTGCACGCGGGTGGACGGCCACACCTACCCCACGCCCACGCACCTGAACTACACCCTGTTTCACCCAGTGGGCGTGTGCGCCCTCATCAGCCCGTGGAACGTGCCCTTCATGACGGCAACGTGGAAGGTCGCGCCCTGCCTGGCCTTCGGCAACACCGCCGTGCTGAAGATGAGCGAGCTGTCGCCGATGACGGCCGCGCGCCTGGGCGAGCTCGCGCTCGAGGCAGGCATTCCCGCCGGCGTGCTGAACCTGGTGCACGGCTACGGCAAGGAGGCCGGCGAGCCGCTGGTGGCACACCCCGACGTGCGCGCCATCAGCTTCACCGGCTCCACGGCCACGGGCAACCGCATCGTGAAGAGCGCGGGTCTGAAGAAGTTCAGCATGGAACTGGGCGGCAAGTCGCCCTTCGTGGTCTTCGACGACGCCGACCTGGCGCGTGCGCTCGATGCCGCGGTGTTCATGATCTTCAGCAACAACGGCGAGCGCTGCACGGCGGGCAGCCGCATCCTGGTGCAGCAATCGATCTACGCCGACTTCGTGGCGAAGTTTGTCGAGCGTGCGAAGAAGATCACCGTCGGTGACCCGCTCGACGAGAAGACCATCGTCGGCCCGATGATCAGCCAGGGCCATCTGGCGAAGGTGCGCAGCTACATCGAGCTGGGGCCCAAGGAAGGTGCGACGCTGCTGTGCGGCGGCCTGGACACGCCGGCCGGCCTGCCCGATCGCGTGCAGAAGGGCAACTACGTCGCGCCCACGGTCTTCGCCGACGTCGACAACCGCATGAAGATCGCGCAGGACGAGATCTTCGGCCCCGTGGCCTGCCTGATCCCGTTCAGGGACGAGGCGCACGCGATCGAGCTGGCCAACGACATCGCCTACGGCCTGTCGAGCTACGTGTGGACCGAGAACATCGGCCGCGCACACCGCGTGGCGGCCGCCATCGAGGCGGGCATGTGCTTCGTCAACAGCCAGAACGTGCGGGACCTGCGCCAGCCCTTCGGCGGCACCAAGGCCAGCGGCACGGGCCGCGAAGGCGGGACCTGGAGCTACGAGGTGTTCTGCGAGCCGAAGAACGTGGCGGTGTCGCTGGGCAGCCACCACATCCCGCACTGGGGTGTCTGACGGCGCGGCCCGGACGAACAACAAGAACGACGGAGACCGGCCCATGCCGCAACAACTTTCCCGCCGCGCGCTGCTGCAGGCCGGCGCCGCCCTCGGCGCCTGGCCCCTGTTCGCGCAGGCACAGGGCACGTGGCCGAACAAGCCGGTGCACCTTGTCGTGCCCTTCCCGCCCGGCGGCACGACCGACTACGTGACGCGCCTGGTCGGCACCGAACTGGGCAAGGCCCTGGGCCAGCCCGTGATCGTCGACAACAAGCCCGGCGCGGGCACGGTAATCGGCGTGGACTTCGTCGCCAAGTCGACACCCGACGGCGGCAACTTCGTCACCGTGGCCAACAGCTTCTGCGCCAACGCCACGCTGGTGAAGAAGCTGCCCTACGACACGCTGAAAGACCTGCGCCCGGTGGCGCTGATGGGCATGTCGGAGCACGTGCTCGCCACCCACCCCGGCAGCGGCCTCAAGACGCTGGCGGACCTGCGCGCGGCGGCGAAGGCCAGGCCGGGCACGATCAGCTACGCCTCATTCGGCAACGGCACGTCGGCCCACCTGTCGGGCGCGCTGCTGGCCCAGCAGATGGGCGTCGACCTGATCCACGTGCCCTACAAGGGGCAAGGCCCGGCCTTGACCGACCTGCTGGGCGGGCAGGTGACGCTGATGTTCGGCAACTGGCCCGAGTTCCGCGGCCACGTGCAGTCGGGCAAGCTGGTGGCGCTGGGCATGGCGACGAAGCAACGCTCCGTCTACGCACCCGACATCCCCACGCTGGCCGAACAGGGGGTGGCGGTGGAGTCGAATTCCTGGAACGGCCTGCTCGCGCCTGCGGCCACGCCCGACGCGACCGTGCAGGCCATGAACGCCGCGGTGAACCGCGCGCTGGCCGCGCCCACGGTGACGGCTGCGTTCGAAAAGGGCGGCATCGCGTCGATGGCCGGTACGCCCGAGCAGTTCGCGGCCTTCATCCGAAGCGAGATCGCCAAGTACGCCGAGGTGATCCGCAAGGGCAATATCACGCTGGAGGGCTGACCGATGGGCAAGCTCGCACTCGTCGCCAAGATCACGCACGTGCCGTCGCTGTACCTGAGCGAGCTGGACGGGCCGCGCAAGGGCAGCCGCCAGGCCGCCATCGACGGCCTGAAGGAGATCGGCCGCCGCTGTCGCGCGCTGGGCGTTGACACCATCGTGGTGTTCGACACGCACTGGCTGGTCAATGCCAGCTACCACCTGAACTGCGCGCCGCATTTCAAGGGCGTCTACTCGAGCAACGAGCTGCCGCACTTCATCAGCAACATGCCCTACGAGATCCCGGGCAACCCGCGGCTGGGCAAGCTGCTGGCGCAGGCGTGCAACGACTGGGGCGTGGAGACGCTGGCGCACGACGCGACCACGCTGGGCCCGGAGTACGGCACGCTGGTGCCGATGCGCTACATGAACGAGGACCTGCACTTCAAAGCCATCTGCGTGTCGGCCCTGTGCACCAGCCACTACCTCAACGACAGCGCACGGCTGGGCTGGGCGATGCGCCGCGCGGTGGAGGACCACTACGACGGCACGGTGGCCTTCTTCGCCAGCGGCTCGATGTCGCACCGGTTCGCGCAGAACGGCCTGGCACCGCAGTTCGCCGACCGCATCTGGAGCCCGCTGCTCGAGCGCATGGACCACGACGTGGTGACGATGTGGGAAGACGGGGAGTGGGCCGATTTCTGCGCCATGCTGCCCGAGTATGCGGTCAAGGGACACGGCGAGGGCTTCATGCACGACACGGCCATGATGCTGGGCGCGCTGGGCTGGTCGGCCTACGACGGGCGGGCCGAGGTGGTGACGCCGTACTTCGGCTCGTCGGGGACGGGGCAGATCAATGTGGTGCTGCCGGTGACGCCGCAGGATGGGCGGGCTGTGCCGAAGGCGCAGGCGTCGAGTGCCGATGGGTTTCAGGCGGTGTCCCGGTTGTGAAAGTTGCTGCCGTGTCTGTTGGTCCGGACCGGGCCCCGGCAAGGGGGCGGCGGCGCTTCGGTGGAGCGGTCGGCTGCGCCGACTGCCCTGCGCTTCTCGGCGCTCCACAGGCGCGCCACCGCCCCCTTGCCGGGGCCCGGTCCTGCGCTCGGGTTGAACGACCGCCTGGCAGCGCGCCCTCGGGATGCACCACCAC
>JAFEEH010000214.1 GCA_018241185.1 Pseudomonadota bacterium | reverse complement strand
CCCGCCCCCACCACCGCCGCCGGCACCGCCGCCCGTGCCACCCCCGACACCGCCGCCGACGTCACCGCCGCGGCCGCCGCCTCCGAGCCCGAAGCCCACATGTCCGCCGCCCGACGAGCACGCGCCGAGCGTGCCGAGCGCTGCCACCACCGCGGCCACGCCTGCGAGGCGCCGCCATTCCGAACCTTGCTTGACTGCCATGATCCACTCCTCGTGATTGCAATTGCACATCGGGGCGCGACTCACCCGGGATGCCCCGTCCGTCTCATGCGCCAAGCCCTGCAGGCTCGGCACATGACGCGGGTTTTACGGCTGAGTCACATTTGTTTGACGTTTTTTGCTTAAACAATCAGCAACGTCCTACCGGTTTTTTCGAGACTTTTTTCACGTATTTGCTCTTTCAGCCGCCTTCTTAGGTCAAAGGTTCCAAAGATCTGTGCTTGTAAATCCCCTCCACCGTCGCGGTGAAACCGCCCTCTCTCGCGACGACCGCCCCGCGTCGCGCGGTCGGAGACACGCCCTGCGCCTGCTGGCCGCGGCGGGCGTGCTCCCTGCCTGGCCGGCACTGGCCGGCTTCAACTTCTTCACCAGCGAATACACGGCGTCGCGCGCGGAGTTGCAGGCCCAGTTGCTGCGTCGCTTTCCGTTGCAGCAGGGCTATGGCGAACTCTTCACCGTGACGCTGACCGACCCGGTGCTCGGCCTGGACGCGGCCCACAACCGCGCCGCCATCGCCACGCGCGTGTCCATCGCCAGCCCGTTCCTGCAGCCGCCGCGGGTGGGTGGATCGCTCACCGTGAGCAGCGCGCTGCGCTACGACGCCGCCACGCTCGCGCTGAGACTGGAACGGCCGCGGGCCGAGCAGATCGCGCTGGACGGCGTGACGGGCCAGGACGCGGTGCGCCTGCAGCGCATCGGCGGTGCCGTGGCGCAGGAGGCGCTGCAGGGCCAGGCGCTGCGTACCTTCACGCGCGAGGAACTGACCGTGGGCCGCAAGACTTACGAGATCGGCGCCATCACTGTCCAGGCGGACAGCATCCAGGTCGAACTGAAGTAAAAGACCGGCTCGTCGGCGCCTGGCGCGCCCAACGCTGTTCCACCCGCACGCCTGCCCATGACCTTTTGCTCTTTTTTTGATAGCGCCTCGCGCCCGCTGGCCGGGCGCTGGCGGCCCTTTTGGCTCGCAACTCTGCTGCTGGCCGGCTGCGCCGGCAGCGTGCCCGGCAGCCGGACCTTCGACCTGCAGGCCCATCGGGGCGGACGCGGCCTCGCGCCGGAGAACACCCTGGCGGCCTTCTCGCAGGCCGCGGCGCTGGGGGTGGACACGCTGGAGCTGGACATCGGCCTGAGCGCCGACGACGTGGTCGTCGTCTCGCACGACACGCGCCTGAACCCCGACCACACGCGCGACGCGCGGGGGCAGTGGCTGCAGGCGCAGGGCGCGGCGATCCGCAGCCTCACGGTCGCGCAGCTGCAGACCTACGACGTGGGCCGGCTCAACCCGGCGACCGCCTACGGCCGCCAGTTCGCGACGCAGCAGCCGCGCGACGGCGAGCGCATTCCCACGCTGGCGCAGCTCTTCGCGCGCATGCAGGCCCAGGGGGCGACGCGCGTGCGCTTCAACATCGAGACCAAGATCGACCCCACGAAGCCCGACGAGACCGCCGCGCCCGAGCCCATGGTGCGCGCGCTGCTGGCCGAGATCGAGCGCGCCGGCGTCGCCTCGCGCGTGACGGTGCAGAGCTTCGACTGGCGCACGCTGGCGCTGGTCGGCCGGCTGGCACCGCAACTGCCACGCGCCTACCTGACGAGCGCGCGCACGCTGCGCGACAGCCGCTGGACGGCCGGGCGGGTCGCCGCCGACTTCGGCTCGACCCCACGCCTGGTGAAAGCAGCCGCCGGCGCCGCAGCCGGCCCTGTGGTCTGGTCGCCGGCCTTCGCCGACCTCACGCCCGAGGCCCTGCGCGAGGCGCATGCGCTGGGCCTGGCCGTGCTGCCCTGGACGGTGAACCAGCGCGCCGACATGGCGCGCCTGATGGACTGGGGTGTGGACGGGCTCATCACCGACTACCCCGATGTGCTGCGCAGCGTGATGGCCGAGCGCGGCCGGCCGCTGCCGCCTGGAGTGCCTGCGCGATGACCACGCCCGCCATGCAGCTCGACGCCATCGCATCGGCGCTGAACGCCCTCCACGACGGCAATGGCCGCATCGCCACGTTGTCGGACACCGCCCGCGCGAGCGACGCGCTGCTCGATGCCCTGCCCCTGCGCTACCGCGAGGTGCTGCTGAATCTGCTGGACCGGCTCGAGTCCAGCGCGCTCTTCAGCGAGGAAAGCTGCTCCTTCAGCCAGAAGGACCTCCTCGACAGCCTGCAGATGTGGGTCGACAAGGCGCGCGCGCAGCTGTGACGCCGGGCGCCTTTTTCATCGCCGGGTCGCCCCAAGATGAAAAGAGCCCCCTTGGGGGGCAGCGACCACACGAAGTGGGGAGCGTGGGGGTCTTTTTCAGCCGGCGCTGAGCGCGATGAACACCCGCCCGTCCTCGATGCGGATCGGGTAAGTGCGCAGCGGCTCGGTCACCGGATCGCAGGTCGGCTGGCCGGTGCGCACATCGAAGCGGCCCTGGTGCAACGGGCATTCGATCTCTTCGCCGAGGAGGAAGCCGTCGCACAGCCGCGCATGGCCGTGGGTGCAGATGTTGTCGGTGGCATAGAACCGGCCGTCGACGACGAAGACCGCGATCTCGCGGCCATCGACCTCCAGCGCCACCACGTCTTCGGGGGCCAGCGTGTCGGCGGCACCGGCATCGGTCCAGGCCAGGGTGGAATCGGTCATCGTGGGTCCTCGCGGCTCAATCGGGTTTCAGACCGGCACGTTCGATCACGGGCTTCCAGCGCTGCAGTTCGTCGCGCATGAAGTCCGCGAGCTGCTTCGGCGAGCTGCCGACCGGATCGAAATAGGCGGTGAGCAGGCGCTGCTTCGTCTCGGGCTCGGCCAGCACCGCCGCGATCTCGCGGCTCATGCGATCGACGATGGGCTGCGGCGTGCCTCTGGGCGCCATGTAGGCGAACCAGGGCACCGCCTGGATGTCGGGCAGGCCCGACTCGCGCAGCGTGGGCAGCTCGGGCAGCAGCGCGGAACGCTGCGCCGAGGTGACGGCCAGCGCCTTGAGCTTGCCGGCCTTGACCTGCGGCATCACGGTGACGGGCGGCAGACAGGCGAACTGCACGTCGCCCTGCACCAGCGCCGTGACCGCCTGCGCCGACGAGGCGTAAGGGATGTGCACCGCGAAGGACTGCGTCTTCGCCTTGATGAGCTCGACGCCCAGGTGCGAGATCGAGCCGTTGCCGGTGGAGGCGAAGTTGTACTTGCCGGGGTTGCGCCGCAGCGCGTCGAGCCAGCCCTTCACCGAATCGATGCCCAGCTGTGCATTCACCGCGCACACGTTGGGCGTGGTGGCTGCCAGCGACACCGGCACCAGGTCGCGGAAGGGGTCGTAGGGCAGGTTGCGGTAGAGCACCGTGTTGTAGACCAGCGGCGCGTTGACCGAGAGCAGGAAGGTCTGGCCATCGGGTGCCGCCTTGGCCACGAGGTCGGTGCCGGCGTTGCCGCCCGCGCCCGGTTTGTTGTCGACGATCAGCGGCTGGCCCAGGCGCTGCGTGAGCCGGTCGTTGACGATACGCGCCAGGATGTCGGGCGACGAACCCGCGCCGAAGGGCACCACGATGCGCACCGGGCGCTGCGGCCAGTCCTGCGCGTATGCGGCGGTGGTGAGCAGGCCACCGGCCAGAAGGACGAGGCCGAGCTTCACGAGTCGCCCTCCCCGACCGGCACCATCTGCGCATGGTCCTGCTGCTCGCGCGCGATGAAGCCGGCCACCATCGCGCGGTAGCAGGCCTCCACCACCTCCGGGTACGCACCTTCCGCTTCGGCCAGGCGCCGCACCTTGTCGAAGACCTGCTGCTGCCGCTGCGGCGCCGAGACCTGGAAGGCATCGCGCTTGAAACGTGCCGCGTCGCGCACGCAGCGGCCGCGCTCGGCCAGCAGCTTGACGATCTGCACGTCCAGCGCGTCGATGCGCTCGCGCACCTCGGCCAGCGAGGCGCACAGCGGCTGGTAGGCCGGGTCGACGAAGCGGCGCAGCGCCGGGCCATGCGGATCGGGTTCTCGTGTTGTCTCTTGTTCGCTCATATCGGGTAGATGATGGAATTCGGGATCATTTCGCTGTCGTACACCACCAGGCGCGCGGCGAACTTCAGGCCCTGCGGCGTGCGCACCACCTCGTCGATCGTGCGGCCGACGTTGAAGACGGTGGTGAGCTGCGAGAGCTTGGTGCGGAAGACCGCGTAGTTGGCCTCGCAGTGGATGCGGCCATCCTCCACGCGCCGCACGAGCGGCGTGCCGACCACATGGCGCTGGTAGTAGGGGTCGTGGAACAGCGTCTCCCGGATGCCGTAGACGCGATCGCGCAGCATGCCGCGGCTCTCGAAGGACAGCGTCGCGAGCGGGAAGCCGCGCTCGTGGTTCTCGCGCGGCTGCAGGCGGTAGCTGCACACCTCGGTGAAGAACTCGGGCCAGCGGTCCCAGTCGGCGGCGTCGAGGGCGCTCGCGTACTCGGCGTAGAGCTGCGTGAGCTCGAACCATTCTTCTGAATTGAGCCTGCTCATGGCTTGTCCATCACCTGCCGCCAGTAGTCGTACATGCCGCGGATGAGCGTCTCGGTCACCATGTGGTCGGTGTCTTCGACGGTGCGGCCCCCCAGCTCGGCCAGCGTGCGGTGCCAGGGCTTGGACTCGAAACCCATCTGCGACAGCTCGATCACCTCGCCGTCGTCGGCCGAGACGAAGCCGGCCGGCCCGAAGAGGTTGGCCTGCCGCAGGCGGCGCTGCACCATCTCCTCGCTGTCGTCCTCGAAGGCGAAGTGCGTCCACTCGAAGAAGAAGGCGCCGTGGCCGTCGGGCTGGATGTGGCGCGTCGACACGCTGTTGACCTGCTGCTGCAGGATGACGCTGGGGAACAAGGTCGTCATCACCGCCGTCGGACCCTTCCACCACGGCTCCGGCACGATGTCGAGGAAGCGCGCGTCTTCCAGCTGCATGCTTTCCTTGAAGCTCGACACCTGCGTGACCTGCGCCGCCTTGCCCTGTGCGCCGCGCGTCGAGATCATGGCCGCGTGCCGGTGCCGGTCGTCCATGACCAGCTGCGACTTGTTGTCGGCGCGCCAGAGCCCGAAGGTGACGAACCAGGTGTGCAGCAGGCCCGGGTGGTACGGGTCCTTGATGTTCTCCTGCATCAGCTTCCAGTTGCCGGGGATGCGCTGGCGGTTGTAGCCAAGGATCCTGAGTTGGCGGCCGTCGAACAGGCGGTCGAACCACTGCAGGATCGCCGGCCCCATGAAGTCCTCGAGCGACTCCACGCCGTCGTCGAAGCTGGCGAACACCACGCCGCCACGCACCGCCACCTTGAGCTTGTTCAGCCCGTTGTCCTCGGTCCTGAAGTCGGGCGGCATGCCCCCGTGCACCTTGCCGTCCTGCTTCACGCCACGGCGGAAGGGCACGCCCTGCAGGTCGCCCTTGAGCGTGTAGTTCCACTGGTGGTAGGGGCAGACGAATTCCTTGCGGTTGCCGTGCCGCTCGCGGCAGAAGGCCATGCCGCGGTGGGCGCACACGTTCTCGACCACATGCACGCTGCCGTCGGCGGCGCGCGTGAGGATGACGGAACGCTCGCCCACCGCCGTGCGCTTGAAGTCGCCCGGGTTCGGGATCTCGGCTTCCAGGCCGACGTAGCACCAGTGGCCGCGGTAGAAGAAGCGCTCCAGCTCGCGCCGGTGCAGGGCCTCGTCGGTGTAGGCGCCGAAGGGGATGCGGCTGCTGCCGCCGCCCTCCCAGTGCAGGGGCTGCGCGGGGATGTCGGCCTTCGCGGGGCGTGGGGTCTCCATGGCGTCCATGGGCCGTCCTTGTCTCTGTCGTTCTCGGGAGGACGATGGTCGCGCCGTCAGCGTTATCCATCAATAGAATCTTGTGAATACGCCACATCACCATCGTCAATAACGCCGGATGAACCTGCACGAGATCGACCTGAACCTGCTGGTGGTGTTCAACAAGCTGCTGATCGAGCGGCGCGTGTCGTCGGCCGCGCAGTCGCTGGGCCTGAGCCAGCCGGCGGTGAGCAACGCGCTGGCGCGGCTGCGCAAGGCCTTCGGCGACGAGTTGTTCCTGCGCACCTCGCAGGGCATGGTGCCCACCCCGCTGGCCGAGCAGCTGGCCGAGCCGGTGGCCAATGCGCTGGGGCTGCTGCACGGCGCGCTCAACCAGCGCGAAGGCTTCGACCCCGCGACGAGCGAGCGCGCCTTCACCATCGGCATGACCGACATCGGCGAGATCTATTTCCTGCCCGGCCTGATGGCAGCGCTGCGCGAGTCGGCGCCCGGCGTGCGCGTGAGCACGGTGCGCAACACCGCGGTGAACCTCAAGGACGAGATGGAGGCCGGCCACGTCGACCTGGCGCTCGGCCTGCTGCCCGACCTGCGCGCGGGTTTCTTCCAGCGGCGCCTGTTCACGCAGCGCTACGTGTGCCTGATGCGCCGTGGCCACGCGCTGGACAAGCGCCGCATCAGCCTGCGCGAGTTCCAGGCCGCCGAGCATGTGCTGGTGGTCGCGGCCGGCACCGGCCATGGCCAGGTCGACGAGCTGCTCGCGCGCCAGGGCATCGTGCGCGACGTGCGCCTGACCGTGCCGCACTTCGTGGCCGTCGGCCACATCCTGCAGGCCAGCGACATGATCGCCACCGTGCCCGAGCGCTTCGCGCAGCGCGTGGGCGCGCCCTTCGACCTGGTCACGGTGCCGCACCCGGCCGCGCTGCCCCCGATCGCGATCAACATGTTCTGGCATGCCCGCCAGCACCGCACGCCGGCCAGCCAGTGGCTGCGCCAGCTGGTGGCGGGGCTGCACGGGGGCGATGCCCATGCACAGGCCGACAGCAGATCGTCACGTTTGTGACGAATTCGGCCGCAGCGCCCATCTGGCGGGCGCTACAAGCCGATTGCACTTTTCATTTCTGGCATGGTCAGACGTGCCGCGAGGCGGGTGAGCCGCGCTCGCCGGCCGCCGGCTGCACGTCGGCCCGCGCGTGCAGCGTGCCGATGATGTGGCATTCGGCATCGCTGCCGTCGCAGCTGTTGCGCAGCGCCAGCAGGTCCTTCTCGAGCGTGCGCAGCTCGCGCAGGCGCTCGCGCACATGGCCCAGGTGCGCATCCAGCGCGACGCAGGCGGCGTCGCAGTCGGCCTTGCGGCGCAGGTCGAGCGCCAGCAGGGTGCGCACCTCGTCCAGCGACATGTCCATGGCCCGGCACAGGCGGATGAAGCGCAGGGCGTGCACGTCGGCGTCGCTGTAGAAGCGGTAGCTGTTGTCGGCGCGGCCCTGCGGCGCGATCAGGCCCTGCTTCTCGTAGTAGCGGATGTTGGCGGCGCTCACGCCGCTGGCGGCGGCGGCTTCGCCGATGCGATAACCCTGCGGGCCGGGCGGGTGGAGGACGGGCATGGCTTGACCTTGAAGTGACTTCAACCTTTCCAATGCTGGCACAGCTTCGAAAACCGTAACGCCATCCATGTCCGCCTCCCCCCGCCAGCCTGCCGCCCTGCTTCCCCTCGCCGACCCCGACCGGACGGCCGCGCCTTCGTGCGGCGACGGCTGCTGCGGCGGCCCGGTGACGTTGCGCCCGGCAGCGGCCAAGCCCCGCGCACACGATCACGACCACGGCGATGACCACGCCCATGGCGCCGAAGGCCACGGGGCAGACGACGGCCACGACCACGGCCCGCTGCCCGGCTGGCCGCGCCTGGCGGCCGCCCTCGTCGTGGCGCTGGCCGCCGAACTGAGCCACCTGCTGCTGCCCGAGACGGCCGCGTGGCGTGGCATCGGCATGGCCCTCGCCGCCGTGGCGATCGCGCTGGCCGGCATCGGCATCTACAAAAGCGGGCTGAAGTCGCTGCTCAAGGGGCGCCTGGGCATCGACACCCTGATGGCGGTCGCCGTGACCGGCGCCTTCGTGATCGGCCAGTGGCCCGAGGCGGCCATGGTGATGGCGCTGTACGCGCTGGCGGAACTGATCGAACACAAGGCCGCCGACCGCGCGCGCAATGCCATCTCGGGCCTGATGGCGCTGGCGCCCGACGAGGCCGAGGTGCGCGGCGGCGACGGCCAGTGGCGCCGCGTGCCGGCGGCCGAGGTGGCAGTCGGCGACGTGCTGCGCGTGCGCCCCGGCGAACGCGTGCCGCTGGACGGCACCGTCACCGCCGGCAGCAGCAGCATCGACCAGGCCAGCGTCACGGGCGAGAGCATCCCGGTGGACAAGACCGTGGGCGACGCCGTGTTCGCGGCCACCGTCAACCAGGGCGGCGAGCTGGAGATAAGAGTCAGCGCCGCCGCAGGCCACACCACGCTCGACCGCATCATCGAATCGGTGGAGCGGGCCCAGGCCTCGCGCGCGCCGACGCAGCGCTTCGTCGAGCGCTTCGCGGCCGTCTACACGCCCACGGTGTTCGTGCTGGCGGTGGCAGTTGCCGTCGTGCCGCCGCTCTTCCTGGGTGCGGCCTGGCTGGCGTCGGTCTACAAGGCGCTGGTGCTGCTGGTCATCGCCTGCCCGTGCGCGCTGGTGATCTCGACGCCGGTGACGGTCGTCAGCGGCCTCACGGCGGCGGCGCGGCGCGGCATCCTCGTCAAGGGCGGCGTGCACCTGGAAACCGCGCGCAGGCTGCGCGCCGTGGCGCTGGACAAGACCGGCACCATCACCGCCGGCAAGCCCGTGCTGGTCGACTGGCAGCCCTGGGGCGCTGCCGACCGTGCGCGCACGGCGGCCGATGCCGCAGGCCTGGCGGGCCGCTCCGACCACCCGGTGTCGGCCGCGATCGCAGGCGGCCTGCAGCAGGCGCCGCGCGGCGACGTCGCCATCGACGGCTTCCGTGCCCTGGTCGGCCGCGGCGTCGAGGGCCGCGTCGACGGGCGCCAACTGGTGCTGGGCAACCACCGGCTGATCGAGGAACGCGGCCTGTGCACGCCCGAGCTCGAGGCCGCGCTGGCCGCCCACGAAGCGCAGGGCCGCACCGTCACGCTGCTCGCCGACACGCAGTCGGTGCTGGGCCTGTTCGCGGTGGCCGACACCGTCAAGCCCGGCTCGCGGCAGGCCGTCGCGGCGCTGAAGGCGCTGGGCGTCACGCCGGTCATGCTCACCGGCGACAACCCCAGCACCGCGCAGGCCGTGGCACGCGAGGCCGGCATCGACGACGCGCGCGGCGGCCTGCTGCCCGAGGACAAGCTGCAGGCCGTGCAGGCGCTGCGCCAGCGCTACGGCGCAACCGGCATGACCGGCGACGGCATCAACGACGCGCCCGCGCTGGCGCAGGCCGACCTGGGGTTCGCCATGGGCGCGGCCGGCACGGACATCGCCATGGAGGCCGCCGACGTGGTCATCATGAACGACGACCTCGGGCGCATCGCGGAAACGATCCGCCTGTCGCGCCGCACGCATGCGGTGCTGTGGGAGAACATCGCGCTGGCGCTGGGGATCAAGGCCGTGTTCTTCGGCCTCGCGGTCTTTGGCCAGGCCACGATGTGGATGGCCGTGTTCGCCGACATGGGGGCGAGCCTGCTGGTGGTGGCGAACGGGCTGCGGCTGCTGAAGGCGCTGGACACGACACCCGCGCGCGCCTGAGTGGCTTGCGCCGCTGACACGGCGGCCGGCCCACTATCATCCCGCCCATGCGCCGCGTCTTGCTCGCCCTCATGATCGTCCTGCTGCCCCTGCGCGGCTGGCTGGGCGATGCGATGGCGATGGAGCTCGCGGTGCCGGCGATGCAGGCCGTGGCCGTCCATGGCGCCGAGGCCGAAACGACCCACCACGCCGGCTTCGGTCACCAGGCGGACGCAGCGACCCCGCCTTGCCACGAGGACGCGCAGGCGGCACCCGCCACCGCGCACCCCGGCAGCGAGCATCCCGCAGGCCATGGCCACGGGCATTGCACCGCCTGCCAGATCTGCCACTCGGTCGCCGCCACCCACCGCGCCGCAACGCCGGCCGTGCTGGCGCCGCGCCACGCGGCACCGGGCACGGCACCGGCTCGCTTCGCCAGCGCCGACCTGCGCGGGGTCGCCAAGCCGCCCATTTCCTGAACTCCCCACCCGTAGTCCGTCCGCCGCACGCCAGGCCTGCGTGCCGGCGCCGATGTCTCGATGCTGGAGAGTTCCCGTGTTCCATCTTCCTTCGCGCGCTTCACCGCGCTCCGATTGCTATCGAATTCATAGCTGGCTGCGCCCGTCCCATGGGCGCCGGCGGCCTTTTTCATTCAAAAATCTGGCAGGGGTCGCCGGCGCACTGCTGGTCCTCTCGGGATGTGCGGCCGTTGCGCCGCAGGCCGACCGCGACGCGGTGCAAGCCCTGCTCGGCCCGGCCTCGCCCGCGGCCCTGACCGGCGATGCGCGCCCCCAGCCGGCGCCCGACGACGCCGGCCGCGCCGCCGTCGCTCACCTCCTGCGCGAGCCAGTCGACGCGCAGGCCGCCGTGCGCATCGCGCTGCTGCAGAGTCCCCGCGTGCAGCAGGCCTTCGCCACGCTGCAGCTGAGCGACGCCGAACGCGCGCGGGCCGCGACGCTGCCCAACCCCGTGTTGGGCTTCGGCAGGCTGCGCGAGGGCCGGCGGCTGGAGATCGACCGCGCGCTGGGCTTCGACGTGCTGGGCCTGCTCACCCTGCCCTGGCAGGCGCGCTGGGCGGGGCAGCGCCACGAGGTGGCACGGCTCGAGGCGGCGCAGCAGATCGCGCAGCTGGCGGCCGACACGCGCCGCGCCTGGGTGCGCGCCGTCGCCGCGCAGCAGGGCGTGGCCTACTTGCGCGATGCCCGCGATGCGGCCGAGACCGGCGCCGCGCTGGCCCGGCGCATGGCGAAGGCCGGCAACTGGAGCGCACTGCAGCGCACGCGCGAGGAACTGCTGCAGGCCGACGCGGCGGCGCAGCTCGCACGCGCCGAGCAGGCGGCCGTCGCCAGCCGCGAGCAGCTCACGCGCCTGCTCGGCCTGTCGCGCGAACAGGCCGCCTACCGATTGCCCGATCGCCTGCCGCCGCTGCCCGCGTCGCTGCCCGAACGCGCCGAGGTGCAGGCGACGGCGTTGCGCGAACGGCTCGACGTGCGCGCGGCGCAGGCGCAGTTGCGTGCCACGGCCGATGCCCAGGGCCTCACGCAGGCCACCCGCTTCGTCGACGCGCTGGAGATCGGCGCCGTGCGCAACAGCAGCTTCACCAACGACGCCGAGCGCGGGCGCAGCACCGAGCGCGGCGTCGAACTCTCGCTGCCGATCCCGCTCTTCGACTGGGGCCAGGCACGCAGCGCGCGGGCCGAGGCGCTCTACCTGCAGTCGGCCGCGCGCGTGCGCGCCACCGCCGTGCAGGCCGCGAGCGAGGCGCGCGAGGCCCACGCCGCATGGCAAACCACGTGGCAGGTGGCGCACCGCTACCAGGCCGAGGTGCTGCCGCTGCGCCAGAAGGTCAACGACGAGATGCTGCTGCGCTACAACGGCATGCTGGCGAGCGTCTGGGAGCTGCTGGCCGAGGCACGAGCCAGCGCCCTGGCGGTGAACGCCGCGATGGCCGCCCAGCGCGACTTCTGGCTCGCCGACACCGACCTGCTGCTCGCCCTCACGGGCGCTTCGCCCGCCGGGCTGTCGGCGCTGCAAGGCGACGGCGACGCGGTCGCCACCGCAGGAGGGGGCCACTGATGGACCGCCGACGCTTCTTCTCCGGCGCCGTGGGTGGCGCCGTTGCCGCCGCAGCCGTCAGCCGCGTCGCGCTCGCTGCCGTGCCCGAAGCCTCCGCGCAGACCTCCGCGGCCACCGCGCCGCCGCTGCTGCCACCCGACGGCCGTCCCTACGACCCGGTGGTCACGCTCAACGGGTGGACCCTGCCCTGGCGCATGAACGGCAACGTCAAGGAATTCCACCTCGTGGCCGAACCCGTGGTGCGCGAGATGGCGCCGGGCTTCAAGGTCAACATGTGGGGCTACAACGGCCAGTCGCCGGGCCCGACCATCGAGGTGGTCGAGGGCGACCGCGTGCGCATCTTCGTCACCAACCGGCTGCCCGAGCACACCACGGTGCACTGGCACGGCCAGCGCCTGCCCAACGGCATGGACGGGGTGGGCGGCATCACGCAGCCGCACATTCCGCCGGGCAAGACCTTCGTCTACGAGTTCACCGCACGGCGCCCCGGCACCTTCATGTACCACCCGCATGCCGACGAGATGGTGCAGATGGCGATGGGCATGATGGGCTTCTGGGTCACGCACCCGAAGGACCGCGCCGACCCGCGCATCGCCCGCGTGCAGCGCGACTTCTGCTTCCTGCTCGGCGCCTTCGACGTCGAGCCCGGCAGCGCCACGCCCCAGGTCAACACCATGACCGACTTCAACACCTGGGCCTTCAACAGCCGCGTGTTCCCCGGCATCGATTCGATGAACGTGCGGCGCGGCGACCGGGTGCGCATCCGCGTGGGCAACCTCACCATGACCAACCACCCCATCCACGTGCACGGCCACGAGTTCGAGGTGACGGGCACCGACGGCGGGCCCGTGCCGCCCTCGGCCCGCTGGCCCGAGGTGACGGCCGACATCGCCGTGGGCCAGATGCGGCAGGTGGAGTTCGTTGCCGACGAAGCCGGCGACTGGGCCTTCCACTGCCACAAGAGCCACCACACGATGGGGCCGATGGGCCAGGAGGTGCCGACCATGATGGGCGTCGAGCAGAAGGACCTGCTCGCCAAGATCCAGAAGCTCGTGCCCGACTACATGGTGATGGGCGACAAGGGCATGGCCGACATGGGCGCCATGGAGATGCCGCTGCCCGACAACACGCTGCCCATGATGGCCGGCCAGGGCCCTTTCGGGCCGGCGGAGATGGGCGGCATGTTCACGCTGCTGAAGGTGCGCGCGGGCCAGAAGCCGGGCGACTACCGCGACCCCGGCTGGTTCCGGCACCCGGCCGGCACCGTCGCGCGCGAGGTGCCGGACGACCGCGCGCCACCGGCGCCGCGTGCACCGGGCGCCGGCCTGGCGCCCGCGGCCAACGCGGTGCGCAAGCCCGCCAGTGGCCACCACCATTGACGCCCGATGTCGTTTGCTATTCTTTTCATAGCTGCTCGCGCCCGTCCCGCGGGCGCTGCAGCCCTTTTTCGCTTGGAGAATTTGATCCCATGAACACCCCGACCCCGAACCGCCGTCGCCTCGTGCTGCAAAGCGCCGCCGCCCTGCTCGCCCCGCCCTTGGTCGCACGCCAGGCCTTCGCCGCCGCGCCCATGGTCGAGATCTGGAAGGACCCGGACTGCGGCTGCTGCCAGGACTGGGTCAAGCACCTGAACATGAACAAGCTCGCCACCCGCGTGCACGACAGCGGCAACGCCGAGGCGCGTGCGCGATTGCGCATCCCCGCCGAGCTGGCCTCCTGCCACACCGCAAGCGTGGGCGGCTATGCCATCGAGGGCCATGTGCCCGCCAGCGCCATCCATCGCCTGCTCAAGGAGAAGCCGCAGGCCATCGGCCTCGCGGTCCCCGGCATGCCCGTCGGCTCGCCCGGCATGGACGGCCCGGCCTACGGCGGCCGGCGCGACCCGTACGACGTGCTGCTGGTGCTGGCCGGCGGCCGCACCCGCGTGTTCCAGCGCGAAGCCTGATGCGTCCCCGACCATTGCCCAAGGACCGACCATGAAAAGACTTCTGATCTCCCTCGCCGCCGCCCTCGTCGCAGGCGCCGCATTCGCCCAGGCCGCGCTGCCCAAGGTCCAGGCCGAAGTGCGTCGCGTCGACGCCGCCACGCAGAAGATCACCCTCAAGCATGGCGACATTCCCAACATCGACATGGGCGCCATGACGATGGCTTTCCGCGTCAAGGACCCCGCCCTGCTCGAGAAGGTCAAGGCCGGCGACAAAGTGGTGATCACCGCCGACAAGGTCGACGGCAACCTCACGGTGATGTCGATCGAGCTTGCGAAGCCCTGACGCCGGCCGCGCCGCTCAGGCGCCGAAGTCCAGCGCGCCCGTCAGGTCGCCCATCGGCCGGCCGCCGTTCTTCACCAGCGCCGCGTCGCGCGCCACCACGCCGTCGAGCATGGGCAGCGACCAGCGGTGGCTGATGAAGCGCAGGATCGAGGCCGTGTCGTACTGCGTCCTGTCGACGAAGCCCTTCTTCGCGAAGGGCGAGATCACCAGCGCGGGAATGCGCGTGCCCGGGCCCCAGCGGTCGCCCTTGGGCACGGCGGCGTGGTCGTAGAAGCCGCCGTTCTCGTCGTAGGTCACCACCACCAGCATGTGCTTCCACTGCGGGCTGGCCTGCAGCTTGGCGATCAGGTCGGCGATGTGCTGGTCGCCGTCGCTCACGTTGGCATAGCCGTTGTGCTGGTTCAGGTTGCCCTGCGGCTTGTAGAAGCTCACCGCGGGCAGCGTGCCCTGCGAAACGTCCTTCAGAAAATCGGCGTCGAAGTCCTTCAGGTGCGCGGCGCGCTCGTCGGCGTGGGTGGCCGGATCGAAGCGTGCGTAGTAGTTGAAGGGCTGGTGGTGGAACTGGAAGTTCGGCGTCTGGGCCGCGGGCGGCACGGCGGCCGGGAATTTTCGGTCGCCCTCGGCCGTGGCCACCGTGCTGTTCCACGCACCGGCGTACCAGGCCCAGCCCAGGCCCCTGGCGCTCAGGCGGTCGCCGATGGTGGCTTGGGTCTGCGCGGGCAAGGTGGTGGCCTTGGCCGGGTCGGCATAGGCGTGCGAGGAATCGGAAGCGGCAGGCGCATTGCTGCTGGGCTGGAACGGCGGCTGCATCGTGTTGACGGCGTAGAACGTCCCGTCGGCGTCCTTCGGGGTGAGCGTGCTGTCGTTGGCGTAAGCCGGCGCGCCGTCGAGCACCGACGCCGTCGCGCTGGCCGAGGGCTTCAGCCGCACGAAGTTGCCGGCCGCGTCGGTGTCGATGGCCGAGATGGAAGCCTTGGCCGGCGAAGTGGCCGCATCGGCGTCCGGGTAGGTCGGTGCGCAGCCGCAGACCAGGTACTGGTGGTTGAGGAAGGAGCCGCCGAAGGCGCCCATGAAGAAGTTGTCGGCCAGCGTGTACTGCTGGGCGATCTTCCACATCTTCATCGCGCTGCCGTCGAAGTAGCCCATGCTCAGCGCGCCCGCGTCCGAGTACGCGGCGAAGTGGTCGTTCGCGCCGCCGGCGATCTGCATCTGGTTGTTGTAGAAGCGGTGCACCAGGTCGCGCGTGATGACCTTCTGGTCGACCACGGTGCCGGTGTTGTAGAAGCCCTTGGGGTCGTCGATGCGGAACATCGCGTTGGGCATGCCGACGGTCTGCGCTTGTGTGATGGTGGTGGTCTGGCCCGCCGCCGTCACGCCGCCCCACACCGGGGGCAGCACCGGCAGCACGCTGCCGTCGAAATCCTTCTGCGGTGCCACGCTGCCGGTCGCGCTCGGGTTCACGCCCGGGATGCCGTTGGCGCCGGGGAACAGGCCGTACAGGTTGTCGAAGCCGCGGTTCTCGGCATAGATGACGACCACGTTCTCGATGCCGTCCAGCGCGAAGCGGTTGCGCAGTGCCGTCACGCGGCTGCCGCTGTCGCCGGCCTCGTCCACCGCCTCGGCGATGCGTTCGAGCGACTGGTCGCTCTCGTTCTGCAGCGCGGCCTGGGCCGATGCGTCGCCCAGCGTGTTGCAGTCGCTCAGCAGCTGGGCGGGCGTGACGCCGATGCGCGCCGCAAGCGCGGCGCTCGCCGCATCGAAGTGGCCGCCGTTGGCGTCCATCAGCGCGACGAGCTCCGTGCTCACGCCGCTGACCACGGTGTTGGCCTCTGCCGGCGCGCGAAAGACCAGCGGCCGCGTCACGGGCGTGACGGTGCCGGTGGCCGGGTCGTAGCGCTGCGAGCCGGTGCCGATCTCGGCCACCACCGGGCCCTGGCCCTGGAGGGTGAAGGCACCGTGGTCGTCGGTGGTGGCGCTGGGCTCGCCGCCGTCGCAGCGGCCGTTGCCGTTGGTGTCGATGCACACCTTGGCCTGGCGGTAGTAGCTGCCGGTCACGACGCCGCGGGTGGTCGGGGACGGCGTGCCGCCAGCGCCCGTGCCGGTGCCCGCCCCGCTGCCTGAGCCATTGTTCGAACCACCGGCGCTGCCGACGATCGGCAGGAAGCCGCCGCCCCCACCCCCGCCGCCGCAGGCCACCACGAGGGCGGCCGCGGCCAATGCCGTGGGCCATGGAGAGAAGCGGCGCAGGGGCCGGCGGCCGCGCGCCGGGGCTGGAGCGATCGAGGGTGTGGGGTTCATCGTCAAGGTGTCGTGAGGGGAGGAAAGCGATGCGGCGGTCCCGGAGGGCCTCTGCCGTCAGCGCGCCGATGCTCGTCGCGGGCGGTGACGAAGACGTGGCAGAAAACTGACCATCCGAGTCAGGAAGTGCGCGCCGAGGGCCCGTCCATCGCGTGCGTCACGTCCCTGACATGCGCAGGGCGTAGCGTGCGGCCCCTCGTGTTGTCGATCCACGCCGTGCGCGTCTTCTCCCGCTCCTTTCGCCGTGCCGGCCTGGCCGCAATGGCCTGTTCCGCGCTCCTGGCCTCGCCGCTGCTGGCGGGCTGTCACGGCGCGGCCGATGCCCCGCCCGCGGGCGCCGCAGCGTCCCACGTCGGTGCGGCGCCCACGGCCGAGCGCACGCCCGTGCCGGCCCACCTCGGCGCCACCTATGCGCCGCGCGAGGGCCATCCCCTGCCCTCGGCGCGGGTGCTCACCGAACTGGGGCGGCAGATCTTCTTCGACGCTTCGCTTTCGGCCTCGGGGCGCATGTCGTGTGCGAGCTGCCATGACCCGGCGCACGCCTACGGGCCGCCCAACGCCCTGTCCGTGCAATTGGGCGGCCCGGCGCTCGACCGGCCCGGCCCGCGCACGACGCCCTCGCTGCGCTACCTGGAAACGCTGGCTCCCTTCACCGAGCACCACCACGACAACGACGGCGACGACAGCATCGATGCCGGCCCGACCGGCGGCCACATGTGGGACGGGCGCGCCGGCTCGGCGCATGCGCAGGCGGGCATGCCATTGCTGTCGCCCGACGAGATGGCCAACACGTCGGCGGACGACGTGGCACACAAGCTTGCCGCCAGCGGTTATGCAGCGCAGATGCGCGAGGCCTTCGGCGCCGACGTGTTCGACTCCGCGCAGACCGCCTTCGCGGCGGCCGGCCTGGCGCTGGAGACCTTCCAGCAGTCGCCGAAAGACTTCTATCCCTTCAGCAGCAAGTACGACGCGGTGCTGCGCGGCCAGGCGAAGCTGTCGGCTGCAGAAGCACGCGGCCTCGCAGCCTTCAACGACGAGCGCCGCGGCAACTGCGCGGCCTGTCATATCAGCGCCGTGACGGCCGACGGCGCCTTTCCG
>JAFEEH010000213.1 GCA_018241185.1 Pseudomonadota bacterium | reverse complement strand
CCGGCAAATACAACTCGGCGTCGAGCAACAGCGCGGCCGAACTGGCCATGCTGCGCCTGCTGGGCGCCGGCAAGGTGGTGAACGTGCGCTACAAGGGCGACCCCGCGGCACTGCAGGACCTGGTCGGTGGCAGCATCCACATGATCTTCACCACGGGCACCTTGGCGCCGGGGTTCGTCAAGGACGGACGGGCCCGGGCCCTGCTCACGCTGCAGGCCGAGCGCAGCCCGCTCTTGCCCGACGTACCGACCGCCAAGGAACTGGGGCTCGGCAATCTCACCATCCGGCCCTGGGCGGGGTTCTTTGCCCCGCCGGCCCTTTCGGCGGATGTCACCGAACGCTTGAGCGCCGCCATCCGCAAGGCGCTGGCCAGCGAGGAGACACGCAGCCAGCTCGCACGCCAGGGTTTCTCCGGCTACGGGATGGCCCCGACGCAGTTCGCGTCCTTCTTCCGCTCCCAGTACGACGGCTTCAACCAGGTCGTGCGCGAGCACAACATCAAGTTCGACTGAGGAGTCCACGGTCCATGAGTGCAGTTCTTTCGCCCCGCCCTATCACTTCCCGCATCGAGGTGCATCCCCTGACAGGCGTCCTCGGGGCGGCCATCACCGGCGTGGACCTGCGCCAGCAGCTGGACGATGAGCTCTGGTCGCAGATTCACCAGGCCTTCCTGCAACATCAGGTCATCTACTTTCCGGATCAGGCGCTGACGCCGGAACAGCACATCGCGTTCAGCCGCCGATTCGGTCCGGTGGAGCCCGTGCCGCTGCTCAAGCCCGTCGACGGCTACCCCGAGCTGCAGATGATTCGGCGTGAGGCGACCGAAACCGGCCGCGTCATCGGCGAAAACTGGCACACCGACAGTACATTCCTCGAACGGCCGCCGGCGGCGGTGGTCATGCGCGCCGTGGAAGTGCCACCCTTCGGCGGCGACACCGGCTTCCTGAGCATGTACACGGCCTACGAGACGCTGTCGCCCACCATGCGCGACATGATCGACGGCCTCGGGGTGGTGCACAGTGCCACGCGCATCTTCGGATCGCTCTATCAGGCCCAGAACCGGCGCTTTGCCGGCACCAGCGCCCGGGCCATGAGCGTGGAGGACGGGGACCGGGAAGTCGTGCATCCCATGGTCGTCACACACCCCGGCACCGGCCGCAAATTGCTGTACGTCAACCAGGTGTACGCGCAGCGGATCGATGGCATGACCGAGGCCGAGAGCCTGCCGTTGCTGAAGTTCCTCTACGAGCACGCGTCCCGCTTCGACTTCACCTGCCGCGTGCGCTGGAAGAACAACCAGGTGCTGATCTGGGACAACCTGTGCACGATGCACCGCGCAGTGCCGGACTACGCGGGGCAACTGCGCTATCTGACCCGCACCACCATCGGCGGAGAACGCCCGCGGCGCTAACCGCGCGGCCGCGGGCCTGCCGCGCGGTGCTTGCCTACTCGCCCAGGTAAGCCGCGCGCACCTTCGGGTCGTTCAGCATCACCTTCGCATCACCGCTCATGGTGATCAGGCCCGACTCCATGACGTAGCCGCGGTTGGCCAGCTGCAGTGCGCGGCTGGCGTTCTGCTCCACCAGCAGGATCGTGACGCCTTGCTTGTAGACCTCCTGCACCACCTCGAAGATCTTGTCGCACATGATGGGCGACAGGCCCATGGTCGGCTCGTCGAGCAGCAGCACCTTGGGGTTGGCCATGAGCGCACGGCCCATCGCCAGCATCTGCTGCTCGCCGCCGGACATGGTGCCGGCCAGCTGGGTGGCGCGTTCCTTCAGGCGCGGGAAGATGCCGAAGACGCGGTCGATGTCGCGCGCAATGCCTGCCTTGTCGTTGCGGATGTAGGCGCCGATCTGCAGGTTCTCGGTGATGGTCATGCGCGTGAACACGCCGCGCCCCTCGGGCACCATGACCAGGCCTTCCTTGACCATGTCCCACGCGCCGCGCCCCTTGATCGGCTTGCCCAGGAACTCGATCTGGCCATCGAGCGCCGCCAGGGTGCCGGTGATGGCCTTCATGGTGGTGGTCTTGCCGGCGCCGTTGGAGCCGATGAGCGAGACCAGCTCGCCCTCGTGCACCTCGAAATCCACGCCCTTGACGGCCTGGATGCCGCCGTACGCGACCTTCAGGCCGCTGACTTTCAACAGTGTCTGTGCCATGCGTGGCCTCTCAATGTGCGCCGGTGCCGAGGTAGGCCTCGATCACCTTTTCGTTCTTCTGCACCTCGGCGGGCAGGCCCTCGGCAATCTGCTTGCCGTAGTCGAGCACCGTCACGCGGTCGCACAGACCCATGATGAGCTTCACGTCGTGCTCGATGATCAGCACGGTGCGGTTGTCCCGGCGGATGCGGTCGATCAGCTCGCGCAGCTGCACCTTCTCGGTGGCGTTCATGCCGGCGGCCGGCTCGTCCAGGGCGATGAGCTGGGGGTCGGTGGCGAGGGCGCGCGCGATCTCGAGGCGTCGCTGGTCGCCGTAGCTCAGCGTGCGGGCCTTGAAGTCGGCGTACTTGCCGACGCCCACGTAGTCGAGCAGTTCGTGCGCCCGGTCGGCGATGGCCTTCTCCTCGGCCTTGAAGCCGGGGCTGCGGAAGATGGCGCCGAACACGCCCGAGTGCGTGCGCACGTGGCGGCCGACCATCACGTTCTCGAGCGCCGTCATTTCGGCGAAGAGACGGATGTTCTGGAAGGTCCGTGCGATGCCGGCCTTGGCGACCGTGTGCACCGCTGTCGGCGCGTAGGGCTTGCCGGCCAGCTCGAAGCTGCCGCTGTCGGGCGTGTACAGGCCCGTGATGACGTTGAAGAAGGTGGTCTTGCCGGCGCCGTTGGGGCCGATGAGCCCGTAGACCTGGCCGCGCTCGATCTTGATGCCGACGTCCGACAGGGCCTGCAGGCCGCCGAATCGTTTGGAGATGCCGCTGACGTTGAGGATGGTGTCTGCCATGTTCTGATGCTCCATCCGTGCTCAGGGGTTGATCGACATCGGCCGGTTCGCCTTGCCCGGCACTTCGTCGGCCGGGTTGTCGACGCCGGGCTCGATGGCCTGCGTGGAGCCCGGATTCGGATCGGGCGCGCGCCGACCCTTGAGCGTCTTGCCGTGCTCGGGCGAGGGCCACAGGCCGCGCGGACGCGTGAGCATGATGAGGATCATGGCCAGCGCGATGAAGAGCTGGCGGAGGATGGATGCATCCAGGCGCCCGTCGGTCATCGATTGCAGCGGGCCTGCCACGTAACGCAGCACCTCGGGCAGCGCGGCCAGTAGCACGGCGCCCAGAATGACCCCTGGCAGGTGGCCCACGCCGCCCAGCACCACCATGGCGACGATCATGACCGACTCCATGAGGCTGAAGGACTCGGGCGACACGAAGCCCTGGAACGCCGCGAACATGGCGCCGGAGACGCCGCCGAAGCTGGCGCCCATGCCGAAAGCCAGCAGCTTCATGTTGCGGGTGTTGATGCCCATGGCCTTGGCCGCGATCTCGTCTTCACGAATCGCCATCCAGCCGCGGCCCACGCGGGAGTTCTGCAGGCGGTGCGAAATGATCACGCTGAAGATCACGAGCACCAGGAAGAGGTAGTAATAGAGCGAGACCGACGAGATCGTGTAGTCGCCCAACCTGAGCGGCCGCCCCAGGTCGAGGCCGAAGATCCTGATCGAGTCGATCGCCGTGATGCCCTTGGGGCCGTTGGTGATGTTGTAGGGGTGGTCGAGCGTGTTCATGAACACGCGGATGATTTCGCCGAAGCCCAGCGTCACGATGGCGAGGTAGTCGCCGCGCAGCTTGAGCGTGGGCGCCCCCAGCAGCACGCCCAGCAGACCCGCGAGCGCGAGCGCCGCCGGTATGACGAGGATGAGCGAGGTGTGGAAACCGTTGGGGAACATCGCCTTGAGCGCGGCGAAGTTGTCCGTCAGCTGGGTCGACCCCAGCAGCGCATACAGGTAGGCGCCGATGGCGAAGAAAGCGACGTAGCCGAGGTCGAGCAGGCCGGCGTAGCCGACCACGATGTTCAGGCCCAGGGCCAGCAGCACATAGAGCAACGCGATGTCGACGATGCGCACCCAGGCGTTGCCCTGGGTCTGCAGCGCGAGCGGGAGCGCGAGCAGCGCGACCGCGGCAATCAGGAAGACGATGAGGTTCTTGCTGTTCTTCATGTGCGTCTCCCGCTCAGGCACGGTCCGCCACCCGCTCGCCCAGCAGGCCCGAGGGACGGATGGTCAAGGTGATGATCAGGATGACGAAAGCGAAGATGTCGCTGTGCTGGCTGCCAAGCACGCCGCCGGTGACGTCGCTGAGGTAGCCGGCGCCGACCGCCTCGATGATGCCCAGCAGGATGCCGCCGACCACCGCGCCGGCCAGGTTGCCGATGCCGCCGAACACGGCCGCCGTGAAGGCCTTGAGGCCGGGGATGAAGCCCATCGCGTGCTGCGCGATGCCGTAGTTGGAGGCGTACATCACGCCCGCGATGGCGGCGAGCACGGCACCGATGATGAAGGTGGCCGAGATCACCATGTCGGGCCGGATGCCCATGAGCGCCGCGACCCGCGGGTTCTCGGCGGTGGCGCGCATCGCGCGGCCGAGCTTGGTGTAGTTGACCAGCCAGGTCAGCACCGCGAGCGACACGGCCGTGAGCCCCAGGATCATGATCTGCGTGGGCGTGATGGCCGCGCCGGCGATGTGGATCGGGTCGCTGGGCAGCAGCGTGGGGTAGGCCTTGTTGGTGGGACGCCAGATGATCATCGCCAGCGTCTGCAGGAAGATCGACATGCCGATCGCGGTGATAAGTGGCGCCAGCTTGGGGCTGTTGCGCAGCGGCCGGTAGGCCACCTTCTCGATCACGAAGTTGAGCGTGGCGGCCACCACGCACGCGATGATCAACGCGAGGATCAGGATGATCCAGCCCGGCGTGCCCGGCATGGCGGCCTGCATCCAGCCGATGATGGTCCAGCTGGTGAGCGCCCCCACCATGAGGACCTCGCCGTGGGCGAAATTGATCAGGTTGATGATGCCGTACACCATGGTGTAGCCCAAGGCTATCAAGGCGTACATGCTGCCGAGAACCAGACCGTTGATGATCTGCTGCAGCAAGATATCCATAAGAAAGAATCCCTCTCTGTTGTGCACCCTGTGCAGGTGCGCGCTTTGCCAACCGGTGCACCGGGTTGGCGCCTTGGTCTACTTAGCAAAAAACCCGCCAGCATGGGTGATGCGCGGGTCGAGTGGGCGGGATTTTAGACAGGCGCGCTTGCCAGTTTGGTGCGCAGTTGGCGCGGGTTTTCCCGCTGGTGAGCAAGCCGTTTGGGCATGAGTGCATGCCCCTGGTGCATGCCCGCCTGACCCCGCCGGTCAGCTTCAGGCGGCGTCGTTGCGGCGCCGCAGTTCTCGCAGCTTCTCCGCGATGCGGATTTCCAGGCCACGTTCGACCGGCCGATAGAAGCCCGGGGCGTCCATGCCATCGGGCAGGTAGGTCTCGCCCGCGGCGAACCCGCCCTCCTCGTCGTGCGCGTAGCGGTAGCCCTTGCCGTAGTCGAGCTCCTTCATGAGCCGCGTCGGCGCGTTGCGCAGGTGCATGGGCACCGGGCGGGTGCCATCCTTCTTCACGAAGGCCTTGGCCTCGTTGAAGGCCGCGTACACCGCGTTCGACTTCGGGGCCACGGCCAGGTAGACGACGCACTGCGCCAGGGCCAGCTCACCCTCCGGTGTGCCCAGGCGCTCGTAGCTCTCCGACGCATCGAGCGCCAGACGCAGCGCCCGCGGGTCGGCCAAGCCGATGTCCTCGCTGGCCATGCGCACCAGACGGCGTGCCATATAGCGCGGGTCGGCGCCGCCATCGAGCATGCGCACGAACCAGTACAGCGCCGCGTCGGGGTCGCTGCCGCGCACCGACTTGTGCAGCGCGCTGATGGTGTCGTAAAACTGCTCGCCGCCCTTGTCATAGCGCCGCATGCGTTCGCCCAGCACGCGCAGCAGCCAGGCATCGTCGATGCGCTCGAGCTTCTCGGCACCGGCTGCAACCGCCAGGGTTTCCAGCGTGTTGAGCAGGCGCCGGGCATCGCCGTCGGCATAGGCGATCAGACGTTCCAGCGCCGCGTCATCGATGGCCGGCACGGCGCCGATGCCCTGCGCGCGCGCAACGATCTGCTTGAGGTCGTCCTCGGTCAATGGCTGCAGCACATAGACCGCGGCCCGCGACAACAGCGCCGAGTTGACTTCGAAGGACGGGTTCTCGGTGGTGGCGCCGATGAAGGTGAACAGGCCCGACTCGACGTGCGGCAGAAAGGCGTCCTGCTGGCTCTTGTTGAAGCGGTGCACCTCGTCGACGAAGACGATGGTGCGCTGCTGCGTGAGCCCGTCGCGTGCGAGCGTGGCGCGCTCGACGGCCTCGCGGATGTCCTTGACGCCTCCCAGCACCGCGCTGATGGCGATGAATTGCGCATCGAAGGCGTCGGCCATCAAGCGGGCGATCGTCGTCTTGCCCACGCCCGGTGGACCCCACAGGATGCAGGAATGCGGCCGGCCGGACTCGAAGGCGATGCGCAGCGGCATGCCGGGACCGAGCAGGTGCTGCTGGCCGATCACCTCGCCCAGGCTGCGCGGCCGCAGGCGCTCGGCCAGCGGCGAGTGGTTGGAGGATGGCGAGGGCGCGGCGGGCATGGGGTGGTTATAGCGTGGCGAACGATGCGGCGCTGCCTGACGGAACCGCATGCGCCGTCGGTCGCCGGATCTTCAAGCCAAAAGTGGCTGGAACGCCCGTCCAGTCTGCGCGACCAGCTATGCTATTGATAGCAAATAATCACTGCTTGATCACGTCCGCGCCGACAGGGACCTTGAACTGGAAGGCATCGACGGGAAGCGCAGGGTTGAGTTCGACCCTGTCGAACTTCAGCACCGAGCGTTGCCCGAAGGCGTCGAGGATCTCGAGCGCGGCGAGCGCGTCGCCCTTGAAGCCGATCTGCACGTTCTGCAACTGGCCGTCCTTGGACTTGGGCGTGGCCCGCACCCACTGCAGGCCGTCGCGCTCGGGCTGGTTGTCGAGCGTGAAGTCCGCCTGCAGCGCCTTCACGTCGGCCGCCGCGGCGATCAGCGCGGCGGGGGTGGAGCCCAACGCCTGCGCCTGGGCACGCTGCGTGACCTGGTTGAGGTCGGCGTCGTACAGCGACAGCGTCTTGCCGTCGGCCACGATGGTCTGGGCGAAGGGCTTGCGGTAGTCGAAGCGGAAGCGCCCCGGCCGCTGGAACTCGAAGCTGCCGGTGGACGTCTTGGCGCGCGCCGGCTGCCCATCCTTGGCCGGAGGCGTGACCGTCTGCGTGAACTCGGCGCGGCCGGACTTCGCGTTCTTGACGAAGGCTTCGAGGCTGTCGAGGCCGGCAGCCCACGCCCCCATCGCCGACAGCGAGAGCGCCGCAGTGAGGCCGAGAAAACGAAAGGAACGGGTCATGGACAGGTGAAGAAGTGGAAGGCTTCGCATGGGGGTTGGAGCTTGCGGCATGGCCCGCGTTCCTGCCGTCAGCCGCTGACCGTGCAAAGGGTCGGCAAAGGGCGGAAACCAGTTGCGACCGCCGGCACCGGCCGATCCCGACTCATTCGGCGCGTGCCGGCACCAGGATGTCGCGCTGGCCGCTGCCGCTCATCGCGCTCACGAGGCCGGCCTTCTCCATGTCCTCGACCAGGCGCGCGGCGCGGTTGTAGCCGATCTTCAGATGGCGCTGGACCAGCGAGATGCTGGCCTTGCGGTTTTTCAGCACCACCTCGACGGCCTGGTCGTACATCGGATCCTTCTCGCCATCGGGGCCACCCGGCATGGAGAGGTCTTCGTCATCGACCGTGCCGCCTTCGAGCACGCCCTCGATGTAGTCGGGCTCGCCCTGGCTCTTGAGGTAGGCCACGACGCGGTGCACCTCGTCATCGGAGACGAAAGCGCCGTGCACGCGGATCGGCAGACCGGTGCCGCTGGCCATGTAGAGCATGTCGCCCATGCCCAGCAGCGCCTCGGCGCCCATCTGGTCGAGGATGGTTCGCGAATCGATCTTGCTGCTGACCTGGAAGGCGATGCGCGTCGGGATGTTGGCCTTGATGAGGCCGGTGATCACATCCACGCTGGGGCGTTGCGTGGCCAGGATGAGGTGGATGCCGGCCGCGCGCGCCTTCTGCGCGAGGCGGGCGATCAGCTCCTCGATCTTCTTGCCGACCACCATCATCAGGTCGGCCAGTTCGTCGATCACGACGACGATGTGCGGCTCGCGCTTGAGCGGCTCCGGGTCGTCGGGCGTGAGGCTGAAGGGGTTGTAGATGAACTCCTCGCGCGCCTTGGCCTCGTCGATCTTGGTGTTGTAGCCGGCCAGGTTGCGCACGCCCAGCTTGCTCATGAGCTTGTAGCGGCGCTCCATCTCGGCCACGCACCAGTTCAGTCCATGGGCCGCCTGCTTCATATCGGTGACCACGGGCGCCAGCAGGTGCGGGATGCCCTCGTAGACCGACATTTCCAGCATCTTCGGGTCGATCATCAGGAGGCGCACGTCCCTCGCCTCTGCCTTGTACAGCAGCGAAAGGATCATGGCGTTGATGCCGACCGACTTGCCCGAGCCGGTGGTGCCCGCCACCAGCACGTGCGGCATCTTGGCGAGGTCGGCCACCACGGGATTGCCGACGATGTCCTTGCCCAGGCCCATGGTCAGCATGGACCTGGCCTCGTTGTAGATCTGCGAGCCGAGGATCTCGCTGAGCTTGATCGACTGGCGCTTGGCGTTGGGCAGTTCCAGTGCCATGTAGTTCTTGCCGGGGATCGTCTCGATCACGCGGATCGACACCAGCGACAGCGAGCGCGCAAGGTCCTTGGCCAGGTTGACGATCTGCGAGCCCTTCACGCCGGTGGCCGGCTCGATCTCGTAGCGCGTGATCACCGGGCCGGGCGAGGCCAGCACCACACGCACCTCGACGCCGAAGTCCTTGAGCTTTTTCTCGATCAGGCGCGAGGTCATCTCCAGCGTCTCGGCCGAGACCGATTCCTGGCGCGCCTGCGCAGCGTCGAGCAGGTCGACCTGCGGCAGCTTGCTGTCCGGCAGTTCCTTGAAGAGCGGCTTCTGCCGCTCCTTGACCACGCGGTCGCTCTTGGGGACCTCGGCCAGCGCCGGCTCGATCTGCACCGGTGGCGCCTTCTCGCGTCTTTTGGGCTTCGGGAGGATGGTGATCTCGTCGTCGACCAGGCCACCGGGAACGTCGATGTCGGACAGGTCTCGCTCGAAGGTCGAGACCTCCTCCCGCTCGCGGCGCGCCTGCTTGCCCAGCGCGATGTCCTCGGCGATCTCGCGCTTCTCGCGTCGCATCTCGAACAACGAATACAGGCGCGAGCCAATGCGTTCGGCGATGTGGCTCCACGAGAAGCGGAATACCAGCGCCGAGCCGATCACGCCAGCCGCGATGGCCACGAGCGCCGACCCGGTAAAGCCCAGCCACTTGATGCCGAAGGGCCCGACGAAATAACCCAGCACCCCGCCGCCATGGCCTGGCAGGCGGAACTCGAGACGGTAAAGACGCGACCACTCGAGCACCGCGCTGGCCGAGAGCAAAAGCAGAAGACCGAACCAGAAGGCGAGCCGGCTTCGGTTGAAACGGCCACGCGGGGGCGCATCGGCCGTGTCCGATCCGCCGCCCCGCAGCCAATCGGCCAGCGACGAGAGCCAGGCGCGTACGCCAGCAGCGAAGCACCACCACACCGAGTAACCGGCAAGGTAATAGCTGCCATCGGCAATCCAGGCGCCCAGCCGCCCGCCCCAGTTCTTGATCGAGCCGCCGGTACCCGAGGTGGACCACGCCGCATCCGAAGGCGTGTAGCTGAACATCGCGAGCAGCCAGAACAGCAGCGCGACGAAGCCGGCGATGAGGGTGATTTCGTGGGCGAAACGCAGCGCCCGCTGACGCACCGGCTGGCTATCGCCGGTGGAGGAATGAAGGGTGTTCAGCGAATAGGTCATGAAAAGTCCGAGCCCGGCCCGCCGTGGCAAGCCGAGACCCCGAGACTACAACGAATCATGGCCCGGGCCGATCCCCGAGGCAGGCTGGACGGTCGCGTGTGGCGCGCAATTCGCACGCCTGCGCCATCAGGCCATCGACATCAGGCGTTCCTTGACGATCATCGAGCCGTCGTCCTGCGTCTGGACGAAGCCGCGCTCTTCCAGGTCCTTCATCACGCGGCTGACCATCTCGCGCGAGGCGCCGACCATCTTCGCCAGATCCTGGCGCGAGATCTTCTCGCGCACCTTGAGGTTGCCGGCTCCATCGTCGACGGCGAACTCCAGCAGGGAGCGTGCCACGCGGCCGTACACGTCCATCAGGGCCAGCGATTCGATCTTGCGATCGGCATGGCGCAACCGCTGCACCAGGCCGCGCATGATGTTGTACGACATGGACGAGTTCTCGGGCAAGCAGCGCGAGAACGCTTCGCGACCCAGCATCAGCACATCGGTCTGCACCTCGGTGCGCACCGTGGCCGAATGCGGCTCGTCATCGATCAGGCTCATCTCGCCGATGTAGTCGCCCGGCTGCAGTGTGGCCAGGATCACTTCGCGGCCGCGGCTGTCGGCACTCATCACGCGGGCGCGGCCCGTGAGGATGATGTACAGCGCGTCGGACTTCTTGCCCTGCTCGACCACCACCTCCGCGCGCTTGAACCGCTTCTTCACGATCGCATCGGCGATGCTCGCTGACTGCGACGGAGTGAGCGCCGCAAACAGCGGCACGCGCCGCAGCAGTTCAAGATTGGACAACATCGACATGCATGGACCCCCGTGTCAGCGCAATTTTGTGAACGAATGAATTAAAGCAATCGCGCGCATAGAAAATCGACCATCCGCCGGCATTGAACCGGGCGGAGATACTCCGTATCTACTTGTGAAAATGTACACGCTGCGGCGGCTTTCTATCTAGGGTTTTCAGTTTATGTCCTCCCCTCAACATGCGAAGGTTCTCATCCTGGGCTCCGGCCCTGCGGGCTACACGGCCGCCGTGTACGCGGCGCGAGCCAATCTGCAGCCCCTGCTCATCACCGGCATGGCGCAGGGCGGGCAGCTCATGACGACCACCGAGGTCGACAACTGGCCGGCCGATGTCCATGGTGTGCAGGGCCCCGAACTGATGCAACGCTTCCTCGAGCATGCGGAGCGCTTCAAGACGCAGATCGTGTTCGACCACATCAGCCAAGTGGACTTGAGCAAGCGCCCCTTCACGTTGACCGGGGACAGCGGCACCTACACCTGCGACGCACTGATCATCGCCACAGGCGCATCGGCCAAGTACCTGGGCCTGGAGTCGGAGCAGCATTTCATGGGCCGCGGCGTGTCGGCCTGCGCCACCTGCGATGGCTTTTTCTACCGCGACCAGGAGGTGTGCGTGATCGGCGGCGGCAACACGGCCGTCGAGGAGGCGCTGTACCTGGCCAACATCGCGAACAAGGTGACGCTGGTGCACCGCCGCGACAAGTTCCGCGCCGAGCCGATCCTGGTGGACAAGGTGAACGAGAAGGTCGCCGAGGGCAAGATAGAGCTCAAGTTGCACAGCGAACTCGACCAGGTGCTGGGCGACGACAGCGGCGTGACGGGCATCCGCATCAAAAGCACGCAAACCGGCGCCACCGAAGACATCCACCTCAAGGGCTGCTTCATCGCCATCGGCCACCACCCGAACACGGACATCTTCCAGGGGCAGGTGGAAATGAAGGACAACTACATCGTCACGCGCTCGGGCCTGCAGGGCTTCGCCACGATGACCAGCGTGCCGGGCGTCTTCGCCGCGGGCGACGTGCAGGACCATGTGTACCGCCAGGCCATCACCAGCGCAGGCACCGGCTGCATGGCCGCGCTGGACGCCCAGCGCTTCCTGGAGCAGGACGGCACCCTTTGACCTTGGGAGGCGCCCGATCCTGGCCGCATTTGGCGGATCGGGCGCTCGCCTGCTAGAATCATGGGCTTTGCTGAATTTGGCGCGTCCGGAGGCAGCAGACAGGGTACCGCCACCTGATTCTGGCGAGGTCAAGCCGCAACACACCCCACGGGTGCTTCGCCAGAGCGATGCGTCCATGCGCAAGGTGCCGGCTGTTCATGAAAGAGTGTCCTCATGGCACGCGTATGTGAAGTCACGGGCAAGGGCCCGATGGTCGGGAACAACGTTTCCCACGCCAACAACAAAACCAAGCGCCGGTTCTTGCCGAACCTGCAGCACCGCCGTTTCTTCGTCGAAAGCGAAAACCGCTGGGTCCGCCTTCGCGTGTCGAGCGCCGCGCTGCGCCTGATCGACAAGAATGGCATCGATGCCGTGCTCGCCGACATGCGTGCACGCGGTCAAGCGTAATTAAGGAGCGATCACCATGGCTACGAGCAAAGGCGGCCGCGAGAAGATCAAGCTGGAGTCCACCGCGGGCACCGGCCATTTCTACACCACGAGCAAGAACAAGAAGACGATGCCCGAGAAGATGTCGATCATGAAGTTCGACCCCAAGGCGCGCAAGCACGTCGAGTACAAGGAAATCAAGCTGAAGTGATTCGGCCTGAGCCCTCAAGAAGCCCGCTGCGATCCAGCGGGTTTTTTGTTGGCCGCGCCGGAACCAGCGGGGTCGAGTCCGGCTAAGCAGTGCGTCCGCGCTTGCCACGCCGTGTATCGCATGCGCCCAAAAGAAAAGCCGACTGACGTCGGCTTTCTTCATCGGCCTCTGCCGCCCGGAGGGCAGAGGCATCATCGCCCAGCGGCGAGGGCAATCAGGCGCGCGCAGCGCGCAGCCGCACCGAGAACTCCTGCAAGGCGGCGATACCGCTCGCCTCGGCACGATGGCACCAGGCAGCCAGATCGGCCGCGAGCTGCTCGCGCGACTGCGAGGTGTTCATCCACATCTGGCGCAGCTCTTCGCGCATGACAACCATCTTGTCGAGCACCGGATGTGCCTGGCGCGCCTGCACGAGATGGCTGCGGGCCGAGGCCGGTACCTTGTCGTCGTCGCGGTGCAGCCAACGCTTGGCAGCCTTCAAGACCGACAGGTCGGCGCCCTTGTCCTTCAACTGGGCGATCTCCTGCTTGCAGGTACGGCGCATTTCGCGGGCGTAGCCGGCCATCACTTCGTAGCGGTTGGCAATGACGGCCTCGAGCGTCTTTTCGTCGGCCACGGGACGCACATCACCCATCTGCAGCTTCGGCGGCACCTTCTTGACCTTGGCCCAGCCGATCTTCTGCATCAGGCTGATGTAGACCCAGCCAATGTCGAACTCGTACTTCTTGACCGAGAACTTGGCCGAGGTCGGGTAGGTGTGGTGGTTGTTGTGCAGTTCTTCGCCGCCGATGATCACGCCCCACGGGGTGAGATTGGTGCTGGCGTCCTGTGCCTCGAAGTTGCGGTAGCCCCAGTAATGGCCCAGGCCGTTGACGACGCCGGCAGCCCAGAACGGAATCCACAGCATCTGCACCGCCCACACGGTGGCGCCGACCGCGCCGAAGAGCGCCAGGTTCAGCACCAGCATCAGGCCCACGCCCTGCCAGCCGAAGCGGCTGTAGACGTTGCGCTCCATCCAGTCGTCGGGCGTGCCGTGACCGAACTTCTTCATCGTTTCCTGGTTGCGCGACTCGGCGCGGTACAGCTCGGCGCCGCGCCACATCACGGTGTCGATGCCACGGGTCTGCGGACTGTGCGGATCCTCTTCCGTCTCGCATTTGGCGTGGTGCTTGCGATGGATGGCGACCCATTCCTTGGTCACCATGCCGGTGCCGATCCACAGCCAGAAGCGGAAGAAGTGGGACGGAATCGCCCCCAGGTCCATCGAGCGGTGGGCCTGCGTGCGGTGCAGGAACACGGTCACCGCGACGATGGTGATGTGCGTGGTGGCCAGCGTGTACAGCACGATCTGCCACCAAGTCAGGTCCCACAGGCCGTGGCCGAGCCAGTCGATGGCCGAGCTCAGGACGGCGGAGTCAGGGAAGGTCAAGTTCGGTTCTCCAATGGCTGGCGACGGCCGGCCTTGTCAGATGAATCCCACATTTTAAGGGCCATGGGTTGTTTTAACCCCTTGTTTTCCCTCAAGAAATAGGACATTCACCAGTTGGAGGCGCGCATTCACCGACGGTTCCACACGGCAGCGAAAAAGCCGTCGGTGCCATGGCGGTGCGGCCACAGCCGCAGATAGCGCTGCCCGCCCTCCCCGCCTGCCGCCAACCGTGCCGCGCCCTCGACCTTCAGGCCGGCCAGCAGTTGGCCCGCTTCCACCGGCACGAAGTCGGGATGCTCGGCCGCAAATGCCTCCGCAATGGCCTCGTTTTCCTCCGGCAGCACACTGCAGGTGGCGTACACCAGCCGCCCGCCGGACTTCACCAGCCGTGCAGCGCTGCGCAGGATGGCGGCCTGTTTCTGCTCCAGCTCCTTGACCGATCCCGGCGACTGGCGCCACTTGAGGTCGGGGTTGCGCCGCAGGGTGCCCAGCCCGGAGCACGGCGCGTCGACCAATACACGGTCGATCTTGCCCGCCAGCCGCTTCACCCGGTCGTCGCGCTCGTGGGCGATCGCCGCCGGGTGCACGTTCGACAGCCCGCTGCGCGCCAGGCGCGGCTTGAGCGCATCCAGCCGGTGGGCCGAGGTGTCGAAGGCGTACAGCCGGCCGGTGTTGCGCATCGTCGCGCCGATGGCCAGGGTCTTGCCGCCGGCGCCGGCGCAGAAGTCCACCACCATCTCGCCGCGCTTGGCATCGAGCAGCAGCGCCAGCAGCTGCGAGCCCTCATCCTGCACCTCGACCGCGCCGCGGGTGAAGGCGTCCAGCCGATTGACCGGCGGCTTGCCCTCGACGCGCAGGCCCCAGGGCGAGTACGGGGTTGCTACTGATTTGATAGCTGCCCGCGCAAGCTCCTCGCGCACTTCAGCCCGTTTTGCCATGAAGGCATTGACCCGCAGATCCAGCGGCGCCGGCTGCTGCAGCGCTTCGGCCAGCGCCCAGAACTCGTCACCCAACTGGGCCTTGAGCGGCGCCACCAGCCATTCCGGCAGGTTGTGGCGATGGCGTTCCAGCAGGTCGGCCGGTGCCACGGCGTCGCAGGCATCGAGCCACCGTTTCTCGGTGTCGTTCAGTGCGCTCTTGAGGAAGTCGCGCGGGCCGTGGAAGCCGAGGATCGCCAGCCGGCGCTCCTTGGGGCCGGTGCCCGAGGGCGCGAGGTGGTCGAACAGCAGCTTCTTGCGCAGCACGGTGTAGACCGTCTCGGCCAGGGTGGTGCGCTCGCGCGGGCCGAGCTGGCGGTTGTCGCGGAAGTAGCGCGACACCACCGCATCGGCGGGATGATCGAATTTCACGACGAGGCCGACCAGCGTGGCGCAGGCGTCGAGCAGGGCTTTGGGATGCATAGGGCGGCGATTGTCCCACCCGGGCCTGTGCGGGCCCGCCCCGCGTGCCGGCCTATGCTCGCCCCATGACGGACGACGACCTGCCCCCGCTCCCCGAACTGCCGACCGGCCGTTACCGCCACTACAAGGGCGGCGAGTACGAGGTGATCGGCACCGTACGCCACAGCGAGACGCTGGAGCCCCTGGTGCTGTACCGCGCGCTCTACGGCGGCCGCGGCCTGTGGGTGCGGCCGGCCGCGATGTTCCAGGAAGAGGTGGTGATCGACGGCCTGCGGCAACCGCGCTTCGAGCACCTCGTTTGAAGACGAAAAATGCCTGGAACGCCCGTCCAGCGGGCGCCAGCAGCTACTGATTCGATAGCAAATCGGCGGCGTTCAGCCGCAGCGCACCGTCTTGACGCGGTTGCGCGCATCCAGGTCGATGTTCACCCGGGCCGGATTGAACTCCATCGTCGCGGGCTGGCCGGGCTTGAGGACCCGCACGCTGGCGGCGTTGGCGCGGGCGCGCACGGCGGCTTCGAGTGGCGGCGTCATCGGCTGGCCGACCGCGAATTGGGCCCCGGCGGCATCACAGGCGGCCGGCGGAGGCGGCGGCGGCGCGGCCGGCGCAGCCGCCTGTGGCGGGGTGGCCGGCGCGGGCGCGGGGGCCGAGGCACAACCGGCCAGGGCAGTGGCCAGCAGCGCGGCCAGCAGAACGGAAGGGGAACGGGTCATCGACATCTCTCCTCGGCCCGAACGGGGCCATGTCATACAAAAAAAGCCTGCGCTCGTCAGCTTGGGCGCGTGGCAATCGCCGAAGCCGACAGCCACTGCTCCACGGCCAGCGGATAGATCCGGTGCTCCTGCGACAGCACCCGCGCCGCCAGCGACTCGGGCGTGTCGTCGGGCAGCACCGGCACCGCCGCCTGCGCGAGGATGGGCCCGTGGTCCAGTTCGGTCGTCACCTGGTGCACCGTGGCGCCAGCCACGCGGCAGCCGGCCTCGATCGCTCGACGGTGCGTGTGCAGGCCCGGAAAGGCCGGCAGCAGCGACGGGTGGATGTTGATCAGACGCCCGGCGTAGCGCTCGACGAAGCCCGGCGTGAGGATGCGCATGAAGCCCGCCAGAACCACCAGCGCCGGCGCGTGGGCATCGACGGCCGCGGCCAGCGCGGCGTCGAAGGCCTCGCGCGACTCGAAGGCCTTGTGGTCCACCACATCGGTGGCAATGCCCTCGCCCCGCGCCCAGGCCAGGCCGGCGGCGTCGGGGCGGTTGCTCAGCACCGCGGCCACGCGCGCGTCGAAACGCCGGGCCCAGCGCCCGGCGGCGGCGGCGCGCACGATGGCGGCCATGTTCGAGCCGCTGCCCGAGATCAGGACGACGATGTTGCGCGGCATCAGCGCGCGCCCGCGTACCAGAACGTGGGCAGGAAGGCCGCATCGGCGCGGCGGACAAGGGGTCGGAAGGCGGAAGCGCGGGTCATACTGGCGCGGATTATCTTCGTGTCGCCGGCCGGACTCGCGCTTGCGAACGACCGTGCTAAAAACCCGGATTCTCTGGAGACTTCCCCATGGATTTGGCCTTCACCCCCGAGGAACAGAAGTTCCGCGAAGACATCCGCGCCTGGGTCGCGGACAACCTGCCCAAGCACATCTCGCACAAGGTGCACAACGCGCTCGAACTGACGCGTGACGACATGCAGACCTGGGCGAAGATCCTGGGCAAGAAAGGCTGGCTGGGCTACGGCTGGCCCAAGGAGTTCGGCGGCCCGGGCTGGACCGCCATCGAGAAGCACCTCTTCGAAGAGGAATGCGCCATGGCCGGCGCGCCGCGCATCGTGCCCTTCGGACCGGTGATGGTGGCCCCGGTCATCATGGCCTACGGCAACAAGGAGCAGCAGCAGCGCCTGCTGCCCGGCATCGCCAGCGGCGAAGTCTGGTGGAGCCAGGGCTACAGCGAACCGGGCTCGGGCTCCGACCTGGCGTCGCTGCGCACCAAGGCCGAACGCAAGGGCGACAAGTACGTCATCAACGGCCAGAAGACCTGGACCACGCTGGGCCAGTACGGCGACTGGATGTTCAACCTCGTGCGCACCAGCAGCGAGGGCAAGCCGCAGACCGGCATCAGCTTCATCGTGCTCGACATGAAGTCGCCCGGCGTGACGGTGCGACCCATCAAGCTGCTGGACGGCGGCTTCGAGGTCAACGACGTGTTCTTCGACAACGTCGAGGTGCCGGCCGAAAACCTCATCGGCGAAGAAAACAAGGGCTGGACCTACGCCAAACACCTGCTGAGCCACGAGCGCACCAACATCGCCGACGTGAACCGCGCCAAGCGCGAGCTCGAGCGCCTCAAGCGCATCGCCAAGGCCGAGGGCGTGTACGACGACCTGCGCTTCCGTGACGAGATCGCCAAGCTGGAAGTCGACATCGTCGCGCTCGAGATGCTCGTGCTGCGCGTGCTCTCGGCCGCGACCTCGGGCAAGAACTCGCTGGACATCGCGGGGCTGCTCAAGATCAAGGGCAGCGAGATCCAGCAGCGCTACACCGAACTGATGATGCTCGCAGGCGGCGCGTACTCGTTGCCGCTGATCCGCGAGGCCATGGAAGCCGGCTGGCAGGGCGACTTCCCCGGCGGCAATCCCGCGCTGGCGCCGCTGGCCTCGAACTTCTTCAACTACCGCAAGACCACGATCTACGGCGGATCGAACGAAGTTCAACGGAACATCGTTGCCCAGACCGTGCTCGGCTGATCGGAGACAGGACAAATGGACTTCAATTTCTCGGACGACCAGCAGCAACTGCGCGACGCCGTCGCCAAGTGGGTGGAAAAGGGCTACGACTTCGAACGCCGCCGCAAGATCGAGGCGTCGGGCGGCTTCGACCGCGCGGCTTGGACCGAACTCGCCGAACTCGGCCTCGCGGGCCTGTACATCCCGGAAGACGACGGCGGCCTGGGCATGGGCCCGGTCGAAGGCATGGTGGTGATGGAAGAGTTGGGCCGCGGCATCGTGCTGGAGCCGCTGGCGCAATCGCTGATCGCCGGTGCCGTGCTGGCCGGCCATGCCGACGCCGCGACCAAGCAGGCCTGGCTGCCGCGCGTCGCCAGTGGCGAGGCGCTGGTCGTGCTTGCCTGGCAGGAGAAGAAGGCGCGCTACCGCCTGGACGTCTGCGCAGCCACGGCGAAGAAGGCTGGCGACGGCTACACGGTCCACGGCAACAAGGGCGTGGTGCCCGCCGGTGACCAGGCCGACGCATACCTCGTGCCGGCCCAGCTCGACGGCAAGATCGCCCTCTTCCTCGTCGAACGCTCGGCCGACGGCGTCGCCGCCCGCGGTTACGTTACCCAGGACGGCAGCCGCGCCGCCGAGGTGGTGTTCGACAACGCCGCCGCCACGCTCATCGCCGCCGACGGCCTGCCGGTGCTCGAGCACGCGGTGGACATCGGCATCGCCGCCACCTGTGCCGAAGGCGTGGGCGTGATGGACAAGACGCTGGCGCTCACCGTCGAGTACATGAACACGCGCAAGCAGTTCGGCGTGCCGATCGCCAGCTTCCAGGCCCTGCGCCACCGCGTGGCCGACATGAAGATGCAGCTGGAACTGGCCCGCTCGATGAGCTACTACGCCAGCCTGAAGCTCAACGCCCCCGCCGCCGAGCGCCGCCAGGCGATGGCCCGCGCCAAGTACCAGCTCGGCGTGGCGATGCGCTTCGTCGGCCAGCAGTCGGTGCAGCTGCACGGCGGCATCGGCGTGACGGACGAGTACATGGGCAGCCACTACTTCCGCAAGCTCACGCAGATGGAGATGGTGTTCGGCGACACCCTGCACCACTTGGGCGAGGTGTCGGCCCGCATGACCGACACGGCGGGCGTCTTCGCCTGAGCCCACCGACGCAGCTCGCTACAAATTTCATAGCTGCTCCCGCCCGCCAGTCCTGCGCTGGCGGGCTTTTTTGTTTATAAGTCGGAGCCAGGAGACATTGCCATGACCCAACGCCGCACCCTGCTGCTCGGCGCGCCCGCGCTGCTCGCCCTCACCGCCTGCTCGACCATGACGCCCACGTCGTACCCACCCATCGTCTTCGTGCACGGCAACGGCGACTCCGCCGCGCTGTGGCAGACCACCGTGTGGCGCTTCGAATCCAACGGCTGGCCGCGCGACCGGCTGTTCGCCTTCGACCAGCCGATGCCGCTGGCGCGCGACGACGACACCGTCGCGCAGCCAGGGCGCAGCTCCACGGCCGAATCGGCCGCCTTCCTGGCCGCGCAGGTGCGCCGCGTGCGCGACGCCACCGGGGCTGCACAGGTGGTGCTGGTCGGCAATTCGCGCGGCGGCAACACGATCCGCAACTACGTGCAGAACCACGGCGGCGCCGCGGTGGTCAGCCACGTCGTCCTGGGCGGCAATCCGGCGCACGGCATCTGGAACATCCCGGGCTACCTGGAGCAGAACGAGTTCTCGGGGCGCTCGTCCTTCCTGGCGCAGCTGAATGCACCCAAGGGCGCGAACGGCGACGAGGTCACGCCCGGCGTGCGCTGGCTCACGCTGCGTTCGGACAACAACGACAAGTACGCCCAGCCCGACGGCGTGTGGATCGGCAAGCCCGGCACGCCCACCGGCATCGGCTTCGACGGCCCGGCGCTGCGTGGCGCGCGCAACCTGGTGCTGCCGCGCGTGGACCACCGCGAGACCTCCTTCTCACCGGCCGCCTTCGCCGCCACCTGGGAATTCATCACCGGCTCGGCGCCGCGCAGCACGGCCATTTCGGCCGAGTCGTCGGTGCGGCTCGATGGCCGGCTGACCGGCCTGGGCCTCGTGTCGACCGACCCGGGCAGCGGCAGCTTCGCCAACAATCAGCCGCTGGTAGGCGCGCAACTGGCGGTGTACGCGGTCGACCCCGCGACCGGCACCCGCATCGGGGCACCGGCCTGGCGCAAGACCATCGGCCCCGACGGCCGCTGGGGCCCCTTCGCAGCCGACCCGCGCCTGTTCTACGAGTTCGAGATCACCGCGCCCGGCTACGCGACCACGCATGTCTATCGCAGCCCGTTCCCTCGCTCGAGCGAGATCGTCAACCTGCGGCCGGAGCGTTTGCTGCCGGCCGACCGCGACGCCAGGGCCGTCGTGGTCTTCACGCGGCCGCGCGGCTACTTCGACGCCCAGCGCGACACGATGCGGCTGGACGGCCAGGCGCAGTTGCCCGGCGTGCCGCCGCGCGGCGCCGGCGTCGCCAGCGCGCGGCTCAAGGTCGCCACCGACGCCCAGCGCAGCGTGGTGGGCGAGTTCAACGGCGAACGCATCGCCGGCCTGACCTGGCCCGTGGCGCAAGGCCACCTGAGCGTGCTGGAACTCACCTACTGAGGTCGCGATGGCCGATGCGCCCGACGCACCTGTGCTGCTCGAAAGCCGCGACGCGCGCGGCGTCGTCACGCTCACGCTGAATCGCCCGCAGGCCTTCAACGCGCTGTCGGAGGACCTGATCGACGCACTGCACCGCGCAGCCGAACGGGTGGCGGCCGACGGCTCGTCGCGGGCAGTCGTCATCGCAGGCGCCGGCCGAGCCTTCTGTGCCGGCCACGACCTGCGCCAGATGCGCGCCACGCCCGCGCAGGCGTACTACGAGGCCCTCTTTGCGCGCTGCAGCGCGATGATGCTGACGCTGCATCGCCTGCCGGTGCCCGTGGTCGCACGCGTGCACGGCATCGCGACCGCGGCCGGCTGCCAGTTGGTGGCGCTGTGCGACCTGGCCGTGGCATCGAGCGACGCGCGCTTCGCCACCAGCGGCATCGATGTCGGCTTGTTCTGCTCGACACCGGCCGTGACCGTCTCGCGCAACGTGTCGCGCAAGGCCGCCTTCGAGATGCTGGTGACGGGCGACTTCATCGACGCCGAGACGGCACGCGGGCGCGGGCTGGTCAATCGTGTCGTTGCACCCGAGGCGCTGGACGCGGGGGTCGAGGCCCTGCTCGCGCGCATCCTCGACAAGCCGCGCATCGCACTGGAGATGGGCAAGGCGCTGTTCTACCGGCAGCTCGAGTTGGGCATGGAGGGCGCCCTGCAGGACGCCAGCCGCACGATGGCGGCCAACATGATCGACAGCACGGCGCTCGAAGGCGTGCAGGCGTTCCTGGAGAAACGCAAGCCGAACTGGCGCGGCTGAAGCGGGACGGAAAAAGAGGCGCCGCGGCGCCTCCTTGCATGGCGGCAGCGGCCGCTACCCATGCAGCCGCGAACTGCTCGGGATGTGCGCCATCAAAAACTCCATCTGGTCCGCCAGGATGCGGCGGTTGCGCAGGATGAAGTCTTCCCACAGGCTGGGAACGTAGGGCGTGTACAGCAGCGGCATGTGGGCCTGCTCGGGCGTGCGGCTGCTCTTGCGGTGGTTGCAGGGGCGGCAGGCGGTGACCACGTTCATCCAGGTGTCGATGCCGTTCTGCGCGAAGGGGATGATGTGCTCGCGCGTGAGCTCGTCTTCGTGGAAGTGGCCGCCGCAGTAGGCGCAGATGTTGCGGTCGCGTGCGAAGAGGTTGCTGTTGGTGAGGCGCGGCCGCAGCTGGGAGGGGCTGATGCGCGGCACGCCCTTGGTGCCGATGATGCTGCTCACCGCGATCTGCGACTGTTCGCCGGTGACGGCGTTGTGGCCGCCGCGGAACAGTGCAATCTGCCCGCCCGCCTCCCAGCGCACTTCGTCCGCCGCGTAATGGGTCACCGCCTGTTCCAGCGAGATCCACGATTGCGGCAGGCCCTGGGCCGACAGCTTCAATACCTTCACCACACAAGCCTCCTCAAGGAAACGACGGACCGCCCCGAGTTTCCTTGCCCCCCTCGGGGGGGCGGGTGCCGCACAGCGGCGGCCTGGGGGCTAACGTCGACAAGAGAACCGAACGGGAGAGATGGGAATACAGGGAACGCGCCACAATATAACCCGCTTTGATGACAACTTGCCCGCCAAGGCCCATCGGCCGGGCGCGGCCTGCTATCAAAAACATAACATCCCATGCAGATATTCCGTGGCTTCCGGCACCCCGGCGTGGCGCCTGCCTGCGCGCTGACCATCGGCAACTTCGATGGCGTGCACCGCGGGCACCAGGCCATGCTCGCGCTGCTCAAGGCCGAGGCCCGGCAGCGCGGCCTGCCCAGCTGCGTGATGACCTTCGAGCCCCACCCGCGCGACTACTTCGCCGGCCTCACGAAGAGGCCCGAGCTCGCGCCGGCGCGCATTGCCACGCTGCGCGACAAGCTCTGCGAGCTCGCGGCCAACGGCGTCGACCAGACCATCGTGCTGCCCTTCGATGCGCGCCTGGCCAGCCAGCCGCCCGAGCAGTTCATCCGCGACGTACTCATCGATGGCCTCGGCGCGCGCTACGTGCTCGTGGGCGACGACTTCCGCTTCGGCGCGAAGCGGGCAGGCGACTACGCGATGCTCGACGCGGCAGGAGCCCGACACGGCTTCGACGTCGCCCGCATGATGAGCTATGAGGTCCACGGGTTGCGCGTTTCCAGCTCGGCGGTGCGCGAGGCGCTGGCCCAGGGCCGCATGGGCGACGTGCACGCCCTGCTCGGCCGCCCCTACGCGATCTCGGGCCACGTGGTGCACGGCCGCAAGCTCGGCCGGGCGCTGGGCGCTTCGCTCCCGGGCGGCAGCGACGGCTTTCGCACGCTCAACCTGCGCTTCAAGCACTGGAAGCCGGCCGCCAGCGGCATCTTCGCGGTGCTGGTGCACGGCCTGGCCGACCGGCCGCTGCCGGGCGTGGCCAACCTCGGCGTGCGCCCCTCGCTGGATGCCAACGACGTCAACGGCGGCCGGGTGCTGCTCGAGACGCACTGCCTCGAATGGCCGCCCAGCCTGGGCGCCGAGGGGGCCTACGGTAAAATCGTCCGGGTGGACCTGCTCTCCAAACTGCACGACGAACTGCGCTACACGAGCCTGGAAGCCCTGACCGCGGGCATCGCCAAGGACCGTGACGACGCGCGGGCCTTCTTCGCAGCCACGCACAGCAATCCCCACGCGGAAACCCGGCGCCAGACCACGCGCGACCGAATTTAGCCCTGCACGCCACGTGCTGCCGCCCTTGGACAAGCTCGGGGCGAACGGCTCCCTCCCTTTTTCGCCGACGGCTGCCGCCGCTCGGGCTGAGCCTGTCGAAGCTCTTTTCGTTCGCACCCACCATGTCTGACGCTGCCCAACCCACCGACTACCGCGCCACGCTGAACCTGCCCGACACCCCCTTCCCCATGCGCGGCGACCTGCCCAAGCGCGAGCCGGGCTGGGTGAAGCAGTGGAACGACGAGGGCCTGTACAAGCGCCTGCGCGTCGCCCGCGCCGATGCGCCCAAGTTCATCCTGCACGACGGCCCGCCCTACGCCAACGGCCAGATCCACATGGGCCACGCGGTGAACAAGATCCTCAAGGACATGATCACCAAGGCGCGCCAGCTCAAGGGTTTCGACGCGCTCTACGTGCCGGGCTGGGACTGCCATGGCCTGCCGATCGAGAACGCCATCGAAAAGCAATACGGCCGCAACCTGAGCCGCGACGAGATGCAGGCCAGGAGCCGCGCCTACGCCACCGAGCAGATCGCACAGCAGATGGCCGACTTCCAGCGCCTGGGCGTGCTGGGCGAATGGGACCACCCGTACAAGACGATGGACTTCGCCAACGAGGCCGGCGAGATCCGCGCCTTCAAGAAGGTGATCGAACGCGGCTTCGTCTACCGCGGGCTCAAGCCCGTGTACTGGTGCTTCGACTGCGGCTCGTCGCTGGCCGAGTTCGAGATCGAATACCAGGACAAGAAGTCGCAGACCATCGACGTCGCCTTCAAGGCCCATGACCGCGACAAGGTGCTGGCCGCCTTCGGCCGGCCCGACGCGCTGGGCGACGTGTTCGCCGTCATCTGGACCACCACCGCCTGGACCATCCCGGCCAACCAGGCACTGAACCTCAACCCCGAGCTGGTCTATGCGCTGGTCGACACCGACAAGGGCCTGCTGATCGTGGCCGAGTCGCTGGTCGAGATGTGCATGACGCGCTATGCGCTCGACGGGCAGGTGATCGCCACCGTGAAGGGCGAGGCGCTGGGCGGCCTCGAATTCGAGCACCCGCTGTACGACGTGCAGAGCGACGACGGCAGTTACGGCTACCGGCGCGTGGCGCCCGTGTACCTGGCCGACTACGCCACCGCCACCGACGGCACCGGCATCGTGCACTCCTCGCCCGCCTACGGCCTGGACGATTTCAATTCCTGCGTGGCGCACGGCCTGAGCTACGACGACATCCTGAACCCGGTGCAGGGCAACGGCAGCTACGCGGCCGACTTCCCGCTCTTCGGCGGCCAGAACATCTGGAAGGCGGTGCCCCACATCATCGAGGCGCTGCGGGGCGCCGGCCGCCTGCTGACCACCGAGACCATCACCCACAGCTACCCGCACTGCTGGCGCCACAAGACGCCGGTGATCTACCGCGCCGCGGCGCAGTGGTTCATCCGCATGGACGAGGGTGAAGGCGTGTTCACGAAGCCCGGCGCCAAGCCCGCGAAGACGCTGCGCCAGATGGCGCTCGACGCGATCGAGCAGACCGGTTTCTACCCCGAGAACGGCAAGGCGCGCCTGCACGACATGATCGCCAACCGGCCCGACTGGTGCATCTCGCGCCAGCGCAGCTGGGGCGTGCCGATCCCCTTCTTCCTGCACAGGGAGTCGGGCGAACTGCATCCGCGCACGATGGAGATCCTCGACCAGGCCGCCGCCATCGTCGAGCAGGGCGGCATCGAGGCCTGGAGCCGCGTGACGACCGAAGAAATCCTCGGCGCCGCGGACGCGCCGAACTACACCAAGAGCAGCGACATCCTCGAGGTGTGGTTCGACTCCGGCTCGACCTTCTTCCACGTGCTGCGCGGCACGCATGCGCCGCAGTTCCACGAAGTCGGCCCCGAGGCCGACCTCTACCTCGAAGGCCACGACCAGCACCGCGGGTGGTTCCACTCGTCCTTGCTGCTGGCCTGTGCGCTCGAAGGGCGCGCGCCGTACAAGGGCCTGCTGACGCACGGTTTCACGGTCGACAGCCAGGGCCGCAAGATGAGCAAGTCGCTCAAGAACGGCATCGAACCGCAGGAGATCAGCAACAAGCTGGGTTCCGAGATCATCCGGCTGTGGGTGGCCGCGAGCGACTACTCGGGCGACATCGCCGGCGACGACAAGATCCTCGCCCGCGTGGTCGATGCCTACCGCCGCATTCGCAACACGCTGCGCTTCCTGCTGGCCAACACCAGCGACTTCGACATCTCGAAGGACGGCGTGCCGCTCGATGAGCTCTTCGAGATCGACCGCTACGCGCTCGCGCGCGCGGCGCAGTTCCAGGCCGAGGTGCTGGCGCACTACGAGGTGTACGAGTTCCACCCGGTGGTCGCCAAGCTGCAGGTCTACTGCTCCGAGGACCTGGGTGCCTTCTACCTCGACGTGCTGAAGGACCGGCTCTACACCACCGCGCCAGGCTCGCGCGCGCGCCGCAGCGCGCAGACCGCGCTGTGGCACATCACGCAGGCGATGCTGCGCTGGATGGCGCCTTTCCTCAGCTTCACGGCCGAGGAGGCGTGGAAGTTCGCCGGAACGTCCGAGTCCATCTTCATGGAAACGTACAGCGTGTTCGGCGAGCCCGACGCGGCGCTGCTCGCCAAGTGGTCGCGCATCCGCGAGGTCCGCGACGCCGTCAACAAGGACATCGAGGCGGTGCGCGCCGCCGGCCAGCTGGGCTCGTCGCTGCAGGCCAACGTGACGCTGACCGTGGCGCCCGAGGACCACGCCTTGCTGGCCTCGCTGGGCGACGACCTGAAGTTCGTCTTCATCACATCTGCTATCGAATTGATAGCTGGTGACGCCCTGTCCACGGGCGTTGTGGCCAGTTCCGACACCAAGTGCGAGCGCTGCTGGCACTGGCGTGCCGACGTCGGCAGCGACCCGGTCCACCCCACGATCTGCGGCCGCTGCACCGCCAACCTCTACGGCGCGGGCGAAGCGCGGAGCCACGCATGACGCCGGCGGTGGCGCCTTCGCCCGCCGGCAGCGCCCGGGCCGGCATCTGGCCCTGGCTGGCGCTGGCGGTGCTGATCTTCATCGCCGACCAGTGGACCAAGACGCTGATCCTCGGCAACTACCGGCTGTACGACTTCACCGTCATCACCGGCTTCTTCAACATCGGCCGTTGGCACAACACGGGCGCGGCATTCTCGTTTCTGGCCGGTGCCTCGGGCTGGCAGCGCTGGTTCTTCACCGCCATCGGCATCGGCGCCGGCGTCTTCATCGTCTGGATGCTGCACAAGCACCGAGGCCAGAAGCTCTTCGGCTTCGCCATGGCCTGCATCCTGGGCGGCGCGGTGGGCAACGTGATCGACCGCCTGATGCACGGCTACGTGGTCGACTTCCTGGACTTCCACTGGAGCGGCCGCCATTTCCCGGCCTTCAACCTGGCCGACAGCGCCATCACGCTGGGCGCCATTTGCCTGATCCTGGACGAGCTGCGTCGCGTGCGCAGCAATAAAAAGTCCTGACGCCGGCTCGCGCCGCTCGCACCACTCGCGCCGACGCGCGGGTGGGCCACGGCTCCGCCCCGCGCTAGCGCTCGCGCGCAGCCCGGCCATTCACGGGCGGGTTTCCACCACTTTTGTTCGACGTCATCACGGCGTCATACTCGCGGCGCCTAATGTAATCGATTACATGAACACGCCCAACCGAGTGGTTCGCCGATGAGCATCCAGAAAGTCGCACGACGCGCCGGCGTTTCCGTCGCGACCGTCTCGCGCGCCTTCAACCTGCCGGACAAGGTCACGCCCGCCACGCGCGAGCTGGTCGAGCGCGTGGCGCGGGAGCTGGGCTACGTGCCCAACGCCAGTGCCCGCACGCTGCGCACCCAGCGCAGCCGCGTGCTGGGCGTGGTGCTGCCCACGCTCATGAACCCGACCTTCGCCGAGTGCCTGCAGGGCATTGCCGCCGCTGCGGCGGCGCAGGGCTACGCGATCATGCCGGTCACCTCCGGCTACCGCATCGACGAGGAAGAGCGCGCGGTGGGCCTGCTCCAGGGCAGCAACGTCGACGGCTTCATCCTGGTGGTGGCCAACCCGTCCACCTCCGCCACGCTGCAACGGCTGGCGCAGGCCGGCACACCCTACGTGCTGGCCTACAACCGCCATGCCGCGCACCCCTGCGTCGGCGTCGACGGCGAAGCCGCCGTGGCCGATGTCGTGGCGCGCCTGGCCCTGCTCGGCCACCGCCACATCGCCATGGTGAGCGGCACGCTGGCCGCGTCGGACCGTGCGCAGCAGCGCTATCAGGGCTTCCTGCGCGGCATGGACGAAGCGGGCTTCGCGCCGCAGCCGCTGATCGAGGTGCCTTTCGTCGAGGCGGCCAGCGACGTGATCGCGCGTGCCCTGTCCGAACACCGGCGGCCGACGGCCCTGGTGTGCTCGAACGACCTGCTGGCCATCCGCAGCATCCGCGCCGCGCACCTGGGCGGGCTCCCGGTGCCGCAGGCGCTGTCGGTGGTCGGTTTCGACGGCATCGCGCTGGGCGAGGACCTCATGCCGGCGCTGAGCACCATTGCCCAACCCAACATCGACATCGGCAGGACGAGTGTCGAACTGCTGACGGCCGCGCTCGCGCAGGGGCAGCCCTTGTCGCCCGAGGACAGCGTGCTGCTGCCGCACGTGTTCCGTGTCGGCGAATCGTGCGCGCAGGCGCCGGGCTTCGCCTAGGCGGCACCTCCTTTCTCTTTTTTCTCCCCACAACAGCCACCCATCCATCCCAGGAGCTTCTCCATGTCCTTCGTCACCTTCCACCGCATCGCCCGCGCGGCCGTGCTCGCGGCCGGCCTCGTCGCCGGCGGCGCCGCCATGGCACAGACCGCCATTTGCTACAACTGCCCGACCGAATGGGCCGACTGGGGCACGCAGCTGCGCGCCATCAAGGCGAAGACCGGCGTCACCGTGCCGGCCGACAACAAGAACTCGGGCCAGGCCCTGGCCCAGCTGGTGGCCGAGAAGGCGAGCCCGGTGGCCGACGTCACCTATCTCGGTGTGACCTTCGCCATCCAGGCGCAGAAGGACGGCGTGGTCGAGCCCTACAAGCCGGCCGCGTGGAACGACATCCCTGCCGGCCTGAAAGACCCGGCCGGCAACTGGTTCACCATCCATTCGGGCACGCTCGGCTTCATGGTCAACGTCGATGCGCTCAAGGGCAAGCCCATTCCCAAGAGCTGGGCCGACCTGCTCAAGCCCGACTACAAGGGCCTGATCGGCTACCTCGACCCCGCCTCGGCCTTCGTCGGCTACGTGGGCGCCGTGGCCGTCAACGAATCGCGCGGCGGCACCATGGACAACTTCACGCCGGCGATCGAGTACTTCAAGCAGCTGCAGAAGAACGAGCCCATCGTGCCCAAGCAGACCTCGTACGCGCGCGTGCTGTCGGGCGAGATCGCGATCCTGTTGGACTACGACTTCAACGCCTACCGCGCCAAGTACAAGGACAAGGCCAACGTCGCCTTCGTCATCCCCAGCGAAGGCACCGTGGTCGTGCCCTACGTGATGAGCCTGGTCGCCAAGGCCCCGCACGCCGCCGACGCGAAGAAGGTGCTGGACTTCGTGCTCTCCGACGAAGGCCAGGCGATCTGGGCCAAGGCCTACCTGCGCCCCGTGCGCGCGAGCGCCATGCCCAAGGACGTGGAAGCCCAGTTCCTGCCGGCCAGCGACTACGCGCGCGCCAAGGCCGTCGACTACGCACGCATGGCCCAGGCCCAGCGCGCCTTCTCCGACCGCTACCTGAAGGACGTGCGCTGAGCGCCGGCATCCCGGGCATGAAGGCTTCCACGAATGGGAACGCCCGCTGGCTGCGGCTGGCGTGCCTGCTGCCGGCGGCGGCCTTCTTCGCCGCCTTCTGGCTGCTGCCGATCGCCCGCCTGCTGGCATTGCCGGCCGAGAAAGGCTGGGCGACCTACTTCGCCGTGCTCACCGACGGCCGCTACCTGCAAAGCATGGTCAACACGGTGCTGCTGTCGGCGACCGTGACCGTTGCCACGCTCGCGCTGGGCTCGGCCGTCGGCATCTACCTCGCGCGCCGCGACTTCATCGGCAAGCGCGTGCTGCTGTCGCTGCTCACGCTGCCGCTGTCCTTCCCGGGCGTGATCATCGGCTTCTTCGTGATCCTGCTGGGCGGCCGTCAGGGGCTGGTGGCCGACCTCAGCAGCGCGCTCG
>JAFEEH010000212.1 GCA_018241185.1 Pseudomonadota bacterium | reverse complement strand
CGTCGGCGAGGTGGAGCGCTGCACCCATCGCCTCGGCGTGCCGCCGCTGCTCTTCCACGGCGGGCATTTCTACACCGAGCATCCGCTCTGAGAAGGCACCCATGACCGATCGCATCGCCCTGCCTCCGCTCCCCACGCTGGCGCACGACGTGGCGGTGCTGCTCAAGGCTCGCCGCGAGACCGTCGCCGTGGCCGAATCGTCCGCGGGCGGCCTGGTTTCGGCGGCGTTGCTGGCGGTGCCCGGTGCGTCGGCCTACTTCCTGGGCGGTGCGGTCGTCTATTCCCGCCGCGCGGGCAAGGCGCTGATGGGCCTCACGGCCGCCGACATGGAAGGCATGCGCGCCGAGACCGAGCCCTACGCCCGGATGATGGCCGCGCGCGTGCGCGATGCGCACCGCGCCACCTGGGGCCTGTGCGAGAGCGGCGCGGCCGGCCCGTCGGGCAGCCCCTACGGCGATCCGCCCGGCCACGTGTGCATCGCGGTGGCCGGCGCGGCGACGCACAGCCGCGTGGCCGCCACCGGCCAGGCCGAACGCGCGCTGAACATGGACCTCTTCGCGCGCGAACTGCTCGCGCTCTTCGCGCACGTGCTGCAAGACGACGCGGTGGTCTGAGGGCACCAGGCCTTCAGCCCAGGCGCCGCAGCAGCCGCATCATGCGGTCGAAGCGCGCGCCGTACGGCGGGTACAGCAGCCGCCCCGCCGACCAGCGCGACTGCACCAGCACCGCCTTCTCGTGCGTGAAGCGCAGGAAGCCCGCTTCGCCGTGCGACGCGCCCCAACCGCTGGGCCCGACGCCACCGAAGGGCAGGCCCTCATGCGCGATGTGCATCAGCGTGTCGTTCACGGTCACGCCGCCGCTCACCGTGCGCGCCAGCACCGCGTCGCGTGCCGCGGTGTCGGTGCCGAACCAGTACAGCGCGAGCGGGCGCGGCCGGGCGTTGATGAAAGCGACCGCCTCGTCCGTGCCGTCGCAGCCCAGCACGGGCAGCACGGGGCCGAAGATCTCTTCCTGCATCACCGCCATGCCGGGCGTCACGCCGGTCAGCAGCACCGGGGCCATCTGCCGCGCATCCCCACCGGGCAGCGAATGGGCGGTCGCGCCTTCGGCCACGGCCTGCGCGACCAGCCCGTCGAGCCGGCGCCGGTGCCGCTCGCCGATCAGCGCCGCGTAGTCGGGGTTGGTGTCGAAGTGCGGGAACAGCGCCTGCGCCGCGCGCGAGAACGCATCGACGAACGCCGCCTCGCGCCCGCGCGGCACCAGCAGGTAGTCGGGCGCGATGCAGGTCTGGCCGGCGTTGAGCAGCTTGCCGTGGGCGATCTTCGAAGCCACGCCGTCGAGGTCGGTGCAGGACGCATCGACGATGCATGGCGACTTGCCGCCCAGCTCCAGCGTGGTCGGCGTGAGGTTCTGCGCTGCAGCGGCGGCGACCTTGCGGCCGACGCCGGTCGAGCCGGTGAAGAAGAGGTGGTCGAAGGGCAGCGCCGCGAAGGCGGCGGCCCGTTCGGCGTCGCCGGTCAGCACGCAGAACTCGTCCTCGGCGAACGCGCCGGCGATGTCTTCGGCCAGCGCGGCCGAGGTGCGCGGCGTGAGTTCGCTGGGCTTGAGCATCACGCGGTTGCCTGCCGCCAGCGCCGAGGCCGCCGGACCCAGCGCGAGCTGCAGCGGGTAGTTCCACGGCGAGATCACGCCCACCACGCCCAGCGGCTGGCGCTGCACCCAGCCGCGCGCGGGCATGAGCTGCAGCGGCGTGCGCACGCGCTGCGGACGCGACCAGCGCGCCAGGTGCCGCAGCGCATCGGCCACCGTGGCGCGCAGCACCAGCAGGTCGGCGACTTCGGTGAGCTGTGGCGAACGCACGCCGAAGTCGGCCTGCACGGCCGCAGCCCAGGCCTCGGCGCGGCGATCGATCAGCGCGCGCAGGCGCTGCAGCCGGTCGCGCCGCAGCGCGAGCGGCACTTCGGGCTGGGCGCGGCTGGCCGCGTGCTGCGCGGCAAAGACGGCGAGGAGGCGGTCGTCGGTCATGGGGACGGGGTGGCGGATGGCACGGCCGCCATGATGCGCTCGGCCAGCGCGGTGATCGTCAGGCTGGGGTTCACGCCCGGGTTGGCCGGCATGATCGAGCCGTCGCACACCAGCAGGTGGCGGTAGCCGAAGGCGTGGCCGTCGCGGTCGACCACACCGCTGGCCGCATCGGCACCGATCACCGCGCCGCCGAGCAGGTGCGCCGTGGTCGGGATGTTCATCAGCGCCTCGGTGCTGCCGCTTTGCGCGATGCCGCCCGTGTGTGCCGCGAGCCACTGCGCGGCCTCGAAGCCTTCGCGGATGAAGGTCGGGTTGGGGTGATCGGCGTCCTGCTGCGTCTGCAGCGTGACGCGGCCATGGCGATCGAGCCGCGCAACGAAGGCCATCGCGTTGTCCAGCGACTGCATCACCAGCAGCAGCACGGTGCGCCGGCCGTAGTGCCGCGACGTCAGCAGGCGCAGCAGCCGCAGGGGATGTCGCAGCACCTGCCCCAGCAGCCTGAGCGGCCGCGTGAGGCGCGTGCCGTCGCCGGTGATCAGGGTGTGGAAGAGCTTCAGCACGTCGCCCTTCTCGCCATAGGTGACGAACTCGATGTGCGTGTCGGCGCTGACATGGATGCTGGCGCTGATCGACACATCGCGGTGCACGGGCAGCCGGTCGTCGGGCAGGGTGACGGCCAGGATCGACTCGCTGTTGGTGCGCACTTTCTGGCCCAGACAGGCGCTCAGCCGCGGCAGGCCGCCGGCCAGCCGGCACTGCGCCAGCAGCCGGTTGCTGCCCAACGCGCCGGCGGCCACGACCACGCCACGCGCGCGCAGCACCGACACCGGCCGCGCACCGCCGCCGGTCGAGCGGCGCACCTGCACCTCGTAGCCGGTCGCGCCCTCGGCCCCGTCGAGCGGACGGATGTCGAGCACCTCGGTCTCGGCCCGCACCTGCGCACCGGCGCGCTCGGCGAACCAGAGGTAGTTCTTGACCAGCGTGTTCTTCGCGCCCACGCGGCAGCCCAGCGTGCAGCCGCCGCAGCGTGTGCAGCCGGTGCGCGCCGGGCCTTCGCCGCCGAAGTACGGGTCGGGCACCGTGACGCCCTCCTTGCCGAAGAACACGGCGCAGGGCGTGCGGCGAAAGGTGTCGGCGACGCCGAAGTGCGCGCCCATCTCGCGCAGCAACTGCTGGCCCGCGCTGTCCCAGGGCACGGTCTGCACGCCGAGCATGCGCTCGGCCGTGTCGTAGTGCGGCGCCAGCTCGGCCTGCCAGTCCGCGAGGCCCGCCCAGCCCGGGTGCGCGAAGAACTCCGGCTTGGCCCGGTACAGCGTGTTGGCGTACACCAGGCTGCCGCCGCCCACGCCGACGCCACTGGCGACGAACAGGTCCTTGAACACGGTGATGCGCGACGGCCCGGTGCAGCCCGCGCGCGGGGCCCAGAAGGTGTTGCGCGTGTCCCAGCCGTTCTTCGGGAAGTCCGCATCCGCAAAGCGCCGGCCGGCTTCGAGCACCGTCACGGCGTGGCCCTTCTGCGCCAGGCGCAACGCCGCCACGCTGCCGCCGAAGCCGGAGCCGATGACCAGCCAGTCGGTGTCGTAGGGGAGCGAGTCCACCTCAGGAACTCCCAACATCCGTACGCGAAGGACGCGAAGATTCCGCGAAAGTCGCGAAAGGGCCAGAACACCTTTCAGATGGATTTCTTTCGCGTCCTTCGCGAAGCCTTCGCGCCCTTCGCGTCCGGCAGCCCGCCTTCACGCCGATCACCTCGTCACGATCGGGAAGTTGCCGGGGGCGCGCTCGATCAGCCCGAAGAAGCGCTGCAGCGCGAGCAGGCTGCCGTCGATCCTGGTCTCCTTGGACGTGAGCAGCTCCGCGGGGCCGGCCTGGCCGGTCATCAGGCGCAGGAAGAAGGGGCGCGTGAGCGTCAGCGTCGCATCGGCCGGCCCCTCGAGCCCGCCGCGGCGGTGGTGCAGCACCGCGTTGTCGATCCACAGGCCGTAGCGCTCGCCGGTGTCGGACATGCGCAGGTCGATGCGCAGCTTCACGCCGTCGGCCTTCGGCCCGTCGAGCGCGCCGGCCATCGCTTCGAGGAAGCGCTCGGTGGGCGTGTGCTGCAGCATGTCCATGAGCACGCTGCGCGTCAGCCCCCGCTGCGGCGGACCGTTGCGCAGCTCGAGCGCGCCGGTCAGGTAGAAGTTGCGCCAGGGCGCCGACTCGGCCTGGTAGCCCAGTTGCTCGAAGGCCCGGGCCTGCAGCTCGCGCGCGGCGCGGTTGCCGCTGTCGGCCAGCACCACCTGCTTGAGCAGCTCGGCGGCCCAGCGGTAGTCGCCCTGGTCGTAGGCCTGCTGCGCGACGCGAATCGCCGCATCGGCACCGCCGGCCAGCTCGACGTATTTCTTCGCGCCTTCGACCGGCGGCAGCGGGTCGAGGTTGGCCGGGTTGGCGTCGAACCAGCCCATGTAGTACTGGTAGATCGCGCGCACGTTGTGCTTTACGGTGCCGTAGTAGCCGTGCAGCGAAAGCTGGGCGTCGAGGCTCTTCGGCAGGCGGATCGTCTCGGCGATCTCGGGCGCCGTGAGGCCGGCGTTGATGCCGCGCACCGTCTGGTCGTGCAGGTAGCGGTAGGTGTCGCGCTGCGCCTCCAGGTAGGTCACGATGTGCGCGTTGCCCCACACCGGCCAATGGTGCTGGCCGAACAGCACCTCCGCGCCATCGAGCTGGCCGATGGCGCCGTCGATGTAGCCCGACCAGGCCAGCGCATCGCGCACCTTGGCGCCGCGCAGCGTGTAGAGGTTGTGCAGCGTGTGCGAGGCCAGTTCGGCCGCGCCGAAGGCCTTCTTCTCGGGCACCGAGAAGACCAGCTCCGCCGGCGCCTCGGAGTTGGGCGCGTTGTGGAAGACGAAGCGCACGCCGTCGAGCACGATCTCCTGCGTCGGCTTGTCGACCAGCAGCGTCGGCGCGAGGATGCCGATGCGTCCCAGCGCCACGGCCTTGCCCAGGCCGGTGTCGACGGTGCCCAGTGCGTTGCGCGGCAGCAGGTTGCCGTACATGTAGGCCGCGCGCCGGCCCATCGCGGTGCCGACCAGCAGGTTCTCGCTCGTGGCCTCTTCCATGAAGCCGACGGGTGCGACCACCGGCACCTGGCGTGCCTTCACCTCCTCGGCCGGGATCACGCCCAGCGCGCCGCCGAAGTGGTCGACATGGCTGTGCGTGAACACCACCGCCGACACCGGCTTGTTGCCCAGGTGCTGGCGCGCGAAGGCCATCGCGGCGGCCGCGGTCTCGCGCGTGGTCAGGGTGTCCACCACGATCCAGCCGGTGCGGCCCTCGATCAGCGTGAGGTTGGCGAGGTCGAAGCCGCGCACCTGCCAGATGCCGTCGGTGACCTTGAACAGGCCGACGCTGTTGTTGAGCAGCGCCTGTCGCCACAGGCTGGGGTTGACGGTGGCCGGCGCCTCGCCCTTCTGCGCGGCGAAGGCGTCGAAGTCCCAGACCACGCGGCCGTCGGCGGCGCGGATCTGCCCGCTGGGCGCGGCGATGAAGCCGCGGCGGGCGTCGTCGGCATCGGCGCCGGGGCGCAGGTCGTAGGCGCGTGCCACGCCGGCCTGGCGTTGCAGCGTGGCCGGCGATGCGGCACCGGCGGCGCTCGCGGCGGCGGCTTCGGTGCGGCTGGCAGGTGCGCCGGCGCAGGCGGCGAGCGCGCAGGCGAGCGTGGCCGCCAGCGCGGTTCTGATTGGTCCCATCGTGTGTCTCCTCGTTCTCTTCTCGGCGTGGCCCGGATCGTCAGTGCGGGGCCTCAAGAAGTCAAATGCATCACAATCATCGAATCGATAACTGAGAAACATCATGATCGAGACCCGCCACCTGCAGCACCTGCTCGCGCTGGCCGAGCACCGCAACTACTCGCGCGCCGCCGAAGCGCTGGGCCTCACGCAGCCGGCGCTCAGCCGCAGCATCCAGAACCTGGAGGCCGCGCTGGGCGCGGTGCTGTTCGACCGCGGCCAGGGGCCGGTGATGCCCACCGCCGTCGGCGCCCTCGTGCTGGAGCGCGCGCAGGCCTGGTCGCTGGGCCTGCGCGAGCTGGAGCGCGACGTGCGCCTCGCGCAGGGCGCCGAGCTGGGCACGCTGCGCATCGGCGCCGGCCCCTTCGCCGGTTCGGCGTTGGCCGGCCCGGTGGTCGGCCGGCTGAGCCGCCTGCACCCGCGGCTGCAGGTCGACGTGGTGATCGCGCCGTGGAAGGAGTTGCCCGAGCGCCTGCTGGCGCGCGACATCGACCTCATGCTGGCCGACCTGAGCGAGGTGCAGGCGCACGAGGCGATCGAACTCACCGCGCTGCAGCCCCACCCCTCGGTGACGGTGGTGCGCGCGGGCCACCCCCTGGCCGCCGTGCCTGCGCCCACGATGGACCAGCTGCGCGCCTACCCCTGGGCCGGGCCGCAGGTGTCGCAGGACGTGGCCGAGCGCATGGCGCGCCATCTGCCGGCCATGCCTGCCGGCCAGCCGGTGCAGCCGCTGGCGCTGCGCTGCGACAGCTCGGCCGTGCTCAAGGACATCCTGCGCAACTCCGATGCGCTGTCGATGCTGTGCGTCTTCATGGTGGCCGAGGAACTGCGCCGCGGGCAGCTCGTGGCGATCCCCGGCCTGCCGCTGCGCACCGTCGGCCAGTTCGGCGTCGCGCGCCTGCGCGGTCGCAGCCTGTCGGCGCCGGAGCAGGTGTTCATCGCGCAGTTGCAGGCGCTGGACGCCGAACTGCTGAAGGAGGAAGAAGTGCTGCTGGCCCTGCACGCGCCGGGCGCGAAGCTCAGGGCTTCTGGCCGTAGGTCGCGTCGAAGCGCGACTGCAGGTACGCCTGCGTCGTCACCGGCGCGTGGCGCGGCGCCTCGCCCGGCGGCACGCAAGACGGGATCGCGCTGACCAGCGCATCGGGGTTGGGGTCGAGGAAGAGCGCGATCGAGTAGCGCTCGCGCGCCGGCCGCAGCACGCGGTGCGGCGTCGACAGGTAGACGTCGTTGGTCCAGCGCATGAGGCAGTCGCCGATGTTGCAGACGAAGGCGCCGGGCAGCGGCGGCACGTCGATCCACTCGTCGCGTGCGCGGCCCTGCACCTGCAGACCCGAGACGCCGTCGGTGGCCAGCAGCGTCACGTTGCCGTAGTCGGTGTGGGCGCCTGCGCCGATGCCGTCGTCGTGCGCGGCGTCGGCGCTCGCCGGGTAGTGCAGCAGGCGCAGCGTGGCCAGGGGCCGGTCGATCTTGTCGTCAAAGAAGTCCTCGGCCAGGCCGAGGTCGAGCGCGAAGGCGTGGTGCAGCCGGCGCGCTGCCGCCAGCGTGGCGTCGAAGTAGGCCTGCACCTGCTCGCGCCAACCCGGCAGCGCCGGCCAGGCATTGGGCGGGCGCGTGGCCTCGTCGGTCCAAATGAGGTTGAAGGCTTCCTTTTGGTCAGCGCCGCGCTGCTCGTCCAGCGCCTCGACGCCCGTGCCCACATAACCGCGGTTGTGGCTCAGGCTCGCATAGGCGAGTGCCTGCTTGGCGGCCATTGGCTGGGCGAAGAAGTCGGCGCTGGCCGCGAAGGTGCCGTCCACGACGGCAGCCGGCACGCCATGGCCGGTGATGGCGAAGAAGCCGATGTCGCGGCAGGCGGCGCCGATTTCGGCTGCGACGGCGCGGCGTGCGGCCGCATCCTCCGTGGCGAGGGCCGAGATGTCGATGACCGGGATGGTGGTGCTCATGGGGTTGCGGCGTGTGGAGTCAACGTTGCAGGGCCAGGCGGTAGCGGAAGGTGTCGGCGCGGTAGATCGCGGTCTCGGTATGCACGGGCTCGCCCGCCTCGCTGTAGACGATGCGCTGCACTTCGAGCACCGGTGCGCCGGGCGCGATCTGCAGCAGCTTCGCATCGGCAGCGCGCGCCACGCCGGCGCCGATCTCCAGTTCGGCGCGGCCGATCGCGAGGCCGCCCTCGTGCTCGAAGACCTCGATCAGGTCGCGGCGCGAGAAGTCCACGCGGCCCAGCTTCTCGCCCAGCGCGGGGCGCAGCCAGGAGGTGTTGACCGAGAGCGGCTCGCGCTCGAGGTAGCGCAGCGTCTGCAACTGGTAGACCGGCTCGCCGGTGCGCAGCTGCAACTGCGCGGCCACGGCTGCCGTGGCCTTGACCTGCCGCCAGGCCAGGCGCCGGTTGCTCACCGCACCGGCCTCGCCGCCCAGCGCCTCGTGCAGGCCCTGCAGGCGATTGAGGCTCTGCGACGCCTTGGAATGGGACACGAACGCCCCTTTTCCGTGCAGCTTGACGATCAGCCCGTCGGCCTGCAGGGCGGCCAGCGCCTGCCGCACGGTGATGCGGCTGACACCGTGCTCGGCCTGCATTTCGGATTCGGAGGCCAGCTTGTCCCCGGGGCGCAGTCGCCCTTCGAGGATGTCGGCACGCAGCGCGTCGCGCAGCCGCGCATGCAGCGATTGCGGCAGATCAGCCATGCGCCGGCCCGTCCGCCGCGCTGGCACGGGGTTTGCATCGCTTGTTATAACTTGTCATAACGAGTAGATTCTCGCACCGTCCGGGTGCTTCCTTCTTTGTCCGTCCGTTTCAACCGTTCGAGGAAAACCGCCATGCCCCGCTTCCAACTCCTGCCTTTGTCGTCGCGCCGCGCCTTTGCTGCCGCGCTCGGTGCCAGCCTCGCGCTGGGCCTGGGTGCGCCCGCTGCCATCGCGCAGTCGTACCCGAGCAAGCCGATCACTTTGATTGTGCCGTTCGCGGCCGGCGGCGGCGTCGATGCCACCGCGCGGCTGGTCAACACCAAGCTCGGCGAGGTGCTCAAGCAGTCGGTGGTGATCGACAACGTGGCGGGCGCGGCCGGCACCATCGGCACGCAGAAGGCGGCGCGCGCGCCGGCCGACGGCTACACGCTGCTCTTCGCCGTGGCCAGCCCGCTCAACGTGGCGCCGCTGGTCGCACCCTCGGCCGTGCGCTACGACACCTTCAAGGACTTCGCGCCCATCGCCACCATCGGCGTCTCGCCTTTCGTGCTGATCGGCAAGGCCAGCCTGCCGGCCGCCAACATGGCCGAGCTGATCGCACTGGCGAAGAAGGAACCGGGCAAGCTGAACTTCGGCACCGACGGCGTGGGCACCTCGCTGCACGTGACGGCCGAGCTCATCAAGCAGCGCGCCGCCATGGACATCGTGCACGTGCCCTACAAGTCGGGCCCGCAGGTGCTGACCGACGTGGCCGGCGGCCAGCTCGACCTGGCGGTGCTGCCGCTGTCGCTGGCGCAGCCCTTCATCAAGGACGGCAAGGTCAAGGCCTTCGGCGTGACCTCCAAGCAGCGCGCGGCCATCGCGCCCAACGTGCCGGCGCTGGCCGAGACGGCCGCGCTCAAGGACTTCGAAGTCGACTCCTGGCTCGGCATCCTGGCGCCCGCCGGCGTGCCGGCACCCGTCGCGCAGCAGCTCGTGCAGGCCGTCGAAACCACGATGAAGGACCCCGAGGTCGTGCGCCGCCTCGGCGAGATCGCGGTGCGCCCCGTGGTGATGAGCGGCCCCGCCTTCGGCGAGTACCTGGCCAAGGAACGCCGCACCGTCCAGGACGTGGTGACCAAGGCCAACATCAAGGCCGAGTAAGGCCGCTTTACCCGACGCCCCGATGACCCTGCTCGCCCACGCCTGGATCCTGCTGCCTGCGGTGCTGCTCGCGGGCGGGCTGATAGGCGCGACCGGCATCGGCGGCGTGCTGCTGGTGCCGGTGCTCACGCGTTTCGGCGAGGTCGCGGCGCCGCAGGCCATCGCCGCCGCCTCGCTGGCCTTCGCGCTGCCGGCCCTGGTCGCGATGCGGCCGCTGGCGCGCGAGCCCGCGCTGGCGCGGCGCACCTGGCCGCTGCTGGCCGGCGCACTGGCCGGCGCGGCGGGTGGCGCGCTGCTGGTGCAGGCGCTGCCGGCACGCGTGTTGCTGGGCGGGGTGACGGCGCTGGTGCTCTTCGCCGGCGTGCGCGGCTTCATGGCACAGGACCGGCAGGCCGACGCCGCACCGCTGCTGTCGGCACCGGTGCTCGCGGGCCTGGGCGTGCTGGTAGGCATCGGCTCCGCGCTCACGGGCACCGGCGGCCCGGTGCTGCTGCTGCCGCTGCTGATGCTGTGCCGCCAGCGCGTGGATTTCGCGGTCATCGCGGCGCAGGCGGTGCAGCTGCCGGTGGCGCTGACCAGCAGCGCCGTGCACGCGGCCGCCCACCGGCTCGACTGGGGCCTGGCCGCCGCCTGCGGCGTGCTGCTGCTGATCGGCTCGCTGGCCGGCCAGCGCCTGGCCCAGGGCCTGGACCGGCATCGCCTGCAGCGCTTCGTCAGCGGGCTGCTGCTGATCGTGGGCGCCTGGTTCCTTTTCCTGCTTTTCGCCTAGGACTTCGCATGCGCTCATCGTCCGACCTCACCCCCACCGACGGCGGCCCCCTGCTGCTGGCGCCCGAATGGCTGATGCGCCCCGACGGTGCGCAGCGCGGCTGGGCCGCCGCCGTGCAGGGCGGGCGCTTCACCCACGCCGGCCCGCGCGACGAGGTGCAGGCGGCCCACCCCGGCCGTGCGTTCGTGGAACTGCCGCAGCAGCTGCTGATGCCCGGCCTCGTCGACACGCACACGCACCTCACGCAGGCCTTCGGCAAGTCGCTGGCCTTCGGCGAGCCGTCCGAGATCTTCAAGCGCATCTGGGTGCCGATGGAGGGCGTGCTCGACACCCACGCGGCCTACCTCTCGGCCAAGCTGGCGGCCTGGGAATCGCTGCGCGGCGGCTTCACCACGGTCGTCGATGCGGGCACGCGCTCCGAGGAAGGCCTGGCCGGCGTGGCGCAGGCTGCGCGCGACACCGGCATCCGCTGCGTGCTCGGACTGATCTGCAACGACGCCGGCAACACCGACGGCGAGGCCGGCGCGCGCCGCATCCTCGACCGTGCCGCGGGCTTCCTGGCCGAGTACGAACACGACCCGCTGGTGCACCCCTCGCTCGCCATTTCGATCCCCGAAGCCGCGAGCGACCGCATGCTGCACGACGTGGCGGCCCTCACGCGCGAAGCCGGCCGCCGCTTCCAGACCCATGTGAACGAACACCTGGCCGCCGTGGAGCGCTCGCTGGTCGCGCGCGGCCTGCGGCCCATCGAACTGCTGCATGCCGTGGGCGCGCTCAACGACAGCGCCCTGCTCGCGCATGCCACGCTGCTCACGCACCGCGAGTTCGGCCTGCTGCGCGACAGCGGCGCCGCCGTGGCCTACAACCCGGTCGCCAGCGCCTGGAAGGGCAACGCCGTCCTGGACGCCGGCATGCTGCAGCTGCTGGGCGTGCCCTTCGGCCTGGGCACCGACGGCACGCGCGCCGACGGCCTGCGGCTCATGGACGCGGCCGAGACGGCGCAGCGCCTCACGCACGGCCTGGCCAATGGCGATTCGTCCTGCGGCGGCGGCTGGATCTGGCTGGACCATGCCACGCACCGCGGTGCCGAAGCCGCAGGCTTGGCCGCACTCACCGGCCGCATCGAGGCGGGCTTCGCGGCCGACTTCCTGCTGCTCGACCTCGACGTGCCCGAGTTCCTGCCCAGCTGGGACCTGAGCTGGGAGCTGGTGCGCTTCGGCAACCGCGACCAGATCCGCGCCGTGTTCGTGAACGGCGCACTGCGCCTGTGGCAAGGCTGGCCCGTGGACTGGGACGCGCGCGCGCTGATGCGCGAGGTGGCCGAGGTGGCGCGCCGGGACGTGGCCCGCGCGCCGCTGCAGCGCGTGCATGCCACGGCGGATGCGCACCGGGCGCAGGCCCGGGCGCCAGGCGAGCCCCTGTGGGCACGAGACTGACAGGCTGGTTGCGGTTTCGCCTATCGAAGCGCACGCGACCGGCGCCATGCTGTGGGCATGGCAGCCAAGGAGTCGCGCATGCTCGACCATCCACGAACGAACCCCACGCCGCGCCGAGTCGAGGCGGCAGGCGTCCTGTCGCACCGCCTGCGCGTCGGTGCCATCGCCTTCGCCCTCGGCATCGCCGCCCTGGGCACCGCCTGGGAGGCACGCGCGCAGGTGCCCGACGACAAGGGCCGCGGCAACGAGACGCTGCGCGCGGGTGTGCGCGACAGCGACCGCCTGTTCATCCGCACCACCGCGGGCTACCTGATCCGCGAGCGCCAACTTGGCGCGCTGATGCGCAAGCAGGCCTCCACACCGCCGATGCGCGGGCTCGGCCGAAAACTCAGCGAACAGTCGAACGGCCTCTATCGCGGGCTGAGCGATCTCGCGAAGCGCGAGAAGACCGAGATCCCGCTCGACATGGTCGACGAGTCGCACACCAAACTGCAGCGGCTGGCGACGCTGCGCGGCGCCGAGTTCGACCAGGGAGCGCGCGAGATGGTGCTCGAGTCCCTCGCGCAGGAGATCAAAGCCTTCGAATCGGCTGCGGACAAGACCGACAACGGCTACGTGCGCAACTGGACCGCGAAGGCGCTGGGCCAACGCCGCGCGCTGCTCGACGAGTTCCGTCGCGCCGGACCACGCTGAACCCTTCCGGTCGGCCGCTTCAGGCCCGTGGGCGCGTGCCGACCAGCACGGGCTGGTAGAAGGCACCGTCCAGCCGCCTCGTGTGCACGAAGCCCGCCTCGGCGAGCAGCGCCAGCAGGTGGTCGGTGGTGATGGCGTAGTAGCGCGAACGCATCACGCGCGTGCTCACCTCCTGCGTATCGAGGTTTTCCTCCACCGCAAAGAAGCTGAAGTCGTAGTGCGTCGCTTCGGCACCGTCGAAGTCCCACACCTGGAACAGCACATGCCGCCGCCGGCCCTCGACGCGCGCGCCGTAGTGCTTGACGAGGTGCCGTCCGCGCGGCTCCTGCGCATAGTCGCGCACCGTGAGCACGCAACCGCCGCCGGGGCGCAGGCAGAGCCACGTCTGGCGCAGCGCCGCGAGGATGTCGGCGTCGCTCAGCAGGTGGGGCACCGCGTTGTCGGCCGACAGCACGACGTCGAAGCCGCTCCCATGCAGCGCGTGGGCGTCGCGCATGTCGCCCACCGAGGCTGTCAGCGCCACGCCCATCGCGGCGGCCTCGCGCTGGGCGCGGGCGACGGCGCCGGACGACACGTCCGAAGCCGTCACTGCGTAGCCGCGCTGCGCCAGCCCGAGCGCCTGGGTGCCGATGCCACAGCTCAGGTCGAGCACCCGCTTCGCGCCGGGCCACTCGGCCTGCACCACGGCATCGAGCTGCGTGCCCTGCAACGCCACGCTGGCCGGCCAGTCGGGGTAGATCAGGTGGTACAGCGGCGCGAGCTGGTCGTAGAAGTCCATGGCGGGTCGAGGTCGAGGGTCGGCCAGGCACTGTAGCCCGCCCCTCGCTACGATCCACCGATGCGCATTGCATCCCTCGCCCTCCTGTTGCTGGGCCTGCTGCCGGCAGCTGCGGGCGCTGCGGCCGAGCCCAAACGCAACTGGTTCGACGACCCCTTCGTCCACGTCGCCGCGGGCCTGCCGGCCTGCCCGGTGCCCGAGGGCCCGCTCTACACCGAGGCCGAGCGCCGCCAGCAGATGCATTCGCGCCTGGAGCGCGGTACCAGCTGCTGGCTGGCAGGGCGCTGCGCGGACAGCAACGCCTACCGCTACGACAAGGCCCTCGCGCCGAAGGTGCAGGCCGCGCTGGCCCGTGTGCCCGGCGTGCGTCGTGCCAGCGTGTGGATCACGGTGCAGCGGCGCTGGGTGTACCTGCAGGGCTGCGTGCCGTCGGCCGGACTGGCACACCGGCTCGAGCACGCGGCGAAGGCCGTGCCGGACGTCGAGCTCGTCGTGCCCGACCTGATGCGCGGCACGCGCGGGCGGCCGCCCTACCCGGTGCTGGCGCCGCCGTGACACGCCCGCATCAGCAAAACTGATCGGCGGCCTCAGAATTCCCGACTTCCGCGATGCGCGCGCTGCCGGCAAGATCGCGGCCGGCCCGCGCGGCATCCGCCGGCGGGCCTTTCTGTTCCTGCACGTGCCCATGACCGACCGCCACGACCACCTCGACACCCGCGCCATCGCGATCCTCATCGCGTGCTGCGCGTTCTGGGGCCTGCAGCAGATCCTCATCAAGACCACGGTGGCCGAAGTGCCGCCGATGTGGCAGGCGGCGATGCGCATGGCGGGGGCGGTGCTGCTGCTGTGGGTGTGGTGCGCTCGGCGCGGCGTGCCGCTCTTCCAGCGCGACGGCACGCTGGGCGGCGGATTGCTCGCGGGGCTGCTTTTCGCCGGCGAGTTCGTCTGCATCTACACCGGCCTGCAGCACACCACCGCCTCGCGCCTGACGGTGTTCCTCTACACCTCGCCCTTCGTGGTCGCACTGCTGGTGCCGCGCATCGTGCCTTCGGAGCGGCTGCGCGGCGTGCAGTGGGTGGGCCTGGCCATCGCCTTCGCGGCCGTGGTGGTGGCCTTCAGCGAAAGCCTGGGCCACGGCAGCCGCACGCAGCTGTTCGGCGACGCACTGGCCTTGCTGGCCGGCGTGCTGTGGGGCCTGACCACGCTGGTGATCCGCAGCACGAAGCTGGCCACGGCCAGCGCCGAGAAGACCCTGTTCTATCAAATCGCGGTCACCGCCGCGATCACGCCATTGCTGTCGCTGGCCAGGGGCGAGACGTGGGGCCTGTCGTACTCGGGCTATGCCTGGTTCTCGATCGCGCTGCAGACCGTGATCGGCGCCTTCGTCAGCTACCTGGCCTGGATGTGGCTGCTGCGGCACTACCCGGCCACGCGCATCTCGTCCTTCACCTTCCTCACGCCGCTGTTCGCCCTGGTGTTCGGTGTGCTGTTGCTGGGCGAGCCGTTGACGCTGCAACTCGTGCTTGCACTCACCGGCGTGGCGGTGGGCATCGTGCTGGTGAACCGGCGGCGGCCGGTGGCTTCCACCTGATTTGCTCCTGAATTGATAGCTGCTCGCGCCCATTGCGCGGGCGCTACAGGCACTTTTGGCTTGAAAGACAATGGCGGCCCCATCGACCGCACGCCCCGCCATGGACCTCCAGCCCCTGCTCGACGAGATCGCCGCCACGCTCGCCCACGAGGCCGGCCGCGACGGCGCCGTGGCCCGCTACATCCCGGCGCTGGCGCGCGTCGATCCGCAGCACTTCGGCATCGCCCTGCGCACCTGCGACGGCGCGGAGGCCTCGGCCGGCGATGGGCGCGTGCCCTTTTCCATCCAGAGCATCTCCAAGCTCTTCACCCTCACGCTGGCCATGCGCCACCTGAGCGAGGACGCGCTGTGGGCGCGCATCGGCCGCGAACCCTCGGGCAACCCCTTCAACTCGCTGGTGCAGCTCGAGAGCGAACAGGGCAAGCCGCGCAACCCCTTCATCAATGCCGGCGCCATCGCGGTGGCCGACCGCATCGTGGGCCTGTACGGCGCCGACGCGAAGAGCGAGCTGCTCGCCTTCATGAGCCACCTGACGGGCGAACCCATTGGCTTCGACCCCGAGGTCGCTGCGTCCGAGGCGGCCACCGGCTACCGCAACTACGCACTGGCCAACTTCATGAAGAGCTTCGGCAAGCTGGACCACGACGTGGACACGGTGCTGGACTTCTATTTCCACCAGTGCGCGCTGTCGATGAGCGGGCTGCAGCTGGCGCGCGCCGCCGGCTACCTGTGCCGCGACGGCGCGCATCCTTGCCTTCCGCAGACGCAGGTCGTCACCGAACGCCAGGCCCGGCGCATCAACGCGCTGATGCTGACCTGCGGCACCTACGACGCCGCGGGCGACTTTGCCTTCCACATCGGCCTGCCCTGCAAGAGCGGGGTGGGCGGCGGCATCGTGGCCGTGGTGCCCGACCGCCTCACCCTGGCCGTGTGGTCGCCCGCGCTGGACGCGACCGGCAACTCGCTGCTGGGCACGCGCGCGCTGGAGCTGTTCGCGCAACGCACGGGGCTGTCGATCTTCTAGCGCCACGCCGGGGTGTGCAGGGCGTGTGCAAGACTGGCGCCCTCATGAGCGACACAGACACCGATATTCCCACCCCTTTCGAAGACAGTGCCGACGACGCCGACCTCCAGCAGGCCCGCCTCTGGCGCGACGGCCTGTGGACCGCACGCGTCATCAAGAACGAAGACGACGACGGCTGGGCCGTCTCGATGACGCGCCAGGGCGAGGCCGAGCCCGCGCTGGTCGGCCCCTGGACCATGGGCCGCGACAAGAAGAACCCCAAGCCGCTCGACGCGCCGGCGTTCCACACGCTGGTGAAGACCGCGTCCGAGGTGCTGCGCCGGCACGAGCAGCAGCTGCACGCGCAACTGAACAAGCAGGTGAGCGTGGGCGCGGGCTCGGAACGCATCCGCGTGGCGCTGCAGATCGTGCCCGACGAGGAGCACCCCTATGCGGTGCTCACGGCCCAGGACGAATCCGGGTCGGCGCTGGGCGAGGCACGCGTGGCGGCCAGCTTCAAGCTCAGCATGGCAAGCGCTGAGGCGTGGATCGAAGCGGGCTATCCGGCCAGGCCGCGCTGACTGCTGGAGGCCTCATTCCAGGCGTACCGCCTGATAAAACAGCTTGTGGCCCTTTCGCTCAAAATGAGACTGCCAGAGCAGGGCCTCTACGCCATTCGCGTACTCATCCACCACAAAGGCATTGCCGTTGTCGTCGACGCGTTTCAAGACCCAGGGCTCGTGCGGAAGAAGCTCGGAAACCCATTCCAGCAGCTCCGGCTCGATCCCGATGCGGCTCAACATTGCGCCCACCGCTTCCGCGCCCTCGCTTGGATCGCCATCGATGTGCACCAACCCCGCCCGCGCCGGCGTCGGCGCGCAACTGCGGGTGATGAACCAGCTTGTCCCGGCCCACTCCACGGCGGCGAACTCCGACAGTTCACCCAGATCGTCGACGATTCCTCTTACCGGCGAAATGCCCATGGCCTTGAACAAGCTCGCCGCCTTGTCGGAGAGGGCAAGAAGAGGTCGATGGTCATTGCCCGCTTGAGGTACGGGCCATCGCACCCTGCGAACAACGCCATCCTCAAATCGTGGGCCACATCGCATCATTGCGACCCACCATTCGCGCATGTCTGCATCGCGTATGAACGGGGTGGTGGACGGGCGACCGTGCTCATCCGTCGATTCCAGCAGGCGTGCAAACGCCACAAACGCCCAGTAGCCATCTTCGTTCTTGAGCGGTACCAGCAGCGTGCCGGGGCCGTAATAGTCGAAGCGCTCGCAGACATCACGTTGCCACTGGACGACCGCATGCCTTGTGTATTTGCCAGAAAGCAGACCCTCGATCACTTCGATCACGATCTGCCGGGTCGGTCTTGTCAACTCCATCTTGCAGCCTTCCGAGTCAAGCGGAGGCCGCAAACCAACCATTGCGCGCCGCACGATCGAGCGCGGAGCGCACCACGAGCTTGTGAATCGGCCCGATGACACGGATGTAGTTGCGACCGAGCAGGTTGTGGCAATGCACGACAGTCACGGCGGTCAATTGCTGCGGTACGCCCGCACCGCCTGGGCGTCGGCGCACCGACAAGCGGAAATTCAGGTGCAGGTCATCCTCGCCAAGCACGACCTCGTCCGGATGCGTCTCGTAGATGCGGAAGATGCCGACGCGCGGCGCGCCCGTGACGCCCTCGGCGCGCAGCGCCTTCGCGGTCTTCAGGCCGAACAGTGACACCAGGGCATCGCGCAGGCGCATCAGCCGCTCGACCCAGGGCGCTTGCCGCTCGAGCGCGAAGCGCGCCAGCACCAGTGCGTCCTGCGTGGTGCCCGCGGGCAGGTCGATGGCGAAGGCATCGGCCAGGAAGGCCCCGGGGTACTGCGCGGCCACGCGCACGTCGGTGGGCAGGGGGATGGCGTGGGCGCGGGCGTTGGACATCGGGCGTCTCGCAGTATGAGGTGAATCAGGGCGTGGTGGCGGGTGCCGCGTCGTGCCAGGTCGCCGCCGTGTCGAGGTGGATGTGGCGCTGCTTCGCAGGGGCGAAGGGCGCGTCGAGCGTGCCGAGCGACACCGAGATCCAGGCCGCGGCGTCGCCGTGCGCGCGGTGCCAGGTCAGCGGCGAGCCGCAATCGCCGCAGAAGCTGCGCGTCACGCCGGGCGACGACTCCCGTGCGCGCAGGCGCCCGGCGCCGGCGACGACCACGAAGTCGGCCACCGGCACGCTGCCGTAGCTGGCGAAGGCCGCGCCATGGGCTTTCTGGCACATGCGGCAATGGCAGTGGGACACGGCCTTGAGGGGGCTGCGCAGCGCATAGCGCACTTCGCCGCACAGGCAGCTTCCCGAAAGCAGGGGCGGGTCAAGGGCCATGGGGATCGTGGAGGGGGCGGTGGCGCCGATTGTGCGCCGCTCGTGTAGCATCCGCCCCCCTTCCGGACCGCCATGCCCCAGATCGTCGTTGACCAGCTGCGCAAGACCTACCGCATCCACGAGCGCGACCCGGGCGTGGGCGGGGCGCTGCGCGCGCTGCTGCGGCCGCGGCACCGCACGGTCGAGGCGCTGGCGGGCGTGTCCTTCGCGCTCGAGCGCGGCGAGCTGCTGGGCTTCATCGGCCCCAACGGCGCCGGCAAGTCGACCACCGTCAAGATCCTCGCGGGCATCCTGCGGCCCGACGGCGGGCGGGTGCAGGTCGACGGGCGCGACCCCTTCGCCGACCGCGAGCGCCATGTGGGGCACATCGGCGTCGTCTTCGGCCAGCGCACGCAGCTGTGGTGGGACCTGCCGGTGGCCGACGGCTTCGCGCTGCTGCGCGACATCTACCGCGTCGACCCGGTGCGCTTCGCCCGCACGCGCGACGAACTCGTGGCGCTGCTGCACCTGGAACGCCTGCTCGACCAGCCGGTGCGCCAGCTGTCGCTGGGCCAGCGCATGCGCGCCGAGATCGCGGCGGCGCTGCTGCACGAGCCGGAGATCCTGTTCCTCGACGAGCCGACCATCGGCCTCGACGCGCCGTCCAAGCTGGCGGTGCGCGACTTCGTCAGGCGCGCCAACCGCGAGCGCGGCACCACCGTGCTGCTGACCACGCACGACATGCACGACATCGAGGCCCTGGCGCGCCGCGTGATCGTGATCGGCCATGGCCGCGTGCTGGCCGACAGCCCGGTGGACGCGCTGCGCGCGCAGGTGATGGCGGCACGGCGGCTCGACGAGGGCCTGCCCGCGGATGCGGAAGACGAGGGCATGACCATCGAAGCGGTGATCGCGCGCTTCTACGCGATGCACGGAGCGGCCGAGGCATGACGTTGCAACGATGGCTGCGCCCCTACCGCGCCGCCTTCGCCTCGCGCTTCCTGCAGATGCTGCAGTACCGCACCGCGGCCTGGGCCGGCTTTGCCACGCAGTGCTGGTGGGGCGGCATCAAGGTGATGGTGCTGGCAGCGTTCTACGGCGGCGTGGCGGGCGCATCGGCCACCGGCGCGCCGATGACGCTGGCCCAGGCCGTCACCTACACCTGGCTGGCGCAGGGCCTGCTCGCGCTGCTGCCCTGGCTGGGCGACCCCGAGGTGGCGCAGGCCGTGCGCAGCGGCAGCGTGGCCTACGACCGGCTGCGGCCGGTGGACGCCTATGCGCTGTGGTACGCCCGCTCGGCCGGCTGGATCGCGGCGCGGGTGCTGCCGCGCGTGGCGCTGATGGCAGGCTTCGCGGCCGTGCTGCTGCCGCTCGCGGGCCTCGCGGACTGGGCCTGGCAGCCGCCGGCCGGCATGGCAGCGGGCGTCGCCTTCGCGGTGTCGGCCGTGCTGGCTCTGCTGCTCTCGACGTCGATGGTGATGCTGCTCAACATCGCCGCCGCCGCCTCGCTCAACGAGCGCGGCATCAATGCGCTGGCGGCGCCGGTGGTGATCGTGTTCTCGGGCAACCTGTTGCCGCTGGCGCTGCTGCCCGATGCGTGGCAGGCGCTGCTGTTGCTGCAACCGCTGGCGGGCGTGACCGACATCCCGGCGCGCATCTGGTTCGGCCAGCTGGCCGGCCCGCAGGCGCTCGAAGGCCTGGCGCTGCAGGCGCTGTGGACCGTGGCGCTGGTGGCCGCCGGGCGCGCCGCGATGGCGCGCACCCTGCGCCGGCTCGAGGTGCAGGGCGGATGAGGCACCGCGACGCGATGGGATCGCTGCGGCTCTTCGGCCGCCTGGCTGCGGCTTCGCTCAGCGGTCAGGCGCGCTACCCCGGCTCGGCGCTGATGCTCACGATCGGCCAGTTCCTCGCCACCGGCGTGGAGGTGATCTCGGTGTGGGCGCTGTTCCACCGCTTCGGCGAGGTGCAGGGCTGGCGCCTGGGCGAGGTGGCGATCTTCTACGGGCTGGTGAACTGCATGTTCGCCATCGCCGACGCGCTGGGCCGCGGCTTCGACGTGCTGGGCACCGAGTACCTGCGCACCGGCGCCTTCGACCGCCTGCTGCTGCGCCCGCGGCCGCTGGCGGTTCAGCTCATGGGCCACGACGTGCGCATCAGCCGGCTCGGGCGCCTGCTGCAGGGCCTGGGCGTGCTGGCCGTCGGCACGGTGCAGGCCGGCGTGGCGTGGACGCCGGAGGCGATAGCCATCGCGCTCTTCGCGCTGGCCGGCGGCGTGGCGCTGTTCCTCGGCATCCTGGTGCTGCAGGGCACGCTGTCGTTCTGGACGGTGGAGAGCCTGGAGATGGCCAACATCCTCACCTACGGCGGCGTGCAGGCGGCGCAGTTTCCGCTGGCGCTGTACGCGCGCTGGTTCCGGCGCGTGCTCACCTTCGCGGTGCCGCTCGCCTGCGTCGCCTACTACCCGGTGCTCGCGGTGCTGGGCAAGGCCGACCCGCTCGGCGCGCCGGCGTGGCTGGGCACGGTGTCGCCGCTGGCCGGCTTCGCCTTCCTGGCGCTGGCCTTCGCGGCCTGGCGGCTGGGCCTCAGGCGCTACGCATCGACCGGCAGCTGAGATCGTCACGATCGTGACGAATTCGGTCATAACGCCCGCCGGACGGGCGCTGCAGGCCGATTGCACTTTTCTCGTTTAGCACCCGGCATCCGCGCTGCCGATCAAAACGAACCGTTCAGGCCGAGCTTGTCGAAGCCCTGCGCAGCACTTCGACAAGCTGAGCGTGAACGGATCCGTGTCTTTGAACGCAGCCTGTATCAGGCCGGCTGCGGCTCGGCCACCGCGCGGGCGTTGCCGGGCGCCGGCCCCACGTAGAGCGACTGCGGCCGGATCAGCCGGGCGGTGCGCGCCTGTTCGCGCGCATGCGCGATCCAGCCGCCGACGCGGCCCATCGCGAAGACGGCGGTGAAGGCGTCGCGCGGAAGGCCCAGCGCCTCCAGCAGCAGCGCGGTGTAGAACTCCACGTTGGTCTCCAGCACGCGGCCGGGCTTGCGCGCCTGCAACGACGCCAGCGCAGCGCGCTCCACGGCCTCGGCCAGCGCGAGGCGCTCGCCACCGACGCCGCCGGATGCCGCCAGCCGCCGCAGCGCGCCCTTGAGCGCGTCGGCCCGCGGGTCGCGCACGCGGTAGATGCGGTGGCCGAAGCCCATGAGGCGTTCGCCGCGGTCGAGCGCGGCCTGCAGCCAGTCGTCGGCCGCATCGGCGCGGCCGATGGCGTCGAGCATGTCCAGCACCGGGCCGGGCGCGCCGCCGTGCAGCGGGCCCTTGAGCGCGCTCAGTCCCGCCAGCACGGCCGAGGCCAGGCCGGCGCCGGTGGACGCGACCACGCGCGCCGCGAAGGTCGAGGCGTTGAGGCCGTGGTCGGCCACGGTGACCAGGTAGGTGTCGAGCGCCGCCGACTGCTGCGCCGTCGGCGCGCGGCCCTGGGCGAGGCGCAGCACGTCGGCCGCATGCGGCGCATCGGGCTGCGGCGCGAGCGCGGATGCGCCGGCGCGCCAGCGCAGCACCGCGGCCGTGAACACGCCCGTCGCCGCCACCAGCCGCAGCGCGGTGGGCAGGTCGTCGCCATCGGGCAGGCGCGCCAGCAGCGCGCGCAGTGCGTCGACCGGCGGCAGCGCGCCCAACGCCTGCGGGTCCTCGGGCCGTAGCAGCGCGGCCGCCTCCAGGCGTGCGCGGCCGAGCGCCGGCGGCATCGCGTGCGCCTCGACCGGCCCGTCGAAGAAGCCGTCCCACAGCAGCGCCAGCACCTGCTCGAACCGCCAGCGACCGGCCAGCGCGTCGAGCGACTGCCCGCGCAGCACCAGGCGGCCGGCGGCGCCGTCCACGTCCGACAGCACCGTGCGTGCCGCGATCACACCTTCGAGTCCTTCGCTCATCTCATGTCCTTCGCCGCGCTTGACGGCCGTGTCGATGCCCTCCATTCTTGGCACCGGCACATTGACGTCAATCTTGATCCTTTCCATCAACATGACCGACACCCCGGCTCGACTTCCCCTGTGGCTGCCTGCGGCCGACGCGCTGGCGCTGCTCAAGGTGCAGCCGCAGACGCTGTACGCCAACGTGAGCCGCGGCCGCATCCGCACGCGGGCCGACCGCGGCGACCCGCGCCGCAGCCTCTACCACCGCGACGACGTGCAGCGCCTGGCCACGCGGCGCCAGGGACGGCGCAGCAGCGCGGTGCTGGCCGGCGAAGCGATCCAGTGGGGCGAGCCGGTGCTGGCGTCGGGCATCTCCACGGTGGCCGATGGCCGACTGTGCTACCGCGGCCAGGACGCCTGCGCGCTCGCCGAACACGCGACGCTGGAGGAAGTCGCTGCGCTGCTGTGGGACGGGCCGGCCGACGGCTTTGCCGCCATGGCCGGCGCCACGCTGACGGCCACCGGCCCGCTGGCCGCCGCGCTCCAGGCGCTGGCCGCGCGGGCCGCCGTCGACCCGCCGGCGCGTGGGCGCGGCCGCGCCGCACTGCTGGACGAGGCGCGTTCGCTGATGGGCACGCTGGCCGACGCGATGGCCGGACCCGCCACGGGCGAGCACCTGCACCAGCGCCTGGCCGCCGCCTGGGGCCGGCCGCGCTCGGCCGATCTGCTGCGCCGCGCGCTGGTGCTGATGGCCGACCACGAACTCAACGCTTCGACCTTCGCCGCGCGCGTCACCGCGTCCACTGGCGCTTCACTGGCCGCCTGCCTGCTCAGCGGGCTGGCCACACTCACCGGCCCCCTGCACGGCGGCGCCGCCGCGGCCGTGCGCGCGCTGGTGCAGGCTGCGGCCCGCGAGGGCGCCGACGCCACCTTGCGCGAATGGCTGGCGCTGGGGCGACCACCTGCGGCCTTCGGGCACCCGCTGTACCCGAAGGGCGACGTGCGCGGGCAGGCACTGCTCGCGCAGTTCGAACTCCCACCGGCCTTTGCCGAGCTGCAGCAGGCCGGCGAGCGCCTGCTGGGCGAGCCGCCGAACATCGACTTCGCGCTCGCAGCGATGGCCGATGCGCGCCGGCTGCCGCCCGAGGCGCCGCTGGTGCTGTTCGCGCTCGGCCGCGCGGTCGGCTGGATCGCGCACGCGCTGGAGCAGCAGGCCACGGGCACGCTGATCCGGCCGCGGGCGCGCTACGTCGGCCCGGCAGCGGCCGCGGGGTGATGCGCAATCGCGCCACGCTGTCTCCGCACATTCGCGCCCGGCCCGCCAAGACGCCGCGGACCACCCGGACCGCACTCGCTCCCACAACCTGCAGCCCAGCCGGCAAGCGCAGCGAAGCCCCCAGGGCACCCGAGGAACTGGTTTTGCCAGGCCTCCGGGTGCGCCCCCCTCCAAGCCGAAGGCGCCGGAGAGGGGGAGCCGCGAAGCGGCTTGGGGAGTGCTTCATTTCACGCCGGCCCGGCCCAGGCGCGCGAGAACTCCAGCAGCACCTCCGCGACGCGCGCGACGGCGCCCTCGCGCGCTTCGGTGGCGCGCTGGCCGATGACCAGCTTGCGCACCAGTCGCGGACTGAGGGGCACGACGCGCACGCGCGGGTTGGCATAGGCCTTGTCGCCCGGCGCCACCGGCAGCAGCGCGGCGCCGTAGCCGGCCTCGACCAGGCCACGCATGGCGGTGTCGTAGTTGTGCTCGATGCGCGGGCGCGGCGCATAGCCCGCGCGCGCGAACCATTCCATGGTGAGCGTCTGCATGCGGCTGACCGGCTCGTTCATGATGAGCGGCCGCTCGGCCAGCCAGGCCGGCGTGGCCCGCTTGACCACCGGCCATGACGCCGGCACCAATGCGCGCATCTCGTTGGTGAGCCAGGGCGTGAAGCGCACGCCCGGCAGCGCAGGCTGCGGCAGCGACACCAGCGCCAGGTCGACCGTGCCCGCCTGAAGCCCCGCCACCGAGCCTTCGGAGCCGACGAACATGGGCGCGATCTCGATGCCGGGATGGCGCTTGGCCAGCGCCTCGAACACCGGCGGCAACAGGTCGACCACGATGCCGGTGGTGCTCACACCCACGCGCACGCGCCCTTCTAGCCCCGCATGGCGGCGCTGGGCGGCGTCGATGGCCTCGTCGACGTCGCGCAACAGGCGCCGGCCGCGCTCGACCAGCTCGGCGCCGGCGGGCGTGGGCTGTACGCGGCGCGCCGCGCGCACCAGCAGCGGCACGCCCAGCCGCGATTCGAGCTCGCTCACGTGCAGGCTGACGGTGGGCTGCGCCAGGTGCAGCGACTGCGCGGCGGCCGAGAAGCTGCCCAGGTCGGCGATGGCGATGAGTGTGCGGAGCTGGTCGAGGTTGAGATGGCGCATCAGCGATTCTGATCACAAGACTCAGAAATCTCAACTTCTCCAATCCATTGCCGCGCTGCATGATCGCGTCACTCTCACTCACAGCCCTGTTGCCTGCCACCCTGGAGCCCGATCATGAACGCCGTCCTGCGCCCTGCCGTCTCGTCCTTTCTGCCGCTTCGCGGCCTGCAGCAATGGTGGCACCACGCCGCCCTGGTGCGCCGTCAGAAGGCCGAGGCACGCGCGTTGATGGCGCTGGGCCAGCACGAGCTCAATGACCTCGGCGTGGGCCGAAGCGAACTGCCCGCACTGGTGCGCGACCCGGCCTGACCCCGCCGATCAGGCCGCGTCAGCCCAGCCTGCCACGATGCGCGCCGCGGCCGCGATGACGTCGTCGCGCGGCTTCGCATCCTGCGCGTCGAGCCGCGTGTAGACCGCCAGCACCAGCGGCGCCGCCTGCGGCCGCCACACCACCGCGATGTCGCTGGCCGCGCCGTGGGCGCCGGTGCCCGTCTTGTCCCCCACCGTCCATGCGGCCGGCATGCCGGCACGGATGCGTGCGCCGCCGGTGGTGTTGCCGCGCAGCCAGTCCTGCAGGCGTGCGCGCTGCGCCGTGGGCAGGCCGTCGTCCACCGCCAGGGTGCGCAGCAGGCGGGCCATGGCTTCGGGCGTGGAGGTGTCGCGCGGATCGTTGGCAATGGCGCTGTTGAGCTCGGTTTCCCAGCGGTCCAGGCGGAAGGTGCTGTCGCCCCAGGCACGCGCCTGCGCCGTGAGCGCCTCCGGGCCGCCGATGCGCCGCAGCAGCAGGTTGGCGGCGGCGTTGTCGCTGTACTGCACGGTGGCGGCGCACAGCTCGGCCACCGTCATGCCACGCGCCAGCTCGCGGCCGGTGACCGGCGAGTGGGCGATCAGGTCGGCCTTCGTGTAGCGCACGCGCTCGTCGAGCAGACCCGGCTCGCGCACGCCGCGCGCCAGCACGGCGCCGGCGAGGACGGCCTTGAAGGTGCTGCAGATCGGAAAGCGCTCGCTGGCGCGGTGGCCCAGCGTGGCGCCGCTGGCGGTGTCGATGGCGAAGACGCCGAGGCGGCCGTTCAGCCCCTCTTCGAGCCGGGCGAGGGCCGCGGCGGGGTCGCGGGAGGCGCCGCCGGGCGTGGCGGCACAGGCGGTGGCCAGCGGCGCCAGCGAGGCGGCCATCAGCAGATGGCGGCGGGTGAGCGCGGTGGCCGTTGGGGCCAAGGGGAAAGGCATTCGAGGGCTCCAGAAGGTGCGGGGCGCCGACAATGCGGCGCCGGTGGAATGGATGGACATGTCGCGACGCTTCGCATGGTAGGAAGCCGTCCCGGCGTCACCAAGCCCGCACGCCCCTTTGCCGCACACCGCTGTAACGCCTGTCACATGGCCCTGCCGCCCCTCACCCTCGAGCTCACATCGCCCCAGTCGGTCGACGGCCGGCCCGCGCCCTACCAGTCGCTGTGGCTGCTGGTCCGGCTGCACCGCGCCCGCCTGGACGGCGCGCCACTGCGCCTGGACGACCTGCGGGGCCAGGTGTCGTCGGCCGCGACGCTGCGCATGGTGGTGAGCCGCGCGTTTCGCGACTTCAAGGCCTGGGGCGTGGCCGTGGGCTGGGGCGCGGACGCGTCGCGCGACCCGCGCTTCCTCAACGCCGAGGGCCGCAGCCAGGGGCCCTTCTGGCTGCCGGCGGCGCAGGCGGCGCGGCTGCGGCTGCAGGTCGAAGGCCAGCCGGCGACGGCTGCCGATGTCGCGTCCTTCCTGGGCCTGGACCCCCGCGCGCCCGTCACGGCGCCGCTCGCGCCGGCCGGCGTGCAGCTGCGCGACGCTCGCTTCTGGCAGCAGCTCGCCGCGGCCCAGCAGGCGATGCGCCAGGGGCGTTGGGCCACACCGGTGGTCGGGCCGCGCGGCGCGCCGGCGCCGGCCAACGCGCTCGAGGCCATGCGACAGGCAGGCACCCTCGCGCACGGCGACTTCCAGCGCGCACTGGTCACACTCAACGAGGCGCTGCTGTGGCGCCGCCTGGGTGACGAGGCGCAGGCGCGCCGCCGGGTGCAGGCCCTGCAGCGGCAGCGGCTGGCGCAACACATTGCCGGCCACGAGTACCTGGGCGCGATGGCCGGCATCGTCTCGGCCTGGTGCGCCTACACGGCACGCGACCTGCCGGCGGCGCAGGCCCAGCTGTCGGCGCTGGCCGGCGACCCGGCGCACGCGCCGCTGCTGCGCCACCACCCGCAGGTGCGCTTCGAGTGGAGCAACCTGTGGGCGCTGGCCTGCCGCTCCCGCGCACTGGCGATGGCCGCACACGACGCGCCCGCCGCCACCGTGCAGGCGCAGGAGGCGATGCAGCACTTCGGCCGCGCGCTGGCCGCGGCTTTCGAGTCGCATGCCTTCGACGCGGCCCAGCATGTGGCCGCCAACCTCGGCATGGCCGTGTGGCTGTTCGACCGTGTGGGCCTGGCGCTGCCGGCGGCCGAGCACGCCGGCGGTGAGGACGCTGTGGCACAGGCGGTGCAGTGGATCGCCTTCAGCGAATGGCTCAGCGGCCTGGTGGACGTGCAGGGCCGCTCGGCCTGGAATGCGATCTACCTGTTGCGCATCGCGCGCGGCGCGTGCCGGCCGGCGGCGGGCGGCACGCTGCGCGCCTTCCGCGGCCTGCAGCCGCTGGCGCCGTCCGCGCTCGCGGCGCAGGCGGGCACGCTGGCCGAGGCCTTCGCCCCCGCGGCCTGGCCCGCGCGTTGGGTCGACGTCGCGCGGCTGCGGCTCGACGAGCACGGCCAGGGCCAGCGCCGCTACCCAGGCCTGCAGCACGCGAGCCTGCTGTTCGAACACGCGTGGTACGCAACGCATGCCGGCGACCTGCGTGCCGCGGCACACTCGCTCGGTGCGCTGCGCGAGGCCCTGCCCCGGCTGGTGGCCAGCGACCGCGCCTACTTCCGCGAGGTGTGGAACGACGAACTGCCGGCCGAACTGCTGGCGCTCGAGCCCCCGCCCCGGCGCGTGGCCGCGCGCCGCACCGCCTGACTTACGCCCGACCCGACAACACCATCCGAGACCATGAACGCCCTCACCTACGCCACGCTTCTCTTCCTGCACGTCGCCAGCGCCGCCTTCTGGGTCGGCGGCATGGCGGCGATGCACTTCGCCGCGCGGCCGGCCGCGGTGGCCACCCTGGCGCCGCCGCAGCGACTGCCCTTCATGGCGGCGGCGCTGGGCCGCTTCTTCCGCGGCGTGGACATCGCGCTCACCGTGCTGTGGGCCAGCGGCCTCGCGATGTTCGCCACGCTGGGCGGCTTTGCGGGTTCGCACTGGCGCGTGCACGCGATGCTCACCCTGGCGCTGGTGATGACGGGCGTGTACGTCTGGCTGCGCGCCCGCGGCCTGCCCGCGCTGCGCCGTGCGGCGGGCGCCGCGCAGTGGCCCGAGGCGGGCGAGCGGCTCGCGACGATCCGACGCCTGGTGGCGACCAACCTCGCGCTCGGCACGGCCGTGTTCGCGGTGGCGCTGGTGGGTCGCGCCGCTTGACCGCACCACCTGTTTGCTATTGATTTCATAGCTGGTTGCGCCCGTCTGGCGGGCGCTGCAGCCTCTTTTTGTTCAAGCTTTCGGCGAACGATCCTCCATGCTCCCCCACGGAACCCTGCGCGGCATCGCCGCCATGCTGTTGGCCTGCGCCTTCTTCGCCTGCATGGACGCGTTGCTCAAGCAGCTCGCCGGCCACTACCCGCCGCTGCAGGTGATGGCGCTGCGCGGCCTCACCGCCCTGCCGCTGGT